>JAYRMX010000065.1:0-39588 GCA_041912475.1 Myxococcota bacterium
ACGTCTACTTCGGGCGCGCCGCGGCGATCCTGGCCCGGCGACAGCAGGTCCTCGACCAGGCCTACGAAGCTCGACCCCACCGCTTCCCGTGCGGCCGGCCCAGGGTGCCGGCCCTGCCCGAAGCGGTCTACATCAACCCGCCTCAGGCGGACCGACAGAAAGGAGGTGCTCACTAAATTCGATCGACGAGTGTCTCAAAGTCGTTGGCAGGTTCCGGCCAGGGCCTGCTCCCGACTGAGCACATGAGCTTCGCACACGGCTTCGGTGCTCTCGCCCGCCCCCAGCGCTCCCAGGAGCGTCGCAACATCCACGCGGATTCCCGCGATGCAGGGCTTGCCGAAGCGGATCGCAGGGTAGATCGAAATGCCGGGAAAGATCTCCATCGGATTGTCCCCGGACGATTGTACGGTTGCGCCGTCAGGCCCGAACTGGCCCAAGACCGGTCACAAAATATGACTGGCCATCAAGAGTGGACATGGTAGGCTCCCGGCATGCGGAAGATCGGCGCTGCCCGGTTCAAGGAGCAATGTCTCGCCCTCCTCGACGAGGTGGGCCCGGACGGCATCATCATCACCAAGCACGGCAAGCCCGTCGCCAAGCTGATCCGGATCGCCAACCAGCATGCGTCCCTGATCGGGGCGCTGCGGGGAAAGCTCACGATCAAGAAGGACATCCTCTCGACCGGGCTGCGGTGGGATGCTGAATCTTGACACGCACGTCCTCCTGTACGCGCTGGCGGGAGACCTGACCCCGCGCGAGCAGCGACTGCTCTCCGCCCATCCCTGGAGCATTTCGGCGATCTCTCTCTGGGAGATCGCGAAGCTGGCGCAGCTCGGAAGGATCACGATCGATCTCGACGACGCCGGATTCCTGCGCCTTCTCGCGCCGATCCACGTCTGGCCCATCACGCTGGAGATCTGTCGCGCCATCCGAGGTCTCGACTTCAAGAGCGATCCGGCCGACGAGATCATCGCTGCGACGAGCTTCGTCCACCGGGTTCCCCTGCTGACTCGTGATCGCCGCCTCCTGGCGTCCCGGAAGGTCCCCCTCGCTCGTAGGTGATGCGAGAGAGCTACCTGCCGGTCCGCCGACGGCCGGCGGGAGACACGGCTCGAGAGACGTTCTCTGCTGATGATCACGGCGGGGCGGCGCTTCCGAATCTCATCAGCACTGCCGGCGCCGGCGCCTAGGAAGAAGAAGCGGGTGCTCTGCGGGGGGGGTTGTCGGTTAGTGCATCCTTCTTTCTGTAAGTTCCTACTCTTCCCGGTGTAGGGTTGAGATGGTGGGCCGATCCCGCTCTCCTTTGGGTTGCAAGACCAACAAGGGAGAAAGGCGAGATGACCCACCACGACGGCGAGGCTAGTGCGGCGGAGCAGGCGATGGAAGTGCTGAGCGAGGAAGGGCTCGGGGGCATGGGGAAGGCGCTCGAGCTGCTGCTGAACGAAGCGATGCGAGCCGAGCGGGCGGCGTTGCTCGGCGCGGTGCCGAACGAGCGCACGACGGAGCGCGCGGGCCACGCGAACGGCTTCAAGCCGAAGACGGTGAGCACCCGGCTCGGCAAGCTCGCGCTCTCGATCCCGCAGGTGCGGGCCCTGCCGGGCCGGGAGGCCCTGTCGTGGTACCCGCAGGCCCTCGAGCGAGGGGAGCGCAGCGAGCGGGCGCTCGAGCTCGCGGTGGCAGAGATGTACGCCCAGGGGGTGTCGGCCCGGAAGGTGACGGCGGTGATGGAGCAGCTGTGCGGGCTCGAGGTGAGCTCGGCGCAGGTCTCCCGGGCGACGGCGGCGCTCGATGCCGAGCTCGCGGCGTGGCGGGAGCGCAGGCTCCCGCGGTGCACGGACCTGATCCTGGACGCGCGCTACGAGAAGATGCGCCACGGGGGCGCGGTGGTGGACTGCGCCGTGCTGCTGGCGCTGGGGGTGCGGGAGGACGACGGGCGGCGGATCCTGCTCGGGGCCTCGGTGTCGCTGTCCGAGGCCGAGGTCCACTGGCGGGCCTTCCTCGAGTCGCTGCAGAGCCGGGGGCTCGTCGTGACGCGGCTGCTCACGAGCGACGACCACGCGGGGCTTCGGGCGGCGCGGCGGGCGGTGTTTCCGAACCTGCCGTGGCAGCGGTGCCAGTTCCACCTGCAGCAGAACGCGCAGGGCTACGTGCCGCGGGTCTCGATGCGGATGGAGGTGGCGCGAGATCTGCGGGGCGTCTTCAACGCCACGGACCTGGCCGAGGCGCAGGAGCGGCTGCACAAGACGGTGGAGAAGTACCGGACGGTGGCCCCGGCGCTCTCGGCGTGGATGGAGACGGCGGTGCCGGAGGGGCTGACGGTCTTCCAGGTGCCCGAGCCGCATCGCCGGCGGCTGAGGACGACGAACGGCATGGAGCGGGTGAACCGGGAGCTCAAGCGGCGCACGCGGGTGGCGACGCTGTTCCCGAACGAGGCGTCGCTGCTGCGGCTGGTCTCGGCGCTCGCGGCGGAGATCAGCGAGGAGTGGGGGACGGGCCGCGTGTACCTGGCCCCGGACGCCTTGCAGGCGGGAGGGCGCAACCCCCAGCACGGCAACTGACACACAATTACGTTACTCGAAGATCGGAACGAAAACCAACCACGAGCGGGGCGAACGACCTTCCGGAAGGCTCTTACAGAAGAAAAGTTGCTCTATCCGCGAGCTTCCTCAACCCGCTCGAGAATGCCTGACTGCTCCAGCGTCGCGTCTGTGTACTTTGCCCCGATCCGTACGATCTCCCAGAGCGGAGCGCCGATCGGGATCTCCACTTGGGCGGCGCCAGTTTTCTGCCACTGACAGAGGATGGACGTTCCCGCCACGAAAAAGCGGCCCGCCTCCACACGGAGCGGGACCGGGTCCGAGCTGGGAAGGTGCTTCGCGATCGCCATGACGAACGCGCCGCTGAGGCGTGCCTCGCCCGGCCAGATGCCGGTCGCAGCGGCCACGATCTCCGCTCCGCCGATTCGGATGGTGAGGTAACCGTCGCTGAATCGCAGGATGGCCTCCCCAGCTTTGGAAAGCTTTACGTGCCGGGCGAGCCTGCGGAGCCCTTCGCTCAGCTCGCGCCGATCCACGTCGAGTTGGGCGACCACGGCCTGCTCAGTCATGCTGGCTCCTGCGCTCGACACGCGCCCGTTCGCCGCGAGGAAGCGCAGCCGCGCGGGGCCGGGGCGGCTCCTTTGCACCGGAAATCGGGGTGTCCACGCCTATTACAGAGCATAGAACTCATTAGTCTTACACGGTTTACGGTCATTTCTATGCTCCGGGTTTGCTCGTCTTTGCGGTCTTGGGCCCGGCCTTCTCGCCTCCCCCCGACCGGAAACCAGCGTGCCCATCGCCGCCGCCCCTCCATCCGGGCGAGATCTGCGTCGCGCAACTCCCGCAGGAGGCTTCGGTCGGCCTGACGCGCGAGGATCTGTCCGCTTTGGCCCTTCTCGACGTGGACTCGGGGAATGCCGGCGGCTCGACCCCGTCAGAACCAGTCCTCCACGCGGAGGCCCCTCACACGGTCGAAGTGCTTGCGGTTGTGCGTGACGAGGATCAGTCCGCGCGAGAGCGCGTGCGCGGCGATCATCGTGTCCTCGACCCCGATCGCGACACCGCCGTCGAGGAGCGTCGCCGCGAGGCGGCCGTAGCGGCGGGCGGCCTCGAGGTCATACGGGATCACCTCGAGGCCCGAGTAGAGCGCATCGAGCTCGCGCCGCAGCTTGCGAGAGCCTCGCCGCACGACGCCCAGCTCGAGCTCGCCTGCGACGACCGAGCTCGTGCACACCTCCGAGGGCGAGCGGCGACGCAGCGCCTCCCCGACGCCACCCTGGCCTCGGAGTGCGAAGCTGATGGTGTCCGTGTCGAGAAGGAACTGCACTCAGCGACCGAAACGGTCCCGCGCCTCGCGGAGCGGGGACCGCTCGGGAGGCTCCGGAAAGTCCGGGCAGCTCCCCAGCGCCTCGAGGAACCCCGCCGGCCACTCGTCGAGGGGCTCGAGGATGACCCGGCTACCCTCTCGCCGGACCCGCACCTCCCGTTGGTCTTCCTCGAAGCGCACCTGCTTGGGAAGGCGGACGGCCTGGCTGCGGCCCGTGCGGAAGATCTTGGCGCGGAGCTCCCGCTCGCCCTCCTCTTCCAGCTTCGTCTTCGTCATGACAAGATATGTACCGCGGTAGCTATCATATGGCAAGGCGAAGGGCGCCCGGCGGCGTCACGCCGGCTCCTCCGCCCGCCCGATCAGCTCCGGGAACGCGTAGTTCACGCTCGTCACTCCGAAGTCTGGCTCCCGCTGGAAGGGAGTGCGCACGTAGTGCACCCGATGCCTGTCACCTTCCATGAACTCCACGATCGCCAGGATGAACTCGTCGGGCTTGTTGAGTGAGCAGAGGATCTCGCTGCGGGTGACGGTGATCGTGTCGGCGCCGGACACGCGCCCCTTCACCTCGAGGAAACGCAGGCGGCCCGTGCCCGGAATCCGGCTCTCGATGTCGTAGCCGAGCTTCTCGGTTTCGCGGTCGGTGGGCTCGAAGCCGAGGCGCCGCTCGATCTCCATCACGATCCCGCGGGCGCGGGCGGCGCTCGCCTGCGTGTCGATCGGATTCGCGGCCTCCGCGCGAGCGCGGCCCGCCATCGCGTAGAGGAGGCCTTGCGGCACGACGAGCACGCCGCCGAGGGCGACGGGGGGCAGGGCCGAGATCTGGCCTTCGAGCGCGATCTCGCCGAGCCGTGCGAACGCCTCGCGGAAGAAGGATTCGATGTAGTGAGGCTGGAGCCTCCGCGCCTCGGCGCGCTCCATGTCCTCGCGGATCCTAGGAACGCGGCTCGCGTCCATGGCGTCGTGGGCGAGCGCGTGGTCTTCGAGCAGGTCCTGGATCCGGCTGCGGTCGACCGCTCCCTCGACCTCGCGAGTGAGACGAGCGCGCACCTCTGGGAGGTCGCCGTAGCGAACAGCCTCGATCAGGAGATCGCGGAGCGCGCTGCCCTCGAACTGGAGCTTTCCGAGAACGTCGAAGACCTGGCCGCCCAGCGCCTGCCGCGCCTGCTCGAGCTTCTCGAGGAGCCTTCGGTAGACGTCGCCCTCGCGCGTCTCCTCGGCGACGAGGTTCCAGAGATGACAGACCTCGGTCTGTCCGATGCGGTGGAGCTTCACCGCGCGGCCTCGCAGACCGCGGCGAGGCCTTGCGCGCAGCGTCCGCCAGCTCGACCTCGGCGCGGGCCTCGCGCCACGAACGAAGGACACCGTCACGGCGAAGCAGCTCGTCGACCACCGACTCTCCGGGCCGCGGCGTGGCGGCGTCCCGGTCGCAGGGCGTCGTGCGCTCGCCGAGGCAGACGAGGTAGCCGCGGCGCGTGCCGTCCGGAACCTCGAGGACGCCGTGCGATCGCAGGACGACGCGAGCGCCACACCTCACCGCGAGGGCGCGGAGCCGAGCGGGGTCGTGGTTTCATCGCTTGCGACCATCGGCGAAGGGGATCGTCCCGTCGTTCGCGACGTCTTCGATCACGGCTTCGCCGATCTCGCTCTCCCCGGCGAGCCACGCCTGGACGAAGTGCACGTCGTGGCCGGGGACGCGGAGACCGCACGCGCGCGGCTGCGGGATGCGAGGCTTCTTCGGTCCGCGCGGGATGAGCTTCCTCCGGCGCGCTCGTGGCGCCGGCGCCGGCTCTCTACGAGCGCAACGCGAGGATCGCACGCTCGTGTGACACGTGCGGTTACGCCCGATGCGGCGCTCGGCGCTCCCGGCGACGGCCGGTCTCACGCCCTCCGGCGGCGCAGCGCGGCGACACCCGACAGTCCGGCCGCGAGCAGGCTCGCCGTGCCGGGCTCGGGAATCGCGCCGAGGCCGTAGATGAGGTCGTCGCTGTAGCCGACCTGGATCGTGTTCGCGCTCGGATCGCGCACGCCGTCGAACTCGATGCGCTTCACGAAGCTCGCGGTGTTGCCTGCGCCGTCGGCGAAGAAGCCGAAGTAGCCAGACCCAGCACCCTCGCCGAGGAGCGAGCCGTCCGGCGCATAGAAACGCGTTCGGGACCACTGGTTCCAGTTGCGCTGGACCCCGGCCGCGCGCTGCGGCGTCGTGAAGACGACCTGGTAGGCGTATCGGCCGTCGTCCGAGCAGCCGCCGCTGCACGGCGTACCAACGATCGTCTGCGTCCGCCCCGAGAACCCCGACACGTACACCGGAGCGCTGGTGGGGGTGCCGTTGTAGTTCCGGATCGTCGCGAAGCTGAGGCCTGCGATCTGGGTCGTGAGATACGTCCCGCTCGGGTACGCGAACGTCACCTTCGCGTAGCCCGACCCGGTCACGGCGGCCTCGAACAGATCTCGCGCCGGCTGCCCCGAGATGAGCCCAGCCTCGGCTCCGTTCGCACTCAGCAGACCGGCCACCACCAACAGGAGGCTTTCCAGCCACCACTTCCGCTTCGACATGTCACTCCTCACTGCGACGCCCAGCCCACGCGGGGCTTCGTTGCGCTTTGCGAACGGATCCCACGAGAACCGCTCTTCGAGGAGGTGGTCGTTTCTCTCGCGAAGTGGCAGAGATCGCCGAAATCTCTCGCGTTCTCGCCTATTTCGTGCCGAACCGCCGCGCGCGTCACACGCACGTGCGACGCAGCGCCACGAACGCGCTCGACGCCGGGCGCCGGTCCGCGGCGCTCGACGGGCTCCCCGCGTGAGGTCCGGCCCGTCGTCGGTCGAGCGGGCGGCGCGAGGTCACGGCCACCCGGGAGTCGCGTCCACTCGCCTCCCGTCCGCCTTGCTCCCCCACTCGCCGCCTGCGACGCTTTGTCCCCCGGAGGTCCCCATGGCGACGCTGACCGAGCGCTGGAAGAGCGTGCTCACGACCCAGAACCTGCCCGCCGGGCAGGAGATGGACTTCGTCTCGAAGTGGCTGCTCATCATCCGCGCGAGCGTCTTCCCGATGACGATCACGTCGGCGGCGATCGGCGGCCTGCTGGCGGCGGCCGGGCCGACGCCGGCGAGCGCGAACTGGCTCTATTTCGCTGCGGCGCTGGCGGGGCTCGTCCTCGCGCACGCGGCCAACAACATGATCAACGACTACTTCGACACGGTCGGCGGCGTCGACAGCGAGAGCTACGTGCGCGGGCAGTACGCGCCGCACCCGATCCTCTCGGGGCTCGTGTCGAAGGGCGGCCTGCTCGCCGCGATCGCGGCCGTGAACCTCGCGGACCTCGGCATCCTCGTCTGGCTCACGCAGGCGCGCGGGCCGCTCGTGGTCGTCTTCGCGCTGCTCGGTCTGTTCATCAGCGTCTTCTACGTCGCGCCTCCGCTCCAGCTCAAGCACCACGGCTGGGGAGAGCCGGGAGTCGCGATCGTTTGGGGACCGCTCATGATCGCGGGCACCTACTTCGTGACGACCGGAACCCTCCATCCATGGGTGTTCGCTGCGAGCCTTCCGTACGCGATCCTCGTGACGACCGTTCTCATCGGAAAGCACATCGACAAGCACGACGCCGACAGCGCGAAGGGCATCCACACGCTGCCGGTGCTCCTCGGCGCCGATCGCGCGCGCTTTCTCAATCAGCTCCTCATGGTCTCGTTCTTCGCGCTCGTCCTCGTACTCGTGCTCACGGGAACGCTCGGCGTCTGGACGCTCGCCGTCTTCGCCGCCGCGCCGAAGCTGCGCGGCCTGCTGCGCGTTCAGGGATCGCCGCCCCCGGCGGAGAAGCCGGAGAACTACCCGCTCTGGCCGCTGTGGTACGTCGCGTGGGCGTTCGTCTTCACGCGTCTTTGCGGCGCGCTCTTCGTCCTCGGTCTCGCCGCGAACGCGATCTATCCGGTGTTCCTGTAGCCCCGCCGCCGCAGGTCCTGCCCCGGCGCCGGTCGCGGAAGTGCGGGCTTCATCGCAATCGCATGGTTGCATGCGATTCGCATGCAGATGGACTTCCTGCATGCCGATGGTCCAGGTTCGCAACGTCCCCGAGGATCTGCACCGCGAGCTGAAGGCCCGCGCCGCGCTGGCCGGGATGTCGGTGTCCGACTACCTGCTGCAGGAGCTGCGCCGGTCGCTGGAGAGACCCACCCGACAGGATCTGCTGCGACGCCTCGCGAGGCGAACGTCCGTCCGGCCGCGACCGTCGCCGGCGCAGGCGGTCCGCGCCGAGCGCGATCGCCGGTGATCGTCCTCGACGCCTCGGCCGTCCTCGAGCTGCTGCTCGGCACGGACCGAGGAAACCGCGTCGCCGAGCGCATCGCCCGGCCGGAAGAGACGCTGCACGCGCCTCACCTGCTCGATCTCGAGGTCGCTCAGGTGCTCCGGCGCTACGTCACACGCGGGGAGATCGACGAAGTGCGCGCCGGCGAGGCTCTCGAGGACCTTCAGGATCTCGATCTGAACCGCTACCCGCACGACGTGTTCCTGGACCGCATCTGGGAGCTCCGCCACAACGCGTCTGCGTACGACGCCGCTTACCTCTCGCTGGCGGAGGTCCTCGGCGCTCGCCTGCTCACCACGGACACCCGCCTCGTCGAGATCGGGGGCGCACGAGCGAGGGTCGAGCTTCTCTGAACGCTCGCTGCGTCCGATTTCGGGCGCGACCGGCTGCGCCGCGCCCTACTCCACCGGCGGAAGATACGCGCCCGCGAGCTCGACGAAGGCATCGAGCTGCGACTGCGCGAACGCCGCGCCCTGGCCGAGCTCGTCGGCGAGGATCGCCGCGGCGCGCGGCGCGGCCTCGATTGCGGCGCGCGCATCGAGGACGAGGCTTCGCGTGCGGCGCGAGAGCAGGTCTTCGAGACTGCGCGCCATCTCGTGGCGGACGGCCCAGCGGAGCTGCCCGCACCGGTACGGAAGCCGCGGGTGCAGGTTCTCGCGGTGCGCGGGATCGGAGTCGAGGAACGCCGCGACGCGCGGCGCATCGCTTCCGTACATCCGCATCCAGCCCTCTTTCGGGAGGGCGGGATCGCCGGCCGCGAGCCAGCCGTGAAGGCGCAGATCCTCGGTCGCGCACTTTCGCGGCGGCAGGCCCCCCACCGTCGCGGCATCGTCGACGGCGTCCTCGGCCATCTTGCGGTAGGTCGTCCACTTCCCGCCCATCAGCGACACGAGGCCCGTGCGCGAGATCTCGACCACGTGCTCGCGCGAGATCTTCTTGGTCTCGAGCGTCCCGCCCATCCGCACCAGCGGGCGCTGCCCCGCGAAGACGCTGAGGATGTCGGCGGGGCGAGGGTCGCGCTCCATGTAGCGCGCCGCGTTGCGCAGGATGAAGTCGATCTCGTCGCGCCGCGGCCGAGGCTCGAGCTCGGCCGTCTTCATCTCGGTGTCGGTCGTTCCGACGAGCGCGCGGTCGTGCCACGGGATCACGAACAGCACGCGGCCGTCGTCCGTCTTCGGCACCATGATCGCCGTGTCGCGCGCGAGGAAGCGCGGCTCGAGGACGATGTGGACGCCCTGGCTCGGCGCGACCACGGGCTCGGCGGTCTCCGCGTCCATGCGACGGACCGCGTCCGAGAAGATGCCGGTCGCATTCACGACGACGCGCGCGCGCACCTCGAAGTCGTCGCCCGTCTCGACGTCGCGCGCGCGAACGCCGCGAACGAGGCCGTCCTCCTTGAGAAGGCCCGTCACGCGAACGTAGTTGAGGACGGTCGCTCCGTGGTCGGCCGCCGTCTGCGCGAGGCAGACGGCGAGGCGCGCGTCGTCGAACTGCGCGTCGTGGTACATGACGCCGCCGAGCAGCAGCTCCTTCTGCAGGTTCGGGATGTGCCGGATCGTCTCGTCGTAGTCGAGCAGGCGCGACGGCGTGAGATTCAGCGACTGCGCGAGGACGTCGTAGACCTTGAGCCCGACCCCGTAGAAGGGCCCCTCCCACCAGCGGTAGCGCGGCACGATGAACGCGAGGGGATGGACGAGGTGGGGCGCATTGAGGCACAGCAGGCCGCGCTCGCGAAGCGCCTCGAGCACGAGGCCGATGTTGCCCTGCTGCAGATAGCGGACGCCGCCGTGGACGAGCTTCGTGCTGCGGCTCGACGTTCCCTTCGCGAAGTCGTCCTGCTCGAGCAGGAGCGTCCGATACCCGCGCGTCTGCGCGTCGACGGCCACCCCGAGGCCGCTCGCGCCGCCGCCGATCGCGATGACGTCGAAGCCGCCGCTCGCGAGCGATCGGAGCATCTCGCGCCGGTCCATTCTCCCCTTCCGCCGGACGCACTCCGGACCCGTGCCGGCCCCGCCGCGGCCCGCGCCGCCTCACGTCGCCGGAGCGCGAGTGTAACGGCGGCGCGAGCCGGCGCCGCGGCCGCGAGGCGACGGCACGAGCGCGCCGGCTACGGCGCGGGCTCGAAGCGCTCGACGGACCAGCTCCGGGCCTCGACCTCGGCGGGGAGCATCGTCACGGGATGCTGGTCGGCGGTCAGCCAGTCGCCGAGCTGCGCGGCCGCGAGCGAATGGCCCGGGACGCCGGACGAGCCGCCCGCGATCGTGTTGAAGCCCATGACGCGCGCGCCGTCGGTGCGCAGCGCCCCGGCCGCGCCCGCGTAGCGCCGAACAGGCCCCCCGCCGAAGCGGAACGAGCTCTCGCGGTCGGCGCGCGCGCTCACGCCCGAGGCGTTCACGACCTCGTAGCCACCGTCGCGCGCGAGGCCCGGAAGGCCCGGCGCGAGATCGCTGAAGCCCGCAGCGGGCGGCAGCGAGAACGCGCCGCCGAGCCGGTGGTCGAACGTGATGCGGTGCAGCCTTCCCCACCGGTAGTCGTCCTGGCTCGCCGAGCGGGCGAACGCCGTCGCGAAGTCGTCGCCGGCGAGCGCGTCGAGCGCGTCGCGAAGCGCGGTGAGGATCGCGACGTCGCGCCGGTCGGCGGGCGGGAGCGCGGCGGGCTCGGGGAAGAAGTCGACGCCCGAAGCGCCGACTCCCGTGAACGGCTGCCGGGCGAGCAGGTGGAGCAGCGCCTTCAGCGAGTCGGTGCTGCTGACCGCCGGGACTCCGACACGCGCGAGCGTCGCGTCGACCGATCGCTTGATGAGCTTCGCGCGCCAGACGTTCTCGATCGTCGCTGCGACGCTCGCGGCGGCCTCGCGCGCCGAGACGAACGGCATCCGCTGGCCGTGCAGGTGGCCCGCGTCGTAGCCCTCGGGAATGCCCGTCGGCGTCGTGTAGTCCCATGCCGCGAGCCGCGCCGCCGCCTCGGCGACGCGCGGGTCGGCCGCGAGCGCAGCGAGCTCGGGCGGCGCTCCGGCGCGCTGTGCGCTCGCGAACGCGGCGACGACGTGCGGGGTCAGCAGCTCGGCCTCGAGCGGCTGGTTGTTGCCCTGCATCTCGCGCAGCTCGCTGAGCGAGATCTTCCCGCCGCCCGCGAGCTTCGCGCGGACGAGGCGCGTGATCCTCCCTGCGCGAAGCCCGTCCGAGTAGCCCCCGTTCAGGTAGTAGATCGCCGAAGGCTTGCCGGGACGCCGCTGGTTCATCGGGTCGTTGTCGAGCGACGTTCCCGCCGGGTCGTTGTTCGCGTTCACGAAGAATCCGTTCGCCGGATTGATCGTCTGCGGCATCTCGGCTTCGGGGAGCACCGCGAACGGGATCGCCTGCCCCTGCGAGCGCGCCGGATCCGGGATCCAGTTGTTCGGCCCCGAGCCGTCTCGAACGAAGAACGGCGGAAGGCCCGCGACCGCACCGTCTTCGAGGTCGCGCCGCAGCGGCAGCTCGGCGCTCGTGAAGTACGCGAGGTTTCCGTCGGCGTCGGCGTAGGCCCAGTTCTGGCTGCCGACGTCGAAGTGCGAGAGGCCCTCGCGGAACTCGGCGAGGTTTCGCGCCCGCGCCCAGCGCAGGAAGGTCTGGACCTCGCCCGTTCCGTGGAACCCCGTGTACTGGAGGACGAGCACGTGCGTTTCCGGGACGCCGCCGATGAAGAAGCTGAAGTCGTCGGCGTCGACGATCGGGCCGAAGCTGCGGAAGGGAACGGTGAGGATGAGCGAGCGGTCGAGCGGAACGTTCGCGTTCACGACGTCGTCGAGGACGCCGTTTCCGGGCTGATTCACGAAGTAGGTGCCGACCTGGACGTCGACCGGATGGAGCTGGCCTTCGCTCTCGATGCAGAACGTCGCGGTGCAGCCCGGAGCGCCGCGGACGATGCGGTCGCGGAACAGGTCGGTGACGTCCATCGGGTTGGTCGTCGCGCCCCAGGTGATGCGCTCGTTCTGGCCGAGGATCACCGACGGGACGCCGGCGAACGTCACTCCACTCACGTTCATCGGACCGGCCACGGGGTCGGCGCTCACGACGAGATGGTTCTCGTAGAACGTCGACGGCCAGTCGAGCGCGAGGTGCGGGTCGTTCGCGATCATCGGGACGCCCGCTTCGCTCGCGGAAGCGCCGACGCCCCATTCGTTGCTGCCGACGAAGCTGTCGCGGCGGTCCATCGCGAGGGCGAGGAGCTTCGAGCTCGCAGCCTTCTCGCGGAAGCGGCGAACGGCCTTCGCTGCGTCGGCGACGAAGCGCCGCTCCCTCTTCGCCGCGCTCGCGGTGAGGAAGGGAAAGCCGCCGGTGGCGTCGGGGACGGTCGACACGCCGTCGATCGGCGCGGCGCGTTCGACGTCCTCGAACAGAAGCCTTCGGCCGTCGAAGGGAGGCTGAGCCTTCGCTCCCGTCGTCACGTAGGCGTCGAGCTTCTCGACGAGGCCGGCGTCGATGTCGAGCGAGAGGCTCGCCGAGATGCCCTTGCCGATCGCGAGCGTGTCGATCGCGTTCCAGCGCCGCGCGTGCGTGAGCTCGACGGCGGCGTATTCCGGCGGCAGCGGGTTCGTGTCGAGCCAGGTGTTCACACCCGCGGCGTACGCGTCGAGGATCGCCTTCTCGCGATCGCTGAGGAGCGCGTACGAGCGCTCCGCCGCACGGCGCAGGCCGATGGTGCGGTTCTGGATGTCGCCGCTCAGCGCGCCGGGGCCGAGCAGCTCGGCGAGGTCGCCACTCACCTCGCGGCGCGTCGCGTCCATCTGAAAGAAGCGGTCGCGCGCGTGCACGTAGCCCTGCGCTCGTGCGAGGTCGAGATCGTTCTCGGCGTAGAGGTGCGGGACCCCGAGCTGGTCGGTCACGACCCGAACGGGCGCCGCGAGCCCCGCCATTGCGAGCGGCGTTCCCGCCGGCCCCGCAGTGGGCTGACACTGGGACCCGGCGAGAGCGAGCGCGAGAGACGCGATGCCTGCGAGGGCGAGTCGCGCCCTCAGGCGGCGCTCCTGCGGCGGGCCGCTGCGAGCACCGCGAGGCCCGCGCCGGCGAGCGCGAGCGTGCCGGGCTCGGGAACGACCGTGATGGCGAGGCTCGCGATCCCGAACTGTGTGTCGGTGAGCGAGCTCGCATCGATCCCGAAGGCGTCGCCGATGAGGTCGGCCGCGTCCGGCGTCACGAGCAGCCCGTAGCCGTCGGCCTGGTAGCTCCCGTCGTTGTTGACGCACGGCGGGAAGATCACCGGGAAGTTGCAGAGCGTGAGCGTCGCGAACGGAAGGCCCGGCACCACGAGCGCCGGCCCGCCGCCGCCGGGCGTCACCGTCGCCGTCGCGAAGAGGAGGAAGTCGACACCGGTCGTGTCGATCACGAGATGGTCGAGATCGACCGTCGTCCCGGCCCGCGTGAGGGTCAGGGCCTGGTCGGCCTGGTGCTCGAGCGTTCCGTCGAGGAACGGATAGTCGAAGATTCCGCCGGTGATCGCGAAGACGAGGCGGCCGACGCCGTCGACCGGCGCGTTCGACGAGAGGCCGATCCCGAGCCCCGCCAGCTCGTCGGCGCCCGTCACCGTGACGCGCGTGTCACGGCCGTTCACCGGCTCCGGGGTCGCCGACGCCGCCCCGGAGAACCCCCCGAGGATCCACCCTGCCGCCGCCGCTGCCGCGGCCCACTTCGTGATCCCATTCCCGACCCGCATCGTCCTCCGCGTCGTCCTCCGCACCGTCTTCCGCACCGTCTTCCGCGTAGTCTGCACCGCTGCCTCCGTGGTGGATGTCCCGTAGGAGGAGGTGGTCGGTCGGGTGCGAATGTGTCACGGAAAAGGGGGCCTTCGTGCCACAATCCGGCTTGCGCGCCCACTTGACTTGCGGAGCCCGAGCGAGGGAGGACGGCCATGAACGCGAAGATCTGGACGGCGCTGGTGCTGGCGGGGGCCGTCGGAGGCCTCGGAAACAACTGCGCCGCACCTCCGCAGCCCTCCATCCTGTCTCCGTCCGACCTCTCGACCGTCGCGGCCGACGGCGAGGTCGCCGTCAGCATCGAGCTCGGCACGGCCGTCACGCCTCCCGGCAGCGTCGGCGCATCGCTGCTCTCGGGCGTCGACTTCCCGCCGCAGAAGATCGCGTCGCTCGACGCGCGGCTCGCCGTCGCCGGAACGGCCGCCAGCGCGCAGCTCTCGCCGGCCGACCTCTCCCCGGGCCGCAACACCCTCTTCGTCCGCATCGACCGCGACGGCGACGGCCGGCCGGACGTGCTGATGACCTCGACCTTCACGTGGGACGCTTCACTCCGGGCGGCAGCGTGCAAGCGCAAGATCACGCCCGTCGTCGGCGTCAACCACACGGACCCGATCTACATGGCGGGCTTCGACAACGACCGGCATGCCACCGGCGTTCACGACGACACGTGGGCGCGCGGCGTCGTCCTCGAGTCGCGCGGCAAGAAGATCGCGCTCTTCGTGCTCGACACGATCGGCTACTTCAACAACGAGATCCAGGCGATCCGCAGCCTCGTCGACCCGGCGCTCGGCCTCGACTCGATCACGGTCACCAGCACGCACGTTCACGAGGGGCCGGACACGATGGGCCTGTGGGGTCCCGACGAGCTGACGACCGGCGTCGACCTCGGCTACCTCGACTTCGTGAACCAGAGCGTCGCCGACTGCATCGCCGAAGCGAACGCCGCGCTCGAGCCGGCCGAGATCAAGTTCGCGACGGGATCGACCGCGGGAACGTCGCTTCCGCCGCACACCGACCTCGTCGCGGACGGCGAGGTGCTGCAGGCGATGACGATTCCCTACCTGCTCGTCGATCCGGAGAACCCGTTCAACCCGGCGCCTCCCGGCAGCGGCCCGATCGTCGTGCAGGGAGACCCCGGCGAGATCATCAACTCGAGCGTTCCGGCGTTCCAGATCCGCAAGCGCGGCGGCGGGCCCGTGATGGCGACGCTCGTCAACTTCGCGAGCCACCCCGAGTCTCTCGGAAGCGGAAACCACCTCATCACGTCCGACTTCCCGCACTTCATGCGCGAGGCGATCGAGAGCCGCTACGGCGGGATGGCGATCTACATGAGCGCCGACCTCGGCGTGCTGCAGGGGCCGCTCGACGTCGACGTCGCAGGCCCGAACGGCCAGCCGCTGCCGCGGAGGACCTTCCAGATGGCGCAGGCGATCGGCGAGAAGCTCGCCGATCGCGCGGCGATCGCGCTCGACGGCGAGACGCAGTGGGACGCCGCGCCGCCGATCGACACCCGCAGCTCGGGATCGGTCTCGGTGCTGGTGCAGAACGGCTTCTTCGTCATCGCCGGCCTGCAGGGAGTCTTCGGACGCCGGGGCTTCGACACGGCGCCCGACGGCAAGCGCTACATCACGAGCGAGGTGAACGCGCTGCGAATCGGGAGCGCCAACATCGCCGTCACGCCGAACGAGCTCGATCCGCAGATCGGCGATCGCTACCGCGCGCGGATGACGAAGGCGCAGCACCGCTTCCTCGCGGGCCTCGGCAACGACGAGATCGGCTACCAGATGCCGGCCGAGAAGTTCAACCCGACCTGTCATCAGTGCTGGTTCTACGTCGCGCAGGGGATGGAGGACCAGTGCCCGCTCGCGGCGACGCTCGATTGCGGAACGGTCTTCGCCAACAACATCGGCGCGCTCGCCGATCCGCAGCTCGAGGGCGTGATGACGACGCTCCTCGACGAGCTGAATGAGTAGACGCCTCGCGGCCGTGCTGCTCCTCGCCGCCGGCGCGGCGAGAGCGCACGTCGTCGTTCAGCAGCCCGGCCTGCGCCAGCTCCTTCAGTCGAGCGCGACGACGGCGATCGTCGAGGTCGCGTCTCCGATCCGGATGTGGAGCGCGCCCGACGGCTCGGACCGGCAGGAATACTTCACGCTGCGAACGGTCGAGACGATCGCCGGCGAAGCGCCGCCCGCGCGGTTCGACGTCTTCCCGCACGCCGAGGGCCTGCCCGGGTGGCAGCCGGGCGACACGGTGCTGATCTTTCTCGAATCGACGGCCAGCCGGCCCGAGCTCTCGCGCCTCGCAGCGCGGTTCCCGTACTTCACGATCCAGCCGCCGGGGCAGGAGTGGAAGCTCGCGGGAGCCGACGGCGAGGCCATCCGGTCGGCCGTCGTCGGCTACCGCGATCTCGGGGCGAAGACCGCAGCCGCTGCGGCGCCCGCGCTGCGGGGCCTGTTGCTGCGAAGCCTGCGCTCGGGCTCCGCTCCGCTGCGCGACGACGCGATGTCCGAGCTGGTGCGCGCCCGGGACGCGCACGCGCTGTTCATGGCGCTGTTTCCCGATGCATCGAACGTCGCGCCCTTCTCGGCGCTGCTCGCGCGCGACGCGGGCCTTCCCGTCACCACGCGCGTCGCGCTCGCGCGCGTCCTCGACGGTGTTCACGGATTCGACGCGAACGCCACGATCCGCGGCTTCACGGCCGAGCCCCTCGGGACGACCGAGCGCGTGCAGCTCGTCCGGGCCGCGGCCGCGGCGCAGGACGCCGGCCTTTCGGCCTGGCTCGCGAGCCTGCTGGTCGCGCCGGACGCGACGCTGCGCCGCGAGGCCGCGTACGCCCTCGGCCATCCCTGGCACGCCGAGCACGCCCGGGCCCTCGCCGAGCGGACCTCCGACCCCGACCCGGCGGTGGCCCGGGCGGCCCTGCGGTCACTCGGCGCGATGGAGAGCCCGGAGGCCTCCGCCATCCTCCAGCGCATCGCGGCAGGAGATCCGGGGTTCCTGCGGCAGCTCGCGGAGGCCGAGCTGCGGCGCGGGGCCGCGGCGCAGCCGGGGCCCTGAGGCACCCCGCCCCCCTCCGTGACACAAACGCCGCTCCGCGGCCACTTCCCTGAACGAGGAGGAAGTGCCGCGTGAAGTGGTCTGCCCGTGCTCCCAGGTCTGTGTGCCCCCTGTTGATCGGCCTGCTTCTCGCCGCGAGCCCGGCCGCCGCGGTGGACGTCGGCTTCGACGACCTCGCGTCGCTCTCGGACGTGGCGGCCGCGTCGCTCCCCGGCGTCTCGGTGTCGACGGCGCTGGTCCTCTCCGAGGCCGACGCGCAGACGCTCACCGGCTTTCCGACCGCCGGCACCTGGGCGACTTCGCCGGCCAACGGCCTTCTCAACACCTTCGCGCCGACGATCCACTTCACGTTCGCGGTGCCGGTGACGAGCTTCTCGATCGACATCCTCTCGATCGAGAACGACGGCCTCACGCTGCCCGTCGCACTGCGCGGCGCACCGACCGGCCTCAATCAGGCGCCGATCGTCGTCGTCTCGGACCCCAACCAGATCGGCGACAGTGGCCTCCACGAGCAGCGGCTCACGCTCACGGCGCCGCTCGGAAGCTCGTTCTTCGACATCGAGGCGATGGCGCTCACGCTCTGCGTCTCCGGGCCGTGCGAGGCGAACGCAACGTCGAGCTTCTGGCTCGACAGCGCGAGCTTCACTCCCGTTCCCGAGCCCGCAAGCCTCGCGCTCGTCGGCGCCGGCCTCGTCGCGCTCGCGCGTGCGCGGCGCGCGGGGGGCCGCGGAGAATGACTCGCGCAAGCCACCTCTCCGGCCGCCGCGCGCTCGCGGCGGCCGTCGTCGTCCTCGCAGGCTGGCTCTCCGGCGCGAGCTGCTCGCAGGCGCCGCGCCTCGCGATCCTCTCGCCGGCCGACCTCTCGCAGGCGGACACGAGCGGAAACGTCGCCGTCGAGATCGACCTCGGCAGCGTCCTGGCCGCCGGCGGCAGCGTTCACGCGAACCTCGTTCGCGGGATCGACGGCGGCGCGCGCAGCATCGTCGCCGTCCCGCTCGCAGTGGCGGGCGCTTCGGCGACGGCGAGCCTCGGCCCGGCGGACCTCCTTCCCGGCCGCAGCTCGCTCTTCGTTTCCGTCGACCGCGACGGCGACGGGCGGCCCGACGCCACGGCGTCGGCGACGTTCTCGTGGGAGCCCGGAATCGACGTCACGAACGCCGACCGCTGCGACTGGCTCGACCCCTCGCGCTGTCTGTTCCCGTTCCCGAACGACCGCTTCACGCGGACCGACGCGAGCACCGACACCGGGCTGCGCGTGAACTTCGCGCTCGACTCGATGCCCGCCAACTACCTCGGCGTCCACACCGACCCGACCGAGGTGAACCGCAACGACGGGTTCAGCCCGGGCGCGAAGATCATCACCTACGTCGACGGGATCGACCTCGCGAAGACGGGCGCCGTCCTCATCACGAAGATCGCGCGCTCGCTCGAGCCCGACGCGCCGATCGCGCTCGTCGACGCCGACACCGGCGAGCACCGGCTGCTCTGGACCGAGATGGACCCCTTCGCACCGGGCGTCGTCATCATGCGCGTCGGGAAGAACCTCGAGAACGGGCACCGCTACATCGTCGCGATGCGCAGGATCGAGAACGCCGCCGGAGAGACGATCCCGGCGCGGCGCGCGTTCCAGGTCTACCGCGACCGGATCCCGACGTTCCTCCCGGCCGTCGAGGCGCGCCGCGAGAAGATGGAGACGATGTTCTCCGAGCTCGCACGCGCCGGGATCGGCCGCGAGGATCTCTTCCTCGCCTGGGACTTCACCGTCATCAGCAAGCGCAACATGTCGGAGCGCCTGCTCAAGATGCGCGACGAGACGTTCGCTGCTCTCGGTGACGCCGCGCCGGCCTTCACCGTGACGAGCAACACGACCTACACGGACTCCATCAACGGCAACCCCGCAGCGCAGTTCCGGCGCGTCCAGGGAACGTTCACGGTGCCGCTCTACATGACGGCCGGCGGCGTCCCGGGATCGCGGCTGCGCCTCGGCGCCGATGGCCTCCCCGAGCGCGACCCGAGCCAGGACTTCGTCGCGACCTTCCGCTGCACGATCCCGGCGACTCCGACGGCGGCGAACCCGGCGCGAATCGTCCTCTACGGGCACGGGCTTCTCGGAAGTGAGAGCGAGGTCGGCGCGCGGAACATCCGCGACATCACGACGACGTACAACTTCGTCTACTGCGCGACGAAGTGGGCCGGGATGAGCAGCGACGATCGGCCGACCGTCTACTCGATCCTCGCGAGCTTCTCGCTCTTCCCGGCGCTCAGCGATCGGCTGCACCAGGGCTTCCTCGACTTCCTCGTGCTCGGCCGGCTGATGAAGCATCCGGCGGGCCTCGCGTCGAACGCGGCGTTCCAGGACGGCAGCGGCCATCCGATCATCGACACGAGCGAGCTGTTCTACGACGGCAACAGCCAGGGAGCGATCGCGGGCGGCGGGCTCGCGGCCTACGCACAGGACTACACGCGGGCCGTGCTCGGCGTCCCCGGAATGAACTACAGCACGCTGCTGCGCCGGAGCGTCGACTTCGACGACTTCTTCCTGTTCATGAAGGCCTCGTACCCCGATCCGTACGAGACCGGCCTCAACACGGCGCTGATGCAGATGAGCTGGGACCGCGTCGAGACGAGCGGCAACGCGACTCACGTCACGAGCGACACCTATCCCGACACGCCGCCCAAGAAGATCCTGCTCCACGTCGCGTTCGGCGATCATCAGGTCGCGAACGTCTCGGCCGAGGTCGAGGCGCGGTCGATGGGTGCGCGCATCCACCAGCCCGCGCTCGCACCCGGCCGCCACTTCGACGAGCAGATCCCGGACGACCCGACCAACAAGGCGTACTTCGCGATCGACCCGCTCCCGGCCGGTCCGTACGACGGCTCGGCGATGATCGTCTGGGACAGCGGAACGCCGACGCCGCCCACCGCGATCATCCCGCCGCGGCCGCCGACCTACGGCGTCGACCCGCACGAGACGCCGCGGCGCGACCCGAAGGCGCAGCTCCAGAAGTCGGAGTTCATGAAGACGGGCGGTGCCGTGATCGACACGTGCGGCGGGGCGCCCTGCACGGCCGTCGATCCGTGATGCTCGGATAGGGACGCGCCGCGCTCCCGGTTATCATGCCCCCCCGGCGCCCGCCGTGGCGCCGGGGGGTGCTGCGTGACGGCTGGCAAGACCGGAAGCAAGCCCGGAAGGCGGAAGTCGGTGCCGCGGACGGGCCTTCGCCTGGCCACCGACTGCGTCCCGGTGCGCTACGACCTCCATGTCGAGGTCGATCCGCAGGCGAGCGACGCGTATCGCGGCGAGGTGACGATCGAGCTGCGGCTCGGCCGCGCGCGGCGAAGCATCGAGCTGCATGCCGCGGACCTCGCGATCGGCGAGGCGCGGATCGAGGCCGCTGGCGATTCGCAGGAGGGCCGCATCCGCTTTCGTCCCGCGCGAGAGACGGCCGAGATCTCGTTCCCGCGGCCGGTCGCGGCGGGCCCCGCGCGGCTTCGGCTCTCGTTCTCGGCGAAGCTGCGCGAGGACCTGCGCGGCCTGTACCGCGCGGCCTCGGGTGAGCATCGCTACGCGCTCACGCAGCTCGAGGCGGCCGACGCGCGGCGCTTCTTCCCGTGCTTCGACGAGCCGGCGTTCAAGGCGCGCTTCCACGTCGCGGTGACCACTGCCGCGTCGAATGCAGTCGTCGGCAATTCGCCGATCGGCCGGGAGGAGCCCGCAGGCGACGGGCGACGGACCGTGCACCTGCTCCCGACGCCGCCCCTCTCGACGTATCTCGTCGCGCTCGCGGTCGGCCCGCTCGACTCCTCGTCACCCGTTCGCTGCGGGAAGACCGAGATCCGCGTCTGGCACGTTCCCGGCAAGGGCGCCCTCACGGGGTTCGCGCTCGAGGCGGCGCGCGAGACCCTCGCGCGGCTCGAGCGCTACTTCGATCTTCCCTATCCGTACGCGAAGCTCGACCTCGTCGCGGCGCCCGACTTCGAGGCGGGTGCGATGGAGAACGCGGGAGCGGTCTTCTTCCGCGAGACGCTGCTGCTGGTCGACCCGTCCACCGTGACGCTCAACGAGCAGAAGCGCGTCGCCGAGGTGATCTGCCACGAGCTCGCGCACATGTGGTACGGCGACCTCGTCACGATGGCGTGGTGGGACGACCTCTGGCTGAACGAAGCCTTCGCGACGTGGATGGCGTACCAGATCGTCGACGACTGGAAGCCCGGGTGGAAGATGTGGCACGGCTTCGAGCAGGGCCGCTCTTCGGCGCTCTCGCTCGATGCGCTCGCGAGCACGCACCCCATCTACACCGAAGTGCGAAGCCCGGCCGAGGCGACGGCGAACTTCGATCTCATCACCTACGAGAAGGGAGCGGCGGTCGTCCGGATGATCGAGCGCTACCTCGGCGCGAAGGCCTTCCGCGCGGGCGTCCGCGCCTACATCCGCGAGCACCGCGAGGGAAACGCCGTCGCCGCAGACCTGTGGAGCGCGCTCTCGAAGGCGTCGGGAGAGAACGTCGAACCGATCGTCCGTGCCTGGATCGAGCAGCCGGGGTTCCCCAGCCTCTCGCTGCGCCGCACTGTGCGCGGCGGCAGTACCCGGCTCGCGCTCGAGCAGCGTCGCTTCCGGGCCCGTCCCGCGCGCGTCGCGGGCGCGGCGCGCTGGCCGATTCCGGTCGTCGCGCGTCTGGGAGGGGCTCGCGGCACCGCCTCACGCGTGCAGCGGCACCTGCTGGTACGCGCGAAAGACTCGATCCCGCTCCCCAACGGCGCGCGCTTCGTCTACGGCAACGCCGACGAGAGCGGCTTCTTCCGTCCGCTCCACGACGCCAGGGGTCTGCGCGAGATCGTCGCGTCGTTGCCGCGCCTCTCGCCGATCGAACGCATGGGACTCGTCTCGCACCAGTGGGCGCACGTCCGGGCGGCGCTCGCTCCGATCGAGAGCCTGCTCGAAGTCGCCGACGCGCTCGGCGCCGAGAGCGACCCGGACGTGCTGCAGGCTCTTCGCGCGCCGCTCGGCTTCCTCGCCGACCAGATCGCGCCCGCCGCGGGCGCGGCGGCGCTCGCGCGGCTTCGCGGCTGGCTCGTCGACCGCTTCGGACACCAGATCGAGACGCTCGGGTGGGAGGCTTCGCCCGGCGAGAGCGACGACACGCGGCTGCAGCGCGCGGCCGTGCTCGCGATCCTCGGCGAGATCGCGGAGTGGGAGCCCGTCGTCGAGGAGGCCGAGCGGCGCTTCCCGCGCTGGCTCGCCCGGCCCGAGAGCCTCGAGCCGAACCTCGCGGACGGCGTCGCGACGCTCGCCGCGCGAACCGGCGACGCCGAGCGCTTCGACGCGATCCTCGCGGCGATGATGGGGGCCGCGACGCCGCAGGAGAGGCGGCGTCTTCTGCTCTCGCTCGCCGAGTTCCGCGACTCCGAGCTCGTCGATCGAACGCTCGCGCTGACGATCACCGACACCGTTCAGACGCAGGACGTGGTGCTCGTTCTCGGCCGTGCGCTCGCCAACCGGGATGCGCGCGAGCGAGCCTGGGCGTTCGTGAAGCGCCGCTGGCCGGCGCTTCGCCGCAGGCTCCCGCCGATGCTCGCGACGCGCCTCGTCGAGGCGACGCCGCATCTCCAGACGAAGGAGTACCGCCGCGACGTCGCCGCGTTCTTCGAGTCACATCCGCTGCCGACCGCGAAGCGCGCGCTCGCGCAGGCGCTCGAGCGCTTCGACCTGAACGCCGAGCTTCGCCGCCGCGCTGCGCCGGGCCTCGCGCACTGGCTGGAAGCCGCGAGCGGCCGCAGCGCGGAGTGAGCCGCGGCGGATCGAGCATCCGCATTCGGCTCGAATCGCGGCTTCTCTCAGACCCGGTCGCGCAGCGCCCTCAGGAAGGCGCGCAGGTCGGAGGGGCCCGTACGCGCCGCTTCGTGAACGCGCCGCAGGTCGAGCCGGTCGTACGCGTGGGCCACGAGGTTGCGAAAGCCTGCGGCGCGCGCGAGGCGCTCCGCCAGCGCCGGGTCGATGACGCCCGCATCCGCGAGACGCGTGAAGGCGTCGGCGTAGGTAGCCGGCGTACCGAAGGCGAGACGAACGCATGCGGCGGTCGCCAGGTCGATCACGACCTGTGTCGCCTGCCACAGGTGAAGGATGACGGCGTCGGAGGCGTCGGTCGAGGCTTCGAGGTCGTCCGGTGAGCCGGGAAGCCGCTCCTCCACGCGTGCAAGATGGCGCTCGACGGCCGCCACCCGCTCGGCGAACACCTCGCGATCGAACGGTGTCAAGCGCCGATCCTCTCGAGCCGGGCGTCGAGCTCCGGGCGTATCACGGGCGCCATGTCCAGCCAGAAGGCGATGGCTCGGAGCTGGAACCGCTCGAATGCGCCGGGATCGCGCTCGTGGACGGCCACGCCGTCTCGGGCGCAGCGGTAGCGGAGAAGCCCGCTGGCGCGCGCGAGGTCGGCGAGGTCCACGCGCTCGGAGCCGACCTCGGCGACGAGTCGCGCGAGCAGCGCGGCCGGGTCGAACGAGGGGTCTGCGAGGTAGGCGAAGTCCCAATCCGAAGCGGCATGGGCTTCGCCGCGAGCGCGCGAGCCGTGCAGCACGAGCAGATCGAGCCCCGGCGCGCCGGCCGCCAGGGCTGCGAAGCGCGCGAGGAGCGGTGCACCGGCGCCTCGAGCTTCGGGAGTCGCACGGTCCATGTCCTCGCGCCTCCGACTCGCATCCGACGCTAGCGCAAGGCCGCGAAGCGGCCGCGCAGTGAGGCCGTCCGCGGCCGAACGAAGGCCGCTGCCGGCGAGCGCCAGCGAGCCGATGCGGCTCAGGCCAACGCGCCTCACCCTCCGAGCGCGCGGCGTAGCGCCTCGACCAGCCTCGGCGCGCCGTCGAGGCGCTCGGCGGTTCCGAAGACCGCGAAGTCCGGGCGGACGAGTGCGACCGCCGCTCCGTGCTCCTGAAACCAGCGCGTGTAGACCCCTCCGACATCGTCGACCGGCGCGCCGCGGCCGACGTGCGCGGAAAGCCCTCCGATCTCGCGGAACAGCGAGGCGCTCGCGGGCGGAAGCGTCGCACCCGGATCTGCGTGCGGGCTCAGCAGGACGAAGCCGCGTCCGACGACGTCGTCGAAGAGCCCCTCGGCCTCGCCGTGGCGAACGCGCCCCTGGACGAAGAGCGTTCCCGCAGCAGGGCTCCCGGCCGCGAAGCAGCCGGGGCCGAGCGGCGGGAGCGGGCGAGAGACGGGGCCGCCGCGTTCGCGCTCCTCCGCGACCATGCGCCGGTCGCGCGCGCGGGCCTGCTCGGGATCGAGCACGCAGATCACGCGCCCGAGCTCGACCGCGAGGTCGATCATCGCCCGCACGTGCGGAATGCGCTCGCTCGCGTAGGTGTCGAGCAGGGCCTCGCCCGCGCGGCCCGTGCGAACGAGGGCGAGCTTCCACGCGAGGTTCGCGGCGTCGCGAATTCCCGCGCACATCCCCTGCCCCGCGAACGGCGGCGTGAGGTGCGCGGCGTCTCCCGCGAGCAGCAGGCGGCCGCGGCGCCAGGCGTCGGCCCAGCAAGCGCGGAACGTGTAGACGGCCGTCCGCTCGAGCGTGGCATTCTCCGGCCGGACGTTCCACGGAGCGAGCAGCCGCCACGCGACCTCCTCACGGCCGAGCTCCTCGACCGCCTCGCCGGGCAGGCGCATGAACTCCCAGCGCCGCCGTCCCGGGCCGCCGGAGACGACCGTCGTCGGCCGTGCGGGGTCGCAGAGCTGCCAGTTGAGCGGATCCCACGTTCGCTTCTCGTGCGGGATCACGTCGGCGACGAGCCAGTCGAAGCGAAAGCCGAGATCGTTCCACTTCGTGCCGATCACGCTGCGAACGAAGCTGTTCGCTCCGTCGCAGCCGACGGCGAAGTGGGCCTTCACCGTGAAGCGCTCGCCGGACTCGCGCCGGACGCCGATCTCGACGAGCTCCTTCTCCTCGCGCACCTCGACGACCTCGGCGTCCCAGTCGACGCGCACGCCCGGAAGCGCGACGACGCGGTCGTCGAGCGTTCGCTCGAGCTCGGGCTGGCTGAACATCAGCGACTCGGGCCAGCCCGAGTCGCTGCCTTCGGCGTCGCGTCCGATGCGAAGCAGCACCTCACCGCTCGCGCTTCGCCACTCGTACTGCGCCGCGGGCTCGACCCGCCCGGCGAGCGCGCTCATCACGCCGGCGCTCTGGAGGATCCGTGCGACCTCGTGGTCGAAGTGGACCGCGCGGGGCAGCGGGTACTGCCCCTCCCAGCGCTCGAGAACGCGCACGCGAAGGCCGCGCTGCCCGAGAAGGATCGCGAGGATCTGTCCGACGGGACCGTAGCCGACGATCGCGACGTCGCAGATCTCGTCCATCTCACTCGCCTCGCGCCATCGCCACGATGTCGTCGGGAGCGAGGAACGACGCGGGGACCGGCGGCCCCCACGCCGCGAGCGGATGCGCCGAAGCCGACGCCGCGATCTTCCAGGCCTCGTCGTCGGCGACCACGTCGAGGTCGCTCGTGTACTCGCAGAAGTTTCCGGCCGGGTCGCGGAGGTACCAGAAATAGTTCGAGCCGATGCCGTGGCGGCCGAGGCCCCAGACGTGGCGTGACGGATCGGCGGCGACCATCGCCGCCGCCGCGCGCCCGACCGCGTCGACGTCGTCCATCTCCCACGCCGTGTGGTGGACGAACGGAACCGGCGCCGGCTGCACCAGCAGGTTGTGATGATCCGTCGAGCAGCGCAGGAACGATGCGCCGATCGCGGGCACCTCGTCGCTCACGCGGAATCCGATGCCCTCGACGAAGAAGCGCCGCGACGCCGGGGCGTCGGCGGAGCCGACGACGACGTGGCTGAGGCGGCGCGGGCGCGGCGGCGGCGCCGAGACCGCGGCCGGAGAGCGGGCGTCGGCGCGGAGCGTGCGGCCGGGCGCGTTCGTCGCGAGCGGCTCAGGCGGCTTCTGCGCGCGTCGCGGATCGATCTCGACGCGAACGCGGACGAGCGTCGCGGGATCGGCCGCATCGAGCCGGCGCTCGCTCCGTGCGGCCGGGACGCCGAGCCGCCCGAGCGCGGCCTCGATGCGTCCGAGGTCGTCCGCATCGTCGGCGCCGACCGAGAGCGCGAGCAGGCGGCGCTGCGGCGCTCGCTCGATGCGGAGCTGCTCGCCGCCGTCGCAGGTCTCGAAGACTCCCGCCTGCGTCTCGGCGAGGCCGAGCTCGGCATAGAACGAACGCGCTGCGTCCACGCACGGAACGCCGATCGTGACCGAGCGCAGGCGATGAAGCGGCATGGACCCTCCGGGGTTCGATCAGAGCAGGGTCGTCGTGGCGGGCTCCTCGACGACGGTGTTCTCGAGCGCACCGAGCCCCTCGATCTCGACGCGAACGACGTCGCCGACGCGCAGCAGCCGCGGCGGCTTGCTCGCGATGCCGACGCCTCCCGGCGTTCCCGTCGCGACGACGTCTCCGGGCTCGAGCGTGAACGCCGTCGAGAGGTGCTCGACGATCGCGAAGCAGTCGAAGATGAGGTTCTTCGTGTTCGAATCCTGCCTCAGATCGCCGCCGACCCACGTGCGGATCCGCAGCGCGTGAGGGTCGCCGAGCTCGTCGGGCGTCGTGATCCACGGGCCGATCGGCCCGTGCGTGTCGAACGACTTTCCCATCGTCCACGTCGGCACACGGAGCTGCCAGTCACGCACCGAGACGTCGTTCACGACGAGGTAGCCGGCGATCACCTCGTGCGCCTGGTCGCGTCGCACGTGCCGGCAGCGCCGGCCGACGACGAAGCCGAGCTCGCCTTCGTAGTCGAGCATCGTCGAGACGCGCGGCATGTGAATCGGGTCGCGCGGCCCCGCGACGCACGTCGACTGCTTGTTGAACACGGTGGGAATCGACGGGCGCTCGAGCCCCGATTCCGCGACATGATCGGCGTAGTTGAGGCCGATCGCGAGGAACTTGGGCGGGCGGAGGATCGGCGGAGCGAGCATGACGGCGGCCGGGTCGATGCGCGGCCCCGACCCGGCCGCCGCGCGGGCCCGGTGCAGCGCCGGCGCTCCGGCGGCGAGCAGCGCCACCATCTCGCGCGGCAGATCCGGAGCGGCGGCCGCCAGGTCGACGATGCCGTCGTCGCCGATCGCCCCCAGCCTCGGGCCTCCGTCCCGAACGAACGTGCAGAGCTTCAAGGCGGCGCTCCTTCGCGGCGGCGGGCAGTCGGGCGGAGGCCGCCGAGCGAATCTTTGCTGCGCCCGCGCTGCGCGCATCGGCGGCCCGCACACTCGGAGGATAACCGGCGCGCTGTGGAGAGCCGGAGAGCCCGTACGGCCGGCTCACCGTCGCGGGCTCGCCCTGCGCGCGGGCGCCGCCGGACGCCGTGCGCCGCCCGCTCGGCGCGCGCTCACGCTTCGGACGTGCCGGATTCGACACGCAAGCGGTTCACCTCGGCGTGCGCTGCGCGCAGCGGCTCCGGGACGCGGAAGCCTCGCGCGAAGCGAAGAGCCAGCCTGCGCGCGGTTTCGAGGCACACGCGATGCCCGACCGAGACGTAGACGGGCGCGACGCCCGGGCGCGTGCGAACGACCTCGCCGACCACGTCGCCCTCGTCGAGCAGGCGAACGTGACACCCGCGGCGCTCGCCGACCGCGCGGTGCGCGCCGACGAGCCGGCTCTTCGCGCAGCCGATGCTCGGCAGATCGAGCGCCACGCCGAGATGGCATGCGAGGCCGAAGCGGCGAGGATGCGCGCGGCCCTGTCCGTCGCACAGCAGGAGGTCGGGGCGGACGCGGAGCCTTCGAAACGCGGCGATCACGGCGGGCGCCTCGCGAAACGAGAGGTAGCCCGGAACGTACGGAAAGCGCGCACGCGCGCGAACGCCGCTCGTCTCGACGATCTCGAGCGTCCGGGCGTCGAGCACCACGACGGCCGCGAAGAGGACGGGGCTGCCGCGGTCGTAGCTCACGTCGGCCCCCGCCACGTGGCGGACCTCGCCGAGCGCGTCGCGCTCGACGACCTCACCGCGCAGGCGCTCCTGCAGCGCCCGCGCGCGAGAGAGGTTCACGAACACATCCCTCCGTCGATCCGGAGCATGGTGCCATTGATGTGCTTCGCGTCGTCCGACGCGAGGAACGCGATCGCGTCCGCGACGTCTTCCGGTTTGCCGAATCCGCCGAAGGGAAGGATGCGCTCGAGCAGCGTCGCGTCCGCGCCCGGCGGAATCGCGAACGCCTCGTGAATCGGCGTCTTCACCGCGCCGGGGCACACCGCGTTCACGCGAACGCCCTGCCGCCCGTATTCGATCGCGAGCTCGTACGAGAGGGCGAGGACTCCTCCTTTGGACGCGGTGTACGCCGCCGTCCACGCATGCGCCTGCAGCGCCGCGCTCGACGACACGTTCACGATCACGCCGCCGCCGTGCGCGAGGAAGTGGGTGATCGCTTCGCGGCACATCAGGAACGTCCCCGTCAGATTCACGGCGAGGACGCGGTTCCAGTCGCCCAGCGAGACCTCGTGGCTGTTCTGGAAGCGCAGGATTCCGGCGACGTTGCACAGCACGTGGAGGCCGCCGTAGCGCTGCACGGCCTCGCGCACCGCCGCGCGAACCGAGGGCTCGTCGGCGATGTCGCACGGACACGCCGCCGCTTCTCCGCCGCCGGCGCGGATCGCCTCGACGGCCCCGCCGAGGGCCTCGGCCTGCACGTCGGCGCACACGACGCGGGCGCCTTCGCGGGCGAGCCGCTCTGCCGTCGCCCGCCCGATCCCCGATGCGGCCCCGGTGACGAGAGCGACGCGCCCCTCGAATCGCTGCATGACGCTCCTTTCCTGCCCAAACGGCGGCGCGCTCACGATATCATCACGGCCCGCCCCGCAAAGGAGCCGCCATGATCCTCGATCGATTCCGTCTGAACGACCGCGTCGCCGTCGTCACCGGCGCCGGGAAAGGGATCGGGGCGGCGATCGCCACCGCACTCGCCGAAGCCGGCGCGGACGTCGTCTGCGCGGCGCGGACGCAGGCAACGCTCGAGGTCGTCGCCGAGCGGATCCGCGGCCTCGGACGTCGGGCGCTCGTCGTCCCCTGCGACGTCAACGAGCGCGAGCAGCTCGAGGCGCTCGCCGCGAAGACGATCGAGACGTTCGGCCGGGCGGACGTCCTCGTGAACAACGCCGGCGGAGCGCCGCCGAAGCCGTTTCTGCGGACCAGCGAGAAGGCGTTCGAGGACGCCTTCCATTTCAACGTCACGTCGGGATTCGTCGCGAGCCGACTCTTCGTTCCGCACATGCAGGCGGGCGGCGGCGGCAGCATCGTCAACATCTCGTCGGCGCTCTCGCACCGAGTCGAGAAGGCCTTCGTCGCGTACGGTACCGCGAAGGCCGCCGTCAATCACATGACGGAGCTGCTCGCGTACGAGCTCGCGCCGCGCTTGCGCGTCAACGCGATCGCGGTCGGGTCGATCGAGACCGAGGCCCTCACGCCGTTCCTCTCGAGCGGGGGCCTGCGCGAGAAGATGGAGGCGATGACGCCGATGGCGCGGCTCGGAGCTCCCGAGGACATCGCCGCGATGGCGCTCTACCTCGCCTCGCCGGCGTCGGCGTGGGTCACGGGCAAGATCTTCGAGGTCGACGGCGGCTGCGTCGCGTCGAACTGGCCGCTCGACCTCTCGGGCGCCTGAACGGCGCACGCTCCCGCTCGCCCTGCTTCGGCAGCGCGCGCTGCGCGGCTGATGCTGTCGCGCGGCCGGAGCCCTGGCCGCCCGAACGCGCGCCGTCAGAGCCCCGCGAAGGCTTCGTCGACGAGCGCCTTCTGCTGGTCGCGGTGCAGGCGCATCGAGCCGACCGCCGTGCTCGCGCTCGCCGCGCGCCCCGCGTAGCGGAGCTCCTGCCCCTTGCGGAGCAGCGCGCCGAGGCGCTCCTGGACGAAGGAGAAGCCGCCCATGTTCCGGGGCTCCTCCTGAACCCACGTCACGTCCTTCGCACGCGAATGGCGGCCGAGCGCGCCCGAGAGCGCCTCGTGCGGCCACGGATAGAGCTGCTCGACGCGGACGATCGCGACGTCGCGCTTCGCGCCGGCCTTCTCGCGCGCCTCCTGCCGCTCGACGAGGTCGTAGAAGACCTTGCCCGAGCACACGAGGACGCGCCGGACGTCGTCGGCACGCGCGGCCGCCGCCTCGTCCGCGATCACCTCGTGGAAGCTCCCCGACGCGAGATCCTGCGGCGACGAGACGACGCGCGGCGCGCGAAGCAGGCTCTTCGGCGTGAAGATCACGAGCGGCGCGCGGAAGCGCCGCCGCATCTGGCGACGCAGCAGATGGAAGTACTGCGCCGGGCTCGTGCAGTTCGCGACCTGCAGATTGTCCTCGGCGCAGAGCTGGAGATAGCGCTCGATTCGTGCGCTCGAGTGCTCGGGGCCCTGTCCTTCGTAGCCGTGCGGAAGCAGCATCACGAGCCCGCTCATGCGACCCCACTTGACGTGCGCCGACGAGATGAACTGGTCGATGATCACCTGCGCGCCGTTGGCGAAGTCGCCGAACTGCGCCTCCCAGATCGTGAGCGTCGTCGGGTCGGCGACGCTGTAGCCGTACTCGAAGCCGAGGACCGCGGCCTCCGAGAGCAGGCTGTCGTAGACCTCGAAGCGCGCCTGCGTCTTCGTGAGATGGTCGAGCGGGGCGTGCTCCTCGCCCGTTCGCTGGTTCACGAGCACGGCGTGGCGATGGCTGAACGTTCCGCGCGCGCTGTCCTGCCCGGAGAGCCGAACGGGCGTTCCCTCGACGAGCAGCGTCCCGAACGCGAGCGCCTCGGCGAGCGCCCAGTCGACCGGGCCGTTCTCGGAGACGACCTTGCAGCGCTTCTCGAGCATCGGCAGCAGCTTCGGGTGAACCACGAAGCCTGCGGGAACGCGCGCGAGCCCTTCTGCGACCTGCGCCAGCCGCTCGATCGGAACGGCCGTGTCGACGGGGCCGGGCGGCGCCGTCCGCGAGAAGCCCGTCCACGGCCCGCGCGGCTCGTACGGCTCGTCGGCCTCGGGCGTCCGCGTCTTGATCATCTGGAGCGCCTGCGCGAGCTGCGCGTTGAGATCGGCTTCGATTCGCGCGACGTCGTCCTCGCGAAGCAGCCCGAGCGCGAGGAGCTGGTCGGTGTAGATCTTGCGCAGCGGCGGCTGCTGGCGGATGCACTCGTAGAGCAGCGGCTGGGTGTAGCTCGGCTCGTCGCCCTCGTTGTGGCCGTGGCGCCGATAGCCGAAGACGTCGATCACGACGTCGCTGCCGAAACGCTGGCGGTAGGCGATCGCGAGCCGCGCGCAGTGGATCACCGCCTCGACGTCGTCGCCGTTCACGTGGAAGATCGGCGCCTGGATCATCTTCGCGACGTCGGTGCAGTAGAGCGTCGATCGCGTCTCGGCGGGGTTGGCCGTGAAGCCGATCTGGTTGTTGATGACGATGTGGAGCGTTCCGCCCGTCGAGTAGCCCGTGAGGTGGCAGAGGTTGAGTGTCTCGGCGACGATGCCCTGCCCCGAGAACGCCGCGTCGCCGTGGATCAGCAGCGGAAGGATCGTTCGGCCCTTCCTGTCGCCGGCGCGGGTCTGCTTGGCGCGCGCCCGGCCCTCGACCACGGGATCGACCGCCTCGAGGTGCGAGGGGTTCGACGTGAGCGAGAGGTGCACGTGCGCGCCAGATCGCGTGACGCGGTCGGACGTGTAGCCCTTGTGATACTTGACGTCGCCGGACCCGAACGGGCTCTCGAGGAGCGGCGCGTCCTCGAACTCCGAGAACAGCGTCTCGAGCGAGCGCCCGATGACGTTCGAGAGCACGTTGAGGCGCCCGCGGTGCGCCATCCCGAAGACGATCTCGACGATCCCGTGCGTCGGCGCGTCTTCGACGATCATGTCGAGCAGGGGAATCACGGCCTCGGAGCCCTCGAGCGAGAAACGCTTCTGCCCGAGGAACCGGGTGTGGATGAAGCGCTCGAAGAGCTCGGCGGCCGCGATCTTCTGGAGGATCCGGAGCCGGTCCTCGGTCGAGACGGGGCTCGTGTTCTGCGTCTCCTCGAGATGCCGCTGGAGCCAGAGCTTGCGGCCGGGCTCCTGGACGTGCGTGAACTCGACACCGATCGATCGGCAGTACGTGGCCTCGAGGCGCCCGCGGATCTCGCGCAGTGTCTGGATCGGGCCGCCCGGCAGGTCTCCGGCGATGAAGGGCCGGTCGAGGTCGTCCTGCCCGAAGCCGTAGTGCGCCGGGTCGAGCTCGGGGAAGTACGACGAGTCCGCTCCGAGCGGATCCTTCTTCGCGATGCGATGCCCGCGCGCGCGGTACGTGTGGATGAGGCTAAGCACGCGCGCGTGATTCTCGGCGAGGTGCGGCGCGACGTCGCCGAGCGCGTGCGGCGCCGCGGCGGGCTCGGCGGCCGCGGGCGCCGCCGTCGCGACGGCCGCAGGCGCCTCGGACGGCAGCTCCTCTGCCTCCCCCTCCTCGCGGAAGAGCTGCGCCCAGCTCGGATGCACCGAGGTCGGATCGACCTCGTAGCGCTGGCGGATCTCTTCGACGAGCGCCGCGTTGACACCGAACTCGGTAAGGACCTCGGAGGCCGGCTCCTCGCTCGACCAGCCGCCCGAACCGGACGGGCCGTCCGCGGCCGCCTGCGGCGGCCGTGCTCCCCGCTCCATGCCCGCGTCGAACCTCCAGCGACGGGCTCGGGAGACCGCGACCCTTCGCGGCGCATCGCCCCCTCGCAGCCCGGCACGCGAAGGTAGCTCCGGGAAGATCGCCCCGCCCGCACGGGGCCGCCGGAGCGGCGCTGCGTCAGGCGGTGCCGGGGCGGATGGGAAGCCCGAGCTTCTGCATGCGGTAGACGACCGATCCGCGGCTCACGCCGAGCCGGCGCGCCATCTCGGCGAGGTTGCCGCGGCAGTCGGCGTGGAGCGTCGCGAGCTCGCCGCGCTCGCGACGCGCGCTCGCGTCACGGAGCGATCCGGCCCTCGGGTCGCAGAGCAGGGGCTCGACGTCGCCGAGCGCGACGACGCCGCTGCGCGCGCGCTCGACGGCGTGCTGCAATACGCGGGCGAGCTCGTCGAGGTTCCCGGGCCAGGCGTGGCGGCGCAGCGCGGTCACGACCGGCGCGGGAACGCGCGCATCGTGGAGCCCGTGAAGGCGCGCGAGCCGCCGGACCATCGCCGGAACGAGCTCGCGCAGATCGTCGATGCGGTCGCGAAGCGCCGGGATTTCGATCGCGTCACGCCCGAGCGCGCGGAGCAGGCCAGCGTCGAAGCCGCCTCGAGCGACGAGCGTCGCGAGTTCGACCGTGCTCGACGCAATGACGCGGCGGCGTGCGGCCGGCGCGCCGGCATCGTCCGCCTCCGCTCCCAACACCTCGCTCCAGCGCTTCTGCCCGGCCGGCCCGAGCCGCTCCACGCCTCCGAGATGGACGAAACCCGTCTCGGGGAGTTCGCCGCCGGCGGCCGCGTCGACCCGAACGATCGGCACGGAGGAGAGCGGACCGCGCGCGTGCAGCTCGGCGACCGCGGCCTCCCGCCCTCGCTCGCACTCGCCCCAGACCAGAACCGGCCCCGCGGCCGGCGCGAGTCGGGCGATCTGCTCCCGAACGCGTCGAATGCGCCGGCCCGAGCCGGCGAGCCAGTCGGCGGGCGCGAGCTCGGGCTCGCCCCGGCTCGCGAGCCGCCGGCCGCGATCGATCAAACGGCCGATCTCGTCGGGGAAGGTGATGAGGTCCTCGGCCCCCGAGCTGAGCGCGAGCAGCGACGCAGCAGCATCCTCCCGCGCCGCCATCACGACGACCGGCGTGCTCGCCACCTCGCGGATGCGCCGCAGGAGGTCGATGCCGCCAGAGCGCGGCGTACGGGCGTCCGTCACGACGAGGTCGGGCTCGGCGCGCCGGTAGCAGGCCCAGCCCTGCGCGGCGTCGGCCGCCTGCACCACGCGCAGGCCTATCTCCTCGAGCCCCTCGACGAGGAGCTGCCGAACCTCGCGCCGATCGTCGACGACGAGCACCAGCGCGGTCATGGACCGTCTCCGGTGCGCCGCGTGCCGCGCAGCGCCCCCCGCGCCGCACTCTACCAGAGTGACACCGAACTGCGGCAACAAAAAAGTGCGGCGGGCGAGAAAGATCCGCCACCCCCATTCGGGTGGGGGCTACACCAGCTTCTCGATCTCCGAATCGGAGAGGCCCGCCTCGCGCAGCACGTCGCGGGCGTCGGCGTCGAGGGGCGGGGCCGCACGGCGAGCGCCGAGCGCCTCGCCTTCGATCCGGAACGGCGGCCCGACCGTCTCGAAACGGCCTGCCGTCGGATGCTCGATCTCGTAGACGTACCCCATCGCGCGCGCCTGCGGGTCGTCGATCGCCTCGTCGACGCGCTGGACCGGGGCCCAGATGATGCCCGCGGCATCGAGGATCGGCCGCCACTCGGCGAGGGGCCGCCTGCCGAACACGGACTCGAGCTCGGCGACGAGCGCCGCGGAGTTCGCGAGGCGGCGAAAGCCGTCCGCGAAGCGCTCGTCCGTCGCGAGCTCGGGCCGCCCGACCGCCGCGCACAGCTTTGCCCAGTAGGGCTCGGGGTCGATCATGACGAGGAGCAGCCAGCGACCGTCCGACGTCGGGTAGCTGTTCCAGAGCGGATTCGGCGGCGCCCTGCGGTCGTGCCGCTTCGCCGGCTCGCGGGTGACGAGCGCGTTCGCGATGTCGGTGCCGAGGATGTGGAAGCCCGTCTGAAGCAGCGAGACCTCGACGTAGCGCCCCCGCCCGTCGGCGTCGCGAAGACGCATCGCGGCGAGGATCCCGCACACGAGATTCACGCCGGCCGCGTGGTCGCCCACCGCGGGGCGCTGGAGCGACGGCGCGACGCCCTCGTCGTGCATCACGTCCATCATCCCCGTGCGCGCCCAGTACGCCGCGTAGTCGAACGCGGGCCAGTCGGACTCGGGCCCCGCGCCGCCGTAGCCGTTGATCGCTCCGACGATGATGCGCGGCACTCGCGCGAGGAGCGTCTCGTGATCGACGCCGTACTTCTTTCGCCGCGCGGGCAGGAGGTTCGTGATGAAGACCTCGGCGCGGTCGACGACTCGCATCAGTGCGTCGCGCGAATCGGCTCGGCGCAGGTCGAGCATCAGCGAACGCTTGCCGCGGTTGTCCATGTGGAAGGGCGGGTTCTCGTCGAAGTCGCACGCGTAGCCCGCGTAGCGCGGCCGGCTGCGCCGGTAGATCTCTCCCCGCGGCGGCGTCTCGATCTTGACGACGTCGGCGCCGAGATCGGCGAGCAGCGCGCCGGCCGCCGGCACGGCGACGTAGTTCGCGACCTCGACGACACGGACTCCGGCGAGGGGAAGGCTCATGCGGCGTCTCCCGGGCGGTGGCGCTCCAGCGTATCGGATTCCATGCCGGTTCGGGGCGGCGCGCGCCGTCAGGCGCCGCCGGGACCGGGTGCGAGCACCGCGAGGACGAGCAGCCGTCGCGCGCCGGTGTTGCGGATGCCGTGCGGGACGCCCGCCGGCGCCACCAGCATCTCGCCCTCCCGCATCGCGATCTCGGCGCCTTCGAGCAGGAACTGGCCGCTGCCCTCGACGACGACGTAGAGCTTGTCGGTCCCCGCGTGCGCGTGGAGCGCGTGCTCCTGCCCCGGCTCGAAGGCGTTGAGGCCCGCGAGCAGGCGCGGCGACTGGAACAGCGTCGCCTTGCCCATCTTCTTCGCGTCGTAGACGGCGTGGTCGGCCGGCCGAATCAGCGTCGGATGGTCCATGTGCTCACTCTCCCTTCGCCGCGAGGATCGCGCGCGCGAGCGCGACGACGCTCGGAAACTTCGTGCACGCGGGCTCGCTCCAGTCGCCGTGCGGATCGAGCAGGACGGCGTGCAGGCCCGCGCGCTGCGCGCCGAGGACGTCGATCGCGTGCAGGTCGCCCGCGTGCAGCGTGCGCTGCGGCGCGCTCCCCGAGCGGGCGAGCGCGTGGCGGAAGATCGCAGGGTCGGGCTTCTCGGCGCCGACGAGCGCCGAATCGACGACGTCGTCGAGCAGAGCGCGAAGGCCCGCGTCGCGCAGCTTGCGCTCGATGCTGCCGTCGGAGTTGCTGACGACGACGATCGTCAGCCCGGCCTCGCGCAGCCGCGCGAGGCTCGCGGGAAGGCCCTCGGGAACGCGCGACCACAGGCGGTCTCCCGCGCCGGGGCCTCGAAGCGCCGCCGCGAGCTGCGTGACGAAGTCCGGCCGCCGCTGCGGCTCGACCTCCGCGGCAAGACCCGCGTCGAGCATGCACGCCAGATACGCCGTCATCGTGTCGGGCGCCTCGGTCGACCGGCCGCGCGCGAGGATCCGATCGAGCCGCGGCCGGGCCGCCGCCTCGGCGCGCGCGATGCGCGCCGGGTCGAGCGCGAACCCGAGCGCCGCGGCGCACTCGGCGACGAAGTCGTGGTCCCAGTGGACGAGCGTGTTCCCGGCGTCGAAGAAGACGGCTTCGAGGTCGCCGAAGGGAATGGTCTGCGACGGCACGCGCTGCTCCCGCCGCTGCCGGCGCCGGCAGCGGAGCGATAGCATGCGATGCGCGCGCAGCGGCGGCAACGCGCGCGGGAGGTGCGGCGTGTCCTGGCTCGTCTGTGCGGCGATCGGTCTTCTCGCGGGCACCCTCGGCGGCCTTCTCGGCGTCGGAGGCGGCGTCGTGATGGTTCCGGCATTCACGCGCCTGCTCGGCTTCTCGGTGAAGCAGGCGATCGGGACGTCGATGGGCGTGATCCTCTTCACGGCCGCGTCCGCGTCGCTTCGCCACTGGCAGCTCGGCAACCTGCGCCCCGAGATCGTCGTCGTGGTCGCCGCGCTCTCGATGGCCGGCGCCTGGCTCGGCGCGAACCTGTCGGTGCAGATCCCGGAGCGCGCGCTGCGGATCGTGTTCGCGATCTTCCTGATCGTCACCGCCGCAGACATGCTCGGGACCGCGCTTCGGATGGACGGACCGCCGCCGCCGCCGCCGAGCGACGTCCGGTAGCCCGTCCCGCGCCGCGGCGAGCGCAGCCGCACGGCTCGCTTCGCGAGCCGGCAGCGGCCTTCGCTGGGCCGCAGACGGCCTCGCTGCGCGGGCGCTGCGCGCCCTTGCCCGAGCCGCACGGCTCGCTTCGCGAGCCGGCAGCGGCCTTCGCTCGGCCGCAGACGGCCTCGCTGCGCGGGCGCTGCGCGCCCTTGCTAGCCCGCGCGGAAGCGAGCGAGCGCGGCGTGCGCGCGCGCGAGCTCGGCGTCGACTCGCGGCGCGTCCCATCCGAGCTCCTGCGCCATGAGCTGCGCCGCGCGCTCGATCGCGGCGTCGCCGAGCGGGGAGGCGAGCGAGAGCTCGGTTCGCCGCAGCACGACGTCGTCGAGGTGGAGCGCCATCTCGTCGCGCACCGCGCGGACGACCTCGGCGCCGATCACCGGCGAGCCCTCCTGCAGCGGAGCGCCGAGCTCGGGCCGCCGCTCGGCGAGCGCGAAGAGATCGCGCGCGCGGGTTCCGAAGCTCCGCAGCAGGTGCTCGGCCGACGCCCGTCCGAGGCAGCCCGGTAGCGCCTCGCGCTCCTTCGCGAGGAAGTCGGCGTGGCGCTCGAACTCGCTTCCCGCGAGCCGGACCCCATCGAGCGGCGGCGGTCGCCGCTGCCTTCCGAGCTTGCGGCATGCGAGCGCGATGCCACTCGCCGCGACCGCCCGCGCCGCCGTCCACTTGACGCCGAGAAGCGTAACCATTCCTTCGATCCCGTCCTCGCGCCCGTGATCGACGACGCGCGAGCGCTTCTCGAGCTCGACCTCGGGCGCGCCGAGCGACGCGGGGGTCTGCGGCAGCATCCCGCCGTAGACGCCGATCACGTCGCCGGCGCGCAGCGCGAGGGGCGGATATGCCGCGTTCACCTCGTCGACGAACAGGCGAACGTCTTCGCGCGACACGCGGAACTCGTCCGGGTCGCCCCGCCAGGGAAGGTGCCGCGTTCCCACGAGCGAGAGATCGTGCCAGGGGACGACGAAGAACAGCCGGCGCCCCGCGCGAACCACCGCGTCGCGGTCGCGAACTTCTTCGCTCCCTTCGAGGCCGACACCCGGCCCCTCGCGCAGGCGCCGCGTCACGAGGTTGAATGCCTTCGACGCGAGAAAGCGCGGGCGCGGCGGCCGCTCGACGAGCCGCGCGAGCAGCGCGTCGGCCCACGGCCCCGCCGCGTTCACGACGACGCGCGCGCGAACCTCGTGGACGGCGCCCGTCTCGGCGTCGCGCACGCGAACGCCCTCGATCCGCTCGGGCGGTCCCAGACGCTCGGTCACCTCCGCGCGGTTCGCGACCTCCGCGCCCGCACCGGCGGCGGCGGCGAGCAGCGCGAGCAGAAGCCGCTCGGTGCTGTAGGTCTGGCAGTCCCACCAGAGCGCGCCGCCGGTGATTCCCGTCCCGGCGAGGCCCGGCAGCAGCTCGAGCGCCTCGCCGCGCCGCAGAACGCGCCCGCGCGGGATGCGCTTTCCCGGATCTCCGCGAGGGCTGCGGCGCAGGCCGAGGACGTCGTTCGCGAGCAGCGCGAGCGCCATCGCCTCTCGGCTTCGGAGCGCGCGCCCGCGGGTCGGCATCACGAACGGCATCGGGCTCACGAGGTGAGGCGCCAGCTCGAGGAAGCGCCGGCGCTCGGCGACGGCTTCGAAGAAGCGCGGCAGGTGCGCGTGCTGGAGATACCGGAGGCCGCCGTGGATCACCTTGAGGCTCTGCGACGACGTTGCACCGCCGAAGTCGTCACGCTCGAGCAGGCACACCGCGAGGCCGCGCCGGGCGGCTTCCCACGCGGCGCACACGCCGTAGACGCCGCCACCGACGACGGCGACGTCCCAGGCGCGCTCGGCGATCGCGACGAGGTCTCGCCTCATGCGTGCGCCTCGTAGCGCTCGGGCAGCACGAAGCGCTGGCGCCAGAGCTGAAAGACCATGAGCCCCCAGAGCAGATGGCTGTGATTCGCGCGGCCTTCCTCGTGCTCGCGCACGAGGCGCGCCACCGCGGCCGGCTCGAACAGACCCGTCGCCCGCAGCTCGGACTCGGCGAGCAGCTCGTGCATGAGGCCGTTCCACTCGCGGCGAAGCCACGTCTTCATCGGCATGCTGAAGCCCTGCTTTCCGCGGCGAAGGACCTCCGGCGGGAGATCGCGCGCGTAGGCACGCCGCAGCAGGCGCTTTCGCTCGCGGCCCCGGAACAGCAGCCGGCTCGGAATGCGCAGCGCGAGGTCGATCACGTCGTTGTCGAGGTACGGAACGCGCGTTTCGAGCGACGGCGCCATCCCCATGAGATCGACCTTCGCGAGGATGTTCTCGGGGAGGTAGAAGGCGGTATCGCAGAAGCGCTGGCGCTGCGCGCGGTCCGCACCGGGGTTGTCGAGGTACGCGATCGCGGTTCGCGCGGCGACGTCGCCGATCTCCGCGAGCGCCTCCGGCCGGTAGAGCGAGCAGCGAAAGTCCGGCGACAGGAACGTCATCCATCGGAGGTGCTGCCACGCGGGCGGGAGCGCAGCGCCCTCCATGAAGCGCTTCAGGCTGCTGCGAAGGTCCTTCTTCGCCTCGGTCTCGGGAAGGCGCGCGCCGAGCGCGAGGATCGCATGGCGAAGCCACGCCGGAAGGCGATCGGTCGTCGCCGCAGCGGCCCGATTGGCGAGGTACGCGTCGTAGCCCGCGAACAGCTCGTCGCCTCCGTCGCCGCTCA
>JAYRMX010000066.1:0-12230 GCA_041912475.1 Myxococcota bacterium
CCTCGCTCCGCCGCCCGATCTCACCGGCCTGCGGCCGGGAGCGCGCAGCCCCTTCGTTCCCGCGCTGCGGCGCTGGCTCGAGGCGCTCGGTGACGCCCCTGCCTCGGGCGCGGTCGCGGGCCGTAGCGAGGTCTACGACGCCGGCCTCGCCGCCGCGGTGAAGCGCTTCCAGGAGCGCCACGGCCTCGCAGCCGACGGCGCGATCGGCAAGGGCACGGCGCAGGCGCTCCGGGTTCCGCTCGCCGAGCGCGTTCGCGCGATCGAGCGCACGCTCGAGCGCTGGCGCTGGCTGCCGGAGCCCGGGCCGCAGCCGCCGATCGTCGTCAACATTCCCGAGTTCCGCCTGTTCGTCGCGGAGAGCGTGCGCGGCGCGGACGCCGGCGCTCCCGACATGAAGGTGATCACCGGCAAGGCCGGCGAGACCGAGACGCCGGAGCTCTCGGGAGAGATGGAGTACCTCGTCTTCCGCCCGGCCTGGGGAGTTCCGTACAGCATCGTCGTGAAGGAGATGCTGGCGAAGATCCGGAAGGACCCGAAGTATCTCGCGAAGGAGCGGCTCGAGATCGTCGGCGCGGGCGGTGCGGCCCAGCCCCTCTCGAAGGCGACGCTCGCGGGCCTCGCGTCGGGCGCACTCGGGCTTCGCCAGCGTCCCGGTTCCGAGAACTCGCTCGGCCTCGTGAAGTTCGTGTTTCCCAACGACGAGGACATCTACCTGCACGCCACGCCCGCGAAGAGCCTGTTCGCTCGCGCGCGGCGCGACTTCAGCCACGGCTGCATCCGCGTCGAAGATCCCGTCGCTCTCGCGCAGTACGCGCTGCGCGGCGACCCCGCGTGGACGCGCGAGCGCATCCGCGCCGCGATGGAGAGCGGCGGAACGAGCCAGGTCGACCTGCCGTCTCCGATCCCGGTCCACGTCGTCTACTGGACGGCCCGCGCGGGGCCCGGCGGTGAGGTTCGCTTCTTCGACGACCTCTATCGCCGCGACGAGGCGCTGGAGAGCCTGCTCGCGGGAGGGTCGGGTCAGCCCTGACGCGAGGCGACTCGCGGCGCGGGCGCCGGAGCGTCGCAGCGCAGATACGCCGAGCGCTGCTTCCAGCGCGGATCGGGCCCGTAGGCGAAGACCGCGGCGCCGTCGCGAAGCCGCTCGATCACCGACGCCGTCACCTCGGGAGCGAGCGCGGGGCAGCCGAGGCTGCGGCCGAGCCGCCCCCAGCGCGCGACGTGCGCTTCGCTCACGTACCAAGCGCCGTGCATCACGATCGCGCGGCTGCTCGCCTGATCGTTGATCCCCGGCTCGAGGCCGTCGAGGCGCAGCGAGAGTCCGTGCTCGCCGGCGTAGACGCCGCGCGCGACGAAGAGCCCGAGGCTCGACTGGTACGACTCGGGCTCGTTCGAGAAGCGGTCCGCGAACAGATCGCCGCTCCCGCGCCCGTGCGCGACGAGCTCGTGCTGCAGCACGCGACCGCTTTCGGTGTCGATCAGCCAGAGCCGCTTCTCGCTCGACGGCAGCGTGTAGTCGATCACGGCGAGCGTCGGTCGCACCACTTCGCCGCGCGATCGCGCGCAGCGGTACGCGCGCAGCGCGGAGTCGAGCGCCTCCGGGTTCGGCGCCGCGGCGCCGTCGCGCGGGGCGGACTCCGGCGGGGCGTGCGACACGGCCTCGCGCGGAGCGCGTTCGCGAACCCGGGAGGCCGCGGCATGCGCTGCGGCGCGGCCCTCGCGCGCGGCAGCCTCCCGCGCGCAGAGCGCGGCGGCGAAGAGACTGGCCGCGCTCGCGGCGCGTCGCGACGGTCCCCGCATCCTCCCCCTCCGGCGGCGGTCCGGCGGCCCCTTCGTATCAGGGGCGCGCTCGCGTGGCAACCCGGAATGCAGCGGATCGCCGCCGCGCGTGCTTTAACTTCGATCTCTACACGTTGTTCAGTAAGATGCGCGAGCCGGCGCGGAGCCCGAGCAGGAGACAGGAATGCGGACGCAGACGCGGACCGGCCGGGCTCGATCGACGTGGCGAATCACCCCCATCCTCGCTCTGCTCGCCCTTGCGGTCGCGTGCGAGAAGAAGAGCGCGACCGGCGAGGCCGCCGCTCCGGAAGTGCTCGTGGCGCCCGTCGAGAAGCGGGACGTCGCGCTCGACTCGGTCTGGATCGGGACCACCGTCGGCTACGTCAACGCCGAGATCCGGCCCAAGGTCCAGGGCTATCTCCTCCGGCAGGCGTACCGCGACGGCGCGGTCGTGAAGGCGGGTGAGCTGCTCTTCGAGATCGATCCGAGGCAGTTCAAGGCCGCGCTCGACCAGGCGACCGGCCAGCTCGGCATGGCGCAGGCCGCTCTCGGCAAGAGCGAGATGGACGTCGCCCGCTACCAGCCCCTCGCGGCCGAGGGCGCGGTGAGCCAGCAGGAGCTCGACAACGCCGTGCAGGCGCGGTCCGCGAACGCCGCGCAGGTGGCGTCCGCCACCGCCGCCGTCGAGCAGGCGCGGCTCAACCTCGCGTGGACGAAGGTCGAGTCGCCCGTCACGGGCGTCGCCGCGATCGCGACCGCGCAGATCGGCGACCTCGTGGGCCCGGCCACCGTCCTCACGACCGTTTCGCAGCTCGACCCGCTCAAGGTGAGCTTTCCGGTGAGCGAGATCGAGTACCTGCGCTTCGCGAAGTCGATCCAGGAGCACCAGCAGACGGGTCCGTCGGACGATGCCCCGCCACTCACGCTCATCCTCGCGAACGACGAGGTCTACCCGCACCCCGGCAAGTTCTACGTGACCGGTCTGGCGGTCAGCGAGACCACCGGAACGATCATGGTGCAGGGCTTGTTCCCGAATCCGAACGCGATCCTTCGCCCCGGCCAGTTCGCGAAGGTGAAGTCGCCGATCGATCGACGCGAGGGAGCGCTCGTCGTTCCGCAGCGCGCCGTGACCGAGCTGCAGGGGAAGAATCAGATCGCCGTGGTCGGGCCGGACGACGTCGTGCAGATCAAATCGGTGAAGCTCGGCCCGCGCACGGGGAGCGACTGGATCGTCGACAGCGGCCTCGAGGCCGGCGAGAAGGTCGTCGTCGAGGGCCTGCAGAAGATCCGTGCGGGAAGCAAGGTCGTCGCGAAGCCGGCGCCCGCGTCGGACGGCGGCCCGGGCGCCGCACGGCCGGCCGGGAAGTAGCGCGTGTCCAGATTCTTCATCGACCGCCCGATCGTGGCGATCGTGATCGCGATCCTCACGGTCGTGGGCGGCCTCGTGATGCTGCAGCGCCTCCCGATCGCGCAGTATCCCGACATCGTTCCGCCGATCATCCAGCTCTCCGGGGTCTACACCGGCGCCGACGCGGTGACGGTCGAGAAGTCCGTCGCGACGCCGCTCGAGCAGCAGATCAACGGCGTGCAGGGCGGCATCTACATCAAGTCGATCAACGGCAGCGACGGGACGATGACACTGCAGGTGAGCTTCGACGTCGGGACCGACGTGAACCTCGACCAGGTCTTCACGCAGAACCGCCAGTCGCAGGCGATGTCGCAGCTCCCCGAGTCCGTCGTCCAGCAGGGAATCACGGTGAAGCAGACCACCGGCCTGCCGCTCCTCGTGATTCCGATCTACTCGCCGAACGGCGATTACGACGCGACCTTCGTCGGCAACTACGCCGTCATCAACGTGATCGACGATCTCGCGCGCGTTCCGGGCGTCGGCCAGGTGACGCTCTCCGGCGCGGCGAATTACGCAATGCGGATCTGGGTGCGCCCCGACACGCTCGCGCGGCTCCAGCTCACGGTCCTCGACGTCGTGAACGCGATCCAGGCGCAGAACGTCGTCAACCCGGCGGGGCAGATCGGCGCAGAGCCGGCGCCGCCCGGCCAGGAGTTCACGTACAACGTCACGGCGCAGGGCCGCCTCACGACGCCGGAGCAGTTCGGCGAGATCATCGTTCGCGCCGAGCCCGACGGCTCGCTCGTTCGCGTGAAGGACGTCGCGCGCATCACGCTCGGCGCGCAGACGTACATGCAGCTCGGACGCTTCAACGGCAAGCCCGCCGCCGTGGTCCTCGTGTACCAGTCGCCCGGCTCGAACGCCCTCTCGACCGCGAACGCCGTGAAGGACCGCATGGCGAAGCTCTCCGAGCGGTTTCCGCAGGGCGTCGCCTACGACATCGCGCTCGATACGACGCTGCCGATCACCGAGGGCATCGACGAGATCGTGAAGACGCTCGCCGAGGCGATGGTGCTCGTGATCCTCGTCGTCTTCCTGTTCCTGCAGGGCTGGCGCGCGACGCTCATCCCGCTGATCGCGGTACCCGTCTCGCTGGTCGGAGCCTTCCTCGTCTTCCCGATGCTCGGCTTCTCGATCAACACGCTCTCGCTGCTCGGACTCGTTCTCGCGATCGGCCTCGTCGTCGACGACGCCATCGTCGTCGTCGAAGCGGTCGAGGTCGGCATCGAGCACGGGCTCTCGCCGCGCGACGCGACGATCAAGGCGATGGACGAGGTCTCGGGGCCCGTCGTCGGCATCGCGCTCATCCTCGCGGCGGTCTTCATCCCCGCCGGCTTCATGACGGGTATCACCGGCAGCCTGTATCAGCAGTTCGCGCTCACGATCGCGATCTCGGTGCTGATCTCCGCGTTCAACGCGCTCACGCTCAGCCCGGCGCTCTCGGCGCTGCTGCTGCGACCGAAGGCCGCTGCGCGCGGGCCGCTCGGCCGCTTCTTCGCGGCGTTCAACCGCGTGTTCGAGCGCGTCACCGGCGGCTACGTGGACCTGTCGCACGGTGCGATCCGCCGGACTGCGCGGAGCCTGATTCTGCTGGCCGGCATCACGGCGATCGGCGTCGGCCTCGCGCGCGCGCGGCCGACCTCCTTCGTTCCGGAGGAGGACCAGGGCTACTTCTTCATGCAGATCTCGCTGCCCGACGCCGCTTCGCTGCAGCGCACCGACCTCGTCGCACGCGACGTCGAGAAGATCCTCGCCGGGATGGAGGACGTGCAGAGCTACACGGCGATCGTCGGCTACAGCATGCTCACCGGCATCTCGAGCACGTACAACGGCTTCTACTTCGTTCAGCTACGGCCGTGGAGCGAGCGGCACGGGCCCGAGAACACGGCCGCAGGCATCATGCGGCGCCTCAACGCGAGGCTGCGGACGATGCCCGACGCTCAGGTGTTCGCGTTCGGCCCTCCCGCGATCCCGGGAATCGGCAACGCGAGCGGCTTCGACGTGATGATCCAGGACCGTGGCGGGAACGGCGTCGAGTACCTCGCGAAGAACACCCAGCGTTTCATCGAGGCCGCCGGCAAGCGCCCCGAGATCGGAAGCGCGCTCACGCTGTTCCGGCCCAACGTCCCCGAGCTGTTCGCGAAGGTCGACCCCGCCCGGGTCTACAAGCTCGGCGTCACGTCGACCGACGTCTACTCGACGCTGCAGGCGCTGCTCGGATCGACGTACGTCAACCAGTTCAACGAATTCGGGCGGCTGTGGAACGTGTTCCTCCAGGCCGAGCCCGATTTCCGCGTGAAGCCGAGCGACATCGGGAGCTTCTACGTCCGCAACAAGGACCGGCAGATGGTCCCGCTCTCGACGGTGGTCGACATGGTTCCGTCGTTCGGCCCTGCGTACACGAACCGCTACAACCTGTTTCGCTCGGCCGAGGTGCTGGGAAGCGCCGCTCCGGGATACAGCTCGGACCAGGCGATGGCGGCGGTCGAGCAGGTCGCGCGCGAAGTCCTTCCGTCCGACATGAGCTACGACTGGACGAACCTCTCGTACCAGGAGAAGAAGGCCGGAGGCAGCGCCGGAACGTTCGCGCTGTCGCTGTTCTTCGTCTTCCTCATCCTCGCGGCGTTGTACGAGAGCTGGTCGCTGCCGTGGAGCGTCCTTCTCACGACGCCCGTCGCCGTCTTCGGCGCGTTCCTCGGCCTCTCGATGCGCGGCCTCGACAACGACGTCTTCTCGCAGATCGGCCTCATCATGCTGATCGGCCTCGTCGCGAAGAACGCGATCCTGATCGTCGAGTTCGCGAAGCTCGAGCTCGAGAAGGGCTCGCTCTCGCTCGTCGACGCGACGCTGCTCGGCGCGCGGCAGCGGCTGCGGCCGATCCTCATGACGAGCTTCGCCTTCATTCTCGGCTGCGTCCCGCTGTGGACCGCCGCGGGCTCGGGTGCGATCTCGCGCCAGAGCATCGGAACGACGGTGATCACCGGGATGCTCGCGGCGACGGTGATCGCGATCTTCCTCGTTCCCGTCCTCTTCGTGCTGGTCGAGCGCGTTTCGAGCGTCGGCGCCGCGCACCCGCCGGCGAAGGTCGAGCCGCCTGCGCCCGGGGCGCCTTCGGAGGGCCCGAAGTGACGCTGCGCGGCTGCGCCGTCGCGGGCGCCGCGCTCGCGCTCGCGACGGGATGTGCGCTCGGCCCCGACTACGTCCGGCCCGAGGTCGCGACGCCGAGCGAGTACCGCGGGCAGGCGACGCCGGTCGACGCCGCGTCGATCGCCGATCTGCCGTGGTGGGAGGTCTTCGGCGACCCGGTCCTCCAGCAGCTCATCGCCGACGCCCTCGCGGCGAACTACGACCTCAGGGCGGCCGTTGCGCGCGTCGAGCAGGCGAAGGCGCTGGTCGGCGTCGCGCAGTCTCCGTTCTATCCGCAGATCCAGTACCAGGGAAGCGCCGGCCGGCAGCGTCAGCCCGAGCTGCTCGGGACGCCGGCCGCGACGTTCGACCTCTTCTACGGCGCGTTCTCGCTGGCGTGGGAGCTCGACGTCTGGGGCCGCATCCGGCGCTCGAGCGAGGCGGCGCGCGAGCAGTACCTCGCGACCGAGGAGGCGCGCCGCGGCGTCCTGCTCACGCTCGCGACCTCCGTTGCGCAGGCATATCTCGGCCTGCTCGAGCTCGACCGCGAGCTCGACATCACGCGCGAGACGGTGAAGTCGTTCGAGGAGACCCTCCAGCTCTTCACGCGCCAGTACACGGGCGGCGTCGGAAACAAGCTGCAGGTCGATCGCGCCGAGGCCGCGCTCGCGCAGACGCAGGCGCAGGTTCCCGACCTCGAGCGCCGCATCGTCGTCCAGGAGAACGCGATCCGCGTCCTGCTCGGCCAGAGCCCGGGGCCGATCCCGCGCGGCGCCCCGCTCGTCGATCGGCCCGCGCCTCCCGATACGCCGCCGGGCCTTCCGTCCGCGCTGCTCGAGCGCAGGCCGGACGTGCTCGTCGCCGAGCACGCCATCGCGTCTGCGAACGCGCAGGTCGGGGTCGCCATCGCGAACTTCTTCCCGCAGATCGGTCTCACGGCGCTCTACGGCGGACAGAGCACCGAGCTCTCCGACATCGTGAAGGGGAGCTTCAGCGTCTGGAACGTCGCCGGAAACGCGGCCGGTCCCCTCTTCCAGGGCTTCGAGCTGCTCGAGCAGTACCGCGCGCAGGTGGCGGCGTGGGAAGAGGCGAAGGCGCGCTACGAGCAGACGGTACTCAATGCGTTCGCCGAGGTCTCGAACACGCTCACGGCGCAGACCCGGTTCGCCGAGGTACGCGCGGCGCAGGAGCGCGCGGTCCGGGCGTACCAGGAGTCGGTTCGCCTCTCGCTTCTGCGCTACACGTACGGCCTCTCCGGCTACTTCGAGGTGCTCGAAGCGCAGCAGCAGCTCTTTCCGGCCGAGATCACGCTGTCGCAGGTGCAGCTCAGCCAGCTCCTCACGGTCGTGAACCTGTACCGTGTGCTCGGCGGCGGCTGGCAGCTCAGCGACGAGCAGTGGCTGCAGAAGCCGTAGACGGCAAGCGGCGACGCCGGGCGCGGAGGTCATGATCGTCTCGAGCCATTCGAGATCGGAAAGGGGGTTGCGATGCTCACCGTCACCACACGCGCGGCCGCGGCCCTGGTCGCGATCGCCCTGCTCACCACGTCGTGTGCGAGCACGATGCAGGGGATGAGCGAGGACGCGTCGAAGATCGGGACCGAGATCCAGGACAACCCGAAGGCGGTGCTCGGCTCTCTCGGCGGCGCCGGCGGCGGTGCGCTGATCGCGGGCCTCGCCGGAGCGAGCCCCGCGTGGATCGTGGGCTCGGCGCTCATGGGCGGCCTGCTCGGCGGCTACATCGGCCACAAGCTCGACCAGAAAGACAAGCAGATGGCGGCCAGCGCCGCGGCGCGCGCGTTCGAGAAGAACCGCGCGGGACAGGCGTCGGTCTGGAGCAACCCCGACAGCGGGAACCGCGGCGAGATCCGGCCGACGAAGACCTACCAGCTCGCCGACGGGCGCTACTGCCGGCGCTACGAGCAGAACATCTGGATTGGTGGCGAGAAGCAGACCAGCTCCGGTACCGCGTGCCGCCAGGCCGACGGGAGCTGGAAGATCGAGGGCTAGAGCGCCGGCGGCCCGGCGCCGGACGAGGAGATCCCAGCATGAGAATCCAGCGGTGGCTCAGCGCGCTCGCGACAGCGGCCTGTCTCCACGCCGGGGCGGCTCTCGCCGGCGGGCCCGCGAAGTACGATCCGAAAGCGGCCTTCACCGAATCGGACGAGAACGCCGACGGCAAGATCGATCCCGCGGAGCTCTACGCGCGCCTCACCGAGGTGTTCTTTGTCGCCGACGTCAACAAGGACGGGACCCTCGACGTCGTCGAGTACGACGCGGCGGTCGCCCTGCCCGGGAACTTCGGAAAGGCCGACGCGAACGGTGACGGAAGGGTGTCGCTGCAGGAGTTCTTCCGCGAGCGAACGGCGCGCTGGAGCGAAGCCGACAAGGACGGCGACGGCACGCTCACGCTCGAGGAGGTCGAGGCGGCGTGGCAGGCGAAGGGGCCGCAGTGATCCGCCGGGTCGCGGTCGGCTTCGCGTGCGCCGCGGCGCTCGGCTGCGCCTCCGCGTATCAGCGCACCTACGACCAGACGTACGAGCAGCTCGAGGCGAAGGCGGACGCAGAGCGCAAGGCCGAGGAGGCCGCGCACGCCGAGGCGCAGAAGTACGCCTCGGTCGTCTACTTCGACACGGGAAGCGCGGTCATCAGACAGCAGGGCTACGACGACATCGCGTGGTTCGTGCGGCAGATGCAGCCATATCCGAAGGCGATCATCGAGGTCCGCGGATTCACCGACTCGACCGGCAGCGAGACGCAGAACCAGCAGCTCTCCGACCAGCGAGCCGACGCGGTCGCGAGGGCGCTCGAGATGCAGGGCATCGACGCATCGCGCATCAAGAAGCTCGGCTACGCGTCGAGCTTCCAGGCCGCGACCAAGACGACCGCGCAGGGCCGCCGCGACAACCGCCGCGTCGAGATCACGGTCCAGTAGCAAGGCCGCGAAGCGGCCGCGCAGTGAGGCCGTCTGCGGCCGAACGAAGGCCGCTGCCGGCGAGCGAAGCGAGCCGATGCGGCTGAGCAAGGCCGCGAAGCGGCCGCGCAATGAGGCCGTCTGCGGCCGAGCGAACGCCGCTGCCGGCGAGCGCGGAGCAGGCGCCCCGGCCCTGGCAGACCGGGGCGCCTTGGGAGCCGCCGGGAGAGGAGGCGGGCGTCTGCTGCTGCTGCCTCCGAGGCGGGGCATCCACGTCCTCGCGACGGACCGTGACGTCCCGGAGCCACCGCTTCTGCGCGCCCGCCCCCTCTTCCCGGCGGAACCCTGACCGTGCGGCCACCGGCCGCAGGCCGCGAGTCGGATCGGGAGGTGGGGGGTGGACCCGCTCGCGGCACCGTCGGGAGATGAGTAGCTGCGAGGCGGCCCGCGGGCGTGTGACGCGCTTCACAGGTCCGTCGCTTTCGTCCGGGGCGGCCGCCCGGGGCTGGCGCCGCGGCCCCGCGCGGCTCTCCGAACGCGCTCGTGTGTGGCGCAGACCGCGGGGTCAGACCACGACGAGTGCGGCGAGCGACGTGAGCACCTGCGGGCGCACCAGCGTCACGTAGCCGCCCTCGACGCGAAGCACGCCGTCGTCCTCCCAGTGGCCGAGCTGCCGGTTGACGCTCTCGCGTGCGGCACCGACCAGCTCGCCGAGCTCGCGCTGCGAGAGCTTCAGATTGATCCGAACGCCCGCGCCCGTCTCCGTGCCGTATTCCTGCGCGAGCTGCAGCAGGCGCTTCGCGAGCCGCGCCGGAAGACCGAGGAAGACCGCGTCCTCGACCAGCTCGGTCGTGTGTCGCAGCCGCGTCGCGCACGCCGCGAGCAGCCGGATCGCGACACGCGGCTCGCGCTCGAGAAGCGCGAGGAGATCGTCGCGGCCCAGAACGAGGAAGTCGCACGTCGAGACCGTCGTCACGGTCGCCGTTCTCGGGCCGCCGTCGAGGAGCGCAATCTCGCCGACCACCTCGCCCGGCTCGAAGAAGTCGAAGACGGTGCCGCGGTCCTTCGACTCGGACGCGGCTTTCGCGCGGCCGCGCAGCAGGACGAACAGCTCGCGCCCGGGGTCTCCCTTGCGGAAGAGCCGCTTGCGCGCAGGAACGCGCCGCACGGACGATGCGGCGAGGAGCCGCGCGCGGTCCTCCGGGTCGAGCGATTCGAAGAGCGGGATCCGTTCGATGGCCTTCGCCGCGTCGATCGGCGCCGCTGCGGTAACGCGACTCATTTCAATCTCCGAGGAAGCGGACTCTGCACCGCAGCCCGGCGGCGAGCGCGTACGACGGATTCGGCAGCTCGAGGCGGACGCCGTACGTCCCGCTCGCCGCGTCGACGACGCGGTCGACGACGGTGATCTTCGCTTCGTAGCTCCCGCCGGCCGGCGCCTCGGGCACGACGTACGCGCGCTGGCCGACGTGGAGCCGCCCGAGCCACGAGACCGGCGCAAAGACCTCGACGCGAAGCGGGTCGATCTCGGCGATCTCGAGGATCTGCGGCGGGTCGGCGAACTCGCCCGGCGAGAGGATGCGGCGAACGACGACGCCTTTCACCGGGCTCCGGATGCTGCGCAGCTCGAGCGCGGCCTTCGCGCGCTCGAGTTCGAAGCCCGCGAGCTCCTTGTCTTCGCGGGCGTCGAGGAGATCGCCCTCGGCGGCACGCTTCTCGTGCTCGGCCTCGTCGAGCTGCTGCACGGAGATCGCGTTCTTCTTGCTGAGCTCGGTGCTGCGTTCGAGGCCGTGGGTCGAGAAGTCGAGCTTCGCCTGCCGGCTTCGGATGCGTCCATCCATCCGAGCGCGCGCCGCTGCCGACGCCACCGCCGCGCGCTCGACGCTCGATTCGAGCGTCGCCACGACCTGGCCCTTCTGCACGAGGTCGCCACGATCGACGCTCACCGACTCGACGACCGCCTGCAGCGGAGAGCTGAGCGTGATGCGCGATCGAGGCTCGATCACGCAGTCGAGCTCGTCGGCGGACGCGGCCGGCGAAACCGGAGGCGCGGGGGGCGGCGAAGCGGCCGGTCGCGGCGGCGGGACTCCCGGGTCGGCGAGCGCGCGCGCGGGCCACACCGCGGCGCTCGCGAAGATCAGCCACGCGGCCGCGGCGCTCAGCGCCCGGGTGCGGCGCATCATTCGCCGCGCCCCGAGAAGGCGAGCAGGTTCGCCGTCTCGTCGTCGTGGCGCAGCAGGTCGGCGCGCATGCGTGCGTGCAGGCGCTCGGCTCCGTGCTGCGCGAGCGACATCGCGATGCGCGCGAGTCGCGGCGCGACGCCCGGCGCGCGCTCGGCCGCAGCGAGCGCGAGGCGGCGCGCTGCCGGCGCGTGGACGCGGACGATGTCGTCGTCGAGGCAGACCATGCGTTCGAAGCTTCCCGGATCTCCCTGCCTCCCGCAGCGCCCGAAGAGCTGGCGGTCGATGCGCCGCGCCTCGTGGCGCTCGGTCGCGATCACGTGCAGCCCGCCGCGCTCGGCGACGCCCGGACCGAGCCGGATGTCGGTCCCGCGTCCCGCCATGTTCGTCGCGACCGTGACGCTCCCGGCCTCTCCGGCGCGGGCCACGATCTCGGCCTCCTCCGCGTCCTGCCTCGCGTTCAGCACGCGATGCGCGATGCCCGTCCCGGCGAGCCTGCGCGAGAGCTCTTCCGAGGCCTCGACCGAGCGCGTTCCCACCAGCACGGGCCGCCCGTCGCGCTGCAGCTCCGCGACGCGCGCCGCGACGGCGTCCCACTTCCCGGCAGCCGTCACGAACACGCGCTCGCCGCCGTCGCTTCGCGCGACGGGGCGATGGGTCGGGATCGAGAGGACGGGAAGGCCGTAGACGTTCCACAGCTCGCCGGCCACCTCGCGCGCCGTCCCGGTCATACCGGCGAGGCGCCGGTAGCGGCGGAAGAAGCGCTGATAGCTGATCCGCGCGATCGGATCGCGGCGGCTCGTGAGCGTGCAGCCCTCCTTCGC
>JAYRMX010000067.1:0-10143 GCA_041912475.1 Myxococcota bacterium
GACAGCGTGATCGACGCCGGCGCCTCGGTCACCGTGAGGCCGACCGCGATCGTCTTCGCCGCGACGCCCGCGCCGCCGGCGACCGTGATCGTCGCGCTGTACGTGCCCGCCGCGAGACTCGCCGCCGAATAGCTCACGCCGATCGCGTCGGCCTCGCCCGTCGACGTCCCGCTCGCCGGCGACACCGACAGCCAGCTCGCGCTCTGCGTCACCGCGTAGGACAGCGTCCCGCCGCCGCCGTTGGCGACCGTGAAGCTCGCCGCCGCCGGGCTCTGGCCCTTCTGCACCGTCGCCGACAGGCTCGCCGCCGACAGCGTGATCGACGCCGGCGCCTCGGTCACCGTGAGCGTCACCGGGACGACCTGCGACGTCGTGCCCGCCGCGCTCACGCTGACGTTCGCGGTGTAGGTGCCCGCGTTGAGGGAGGCCGTCGAGAAGGTGAGCGCCACCGAATCGGCCTCACCCGTCGAGGTGCCGCTCGCCGGACTCGCCGAGAGCCAGCTCGCGTTGTCCGTGATCGCGTAGCTGAGCGTTCCGCCGCCGGCATTTCGCACGGAGAAGCTCTGCGGCGCCGGGCTCTGGCCCTTCTGCACCGTCGCCGCGATGGAGGCGGGCGAAACGCCGATTGCGGCGGGCGCCGGCGGCGGAGCCGTCACGGTGAGGTTCACCGTGATGTACCACTCCCGCGGCGGCATCTCCGAGTCCACGACCGTGACGGTTCCGGTGTAGCTCCCAGCCGGAAGGGCGGCGGTCGCGAAGGCGACGCCGACGGTATCCGTCTCCGTCGTGACGGTGCCCGCGGAGTTCGAGAGCACGAGCCATTCGTGGCTGTACGCGGTGAGGTAACCGAGCGTCCCGCCGCCGGTGTTGCTGATGGTGAAGCTCTGGCTCGGCGGGTTCGCGCCCTGGACGGCGCTCACGGTCATCGTGCTGGTCGACACCGACAGCACGGGCGCCGCCGGAGCGGGGTCCGGCGGCGGGCCGGCCGCGGCGACGAAATGGAGCGAGTCGGAGCTCGCCGAATCGGGGCCCTTCGTTCCGTTCGCGTCGTACGCTGCAACCTTGACGATCAGCGTGTCGCCAGCGGCCGCAATCACCGTCGCCTCGGGAGTCGCGACGACCTGGTCCGGGCTGACCGGAAAAGCCGAGCCGTTCCTCGAGACGAAGACGCCGTAGCTCGTCACCGCGCCCGCGGCCGCCGTCCAGCCGAGCTTCGCGCTCGTCCCCGTGACGTCGACGACCGCAGCCTCCGCCGGCGCAGCCAGCAGCAGGCCTGCGAGCGAGAGGGCGATCTTCGTGAGAATTCGTCCCGCCATCGTCTCGGCTCCTCGAAGGTCTCGGAAAGCGCCGCGCGGTCTGCGGGCGTTTCATCTCTTCCGGGAACGCTTCGGAGGGGGATGCAGGGGTGTGGGTGATCGACGTCACAGCCGCGGGAGCGCGTGTCTGCGCGGGGACGTACGAGCGCGGATGCGCCGGAGCTGCGACGCAGCCCGGGCGCAGCCGAGCGGCAGGAGCGGGCCCGCGCCGCTCGAACGGCCGGTGTGGGCCGGTGCGCTACGCGATGGCGTGGACGCACTCGCCGGAGATCCAGGTCTCGACGACATGGCCGGCGGCGTCGAGGAGAACGAGGTCCGCGCGCGCGCCGCGGCGAAGCGTGCCGCACTCGTTCTCGATCCCCAGCAGGCGCGCGGGGCGAAGCGTGCACGCGGCGACGGCCTCGAGCAGCGACACGTCCGCGTGCTGGCATGCGTTGCGGACGGCGCGGTCGAGCGTGAGCGTGCTGCCGGCGAGCCTGCGGTCGGGAAGCCGAATCGCCCGCCCGTCGTCGGTGAGCCGCTCTGCTCCGCGTGATTCGCCTTCGCGCACGCAGACTCGGTCGGTGATCAGGAGGAGGCGATCTCGCTGTGCGCGAAACGCGACCTTCACGAGCCGCGGATCGACGTGAACGCCGTCGCAGATGAGGTCGAAGCCGAGGCGGTCGTCGGCCAGTGCGCAGCCCGCGAGGCCCGGAGCGCGGTGGTGCAGCGGACCCATGGCGTTGAACAGATGGGTCACGTGGCGCGCGCCCGCATCGACCGCGCGGTCGACCTGATTCGCATCGGCCACGGAGTGGCCGAGCGCGGCGACGATGCCCTGCTGCGCGAGCTCGGCGATCAGCGCGCCTGCACCCGGGAGCTCCGGGGCGAGCGTCACGATCCGGACCGCTCCGCCGGCGCGGCCGAGCAGCCCGCGCGCTTCCTCGAGGTCCACGGGCCGGATTCCGGCGGCCGGCTGCGCGCCGGCAGCCTCGGGGCTGATCCACGGCCCTTCGAGGTGGAGACCGAGCGGGCGCGCTCCCTCGAAGCGCGCGGTTCCGAGCGCCCACGCGGCGGCGGCGACGAACTCGGCGAGCTCGGGCGCGGGCCAGGACATGGTCGTCGGCACGAATGCGGTCACGCCCTCGCGTACGCGTTCTCGCGACGCCTCGCCGAGCGCCGCCGCGAGGCCTTCCGGCGCGGCGCCGCCGAGGCCGCCGTGCCAGTGGATGTCGATGAAGCCGGGCGCGACGTGCAGGCCGCCGAGGTCGATCACGACGGCGTCGCCCGCGCCGATCGCGTCCGCCGCGAGCCGCGCAGCGATCCGGCCTTCGTCGAGGAGGAGCGACGCCGCCTGCGGCGCCGGACTCTCCGGGTCGAGGAGCAGGGCGTTGCGGAGCAGGATGCGCGCCACCTGCGTTCGAGTGTACCCGAGAGGCGCGGGGCTGCGCCGCGCGAATCGCGCGCGGAGCAGCGTCAAGCCGGGCCGCCGCCGAACCGATCCGTTCGAGGCCGGGAGGCCCCACGGTGACGACGATCGAGGAAGACCTCCAGATCCTCGACGCGAAGATCAAGCAGCTTCGCCTCGACTACGAGCAGTATTTCCTCGGCGCCCGCCCGCGCGAGCCCGTCCAGCTTCGCGGCGAGGTCCAGAAGCTGATCGCGCTCTACTCGAACGTTCCGATCCAGAACACCGCGCAGCGCTTCAAGTTCTCGAGCCTCTGCTCGCGGTATCTCATTCTCCGGCGGCAGTGGGACCTCGCGCTTCGCAAGATCGAGGACGGGACCTACGAGCGGCACGTCTTCAAGGCGAACCTGCACGAACGCGCTCCGCGCGAGTCGCCGAAGCCGGCCGCCGGAGCGCCTCCGCTTCCCGCGGGCGAGGACCTCTTCGACGCGTACGTCGCGGCGTGCCGCTCGGTCGGACAGGAGACCGCCGGACTCACGCGCGAGCGACTCGCCACGACGCTCGAGAAGCAGCGCGAGGCGCTGCGGAGCCGGCACGGCGTCGGCGACGTGCGCTTCCGCGTCGTCGTCGAGGACGGCAAGGCGAAGCTCAAGGCGACGCCGGTCGCGTCGCACGCCTGATGGTCGCCGCAGGGCCTCGCGTCAGAGGTTCCGGGCGTCCTTCGCGACCGAGATCCGGTTGATCGCGCGGCGAAGGGCCGCCTCCTCGATCCGGTACAGGTTCTCGTCGTGCACCGACTGCCGCGTCGCAGCGAGCGCGGCCTCTGCGCGTGCCTTCGCGCGCTCGGCTCGCGCGATGTCGATGCTGCTCCCGAACTCGCAGGTCTCGACCATCACGACGACGCGCTCGTGCGTCACCTCTGCGAAGCCTTCGGACAGGGCGGCGTAGCGCGTCCCCTTCGACGTCTCGATCACCGCCTCGCCGATCGCCAGCGGCGTGAGGAACCGAACGTGGCCGGGCAGGACCCCGAACTGTCCCTCGCTTCCCGGAAGGACCACGTTCGAGACGCTGTCCTGGAACGCCGTGCCTTCGGGCGTGACGATGCTGAGCTCGAGCGGCATTCGACTCCCCGGCCGGCCTAGACCAGCTTCTTCGCCTTCTCGACGGCTTCTTCGATCGTGCCGACCATGTAGAAGGCCTGCTCCGGCAGCTCGTCGTGCTTGCCGTCGAGGATCTCCTTGAAGCCGCGAATCGTGTCCTCGAGCCGCACGTACTTGCCCGCTGCGCCCGTGAACTGCTCGGCGACGTGGAACGGCTGCGACAGGAAGCGCTGCAGCTTGCGCGCTCGCGCGACGGTCAGCTTGTCGTCCTCGGAGAGCTCGTCCATCCCGAGGATCGCGATGATGTCCTGCAGGTCCTTGTATTTCTGCAGCACCTGCTGGACGCCGCGCGCCACGCCGTAGTGCTCCTCGCCGACGACCTGCGGATCGAGGATCCGGCTCGTCGAGTCGAGCGGATCGACGGCCGGGTAGATCCCGAGCTCGGCGATCTGCCGCGAGAGCACCGTCGTCGCGTCGAGGTGAGAGAACGCCGTCGCCGGCGCGGGGTCGGTGAGGTCGTCGGCGGGAACGTAGATCGCCTGCACCGACGTGATCGACCCCTTCTTCGTCGACGTGATTCGCTCCTGCAGCTCGCCCATGTCGGTCGAAAGCGTCGGCTGGTAGCCCACCGCCGACGGAATCCGGCCGAGGAGCGCCGATACCTCGGAGCCCGCCTGCGTGAAACGGAAGATGTTGTCGATGAACAGGAGAACGTCCTTGCCCTCGGCGTCGCGGAAGTACTCGGCGACCGTGAGTGCCGAGAGGCCGACGCGCGCGCGTGCGCCGGGCGGCTCGTTCATCTGGCCGTACACCAGCGCCGCCTTGTCGAGCACCGTCGTGCCGTCGGAGAGCTTTGCGTCGGCCATTTCGTGCCAGAGGTCGTTGCCCTCGCGCGTCCGCTCGCCCACGCCGCCGAAGACCGAGTAGCCGCCGTGCTGCTTCGCGATGTTGTTGATGAGCTCGAGGATGACGACGGTCTTGCCGACGCCCGCGCCGCCGAACAGGCCGACCTTGCCGCCCTTCGGATACGGCGCGATGAGATCGACGACTTTGATCCCGGTTTCGAGCGCCTCGGCGCTCGACGCCTGGTCGACGAACTCCGGCGGCGGCCGGTGGATCGGCGAGGCGCTCTCGGCGCCGATCGGTCCGCGCTCGTCGACCGGCTCGCCGATCACGTTCATGATCCGGCCGAGCGTCTTCGGGCCGACCGGAACGACGATCTCGCGGCCGGTGTTCGTGACGGGCTGGCCGCGCCGCAGGCCGTCGGTCGTGTCCATGGCGATGCAGCGGACGGTGTTCTCGCCGAGATGCTGCGCCACCTCGACGACGAGGTTGTCCTGCCGGTCGTCGATCGCCGCGTTCGTGGTGCGCAGCGCCGTGTAGATCTCGGGGAGCTGACCGGGCGGGAACTCCACGTCCACCACCGGTCCCATCACCTGAAGGATCTTCCCCTGTGCCGTCGCCATCGTGTCTCCTGCCCCCGGTGCGCTAGAGCGCCTCTGCGCCCGAGATGATCTCGACGAGCTCGCGCGTGATCGCCGCCTGGCGCGCGCGGTTGAACTTGAGCGTGAGGCTCCCGATCATTTCTTCCGTGTTGCGGGTCGCCGACTCCATCGCGGCCATCCGCGCCGCGTGCTCTCCGGCCTGGTTCTCGAGCAGCGCGCGGAAGACCTCGACCTCGATCGCCTTCGGCACCAGCGCGCCGAGCAGCGTCGCTGCGTCGGGCTCGATCTCGAACGGGAGATGTTCGGGGACCGGCTCGTCGGCCGCCGCCTGGCACGGCAGGAGCGTCACCGCGCGCGGCGACTGGTTGAGCGTGGAGACGAACTCGCTGTAGACGACGACGACTTCGTCGGCGTCGCCGGACGCGTAGCGCTCGGCGAGGCGCCGCGCGATGCGCGCCGCCTGGTCGTAGGTCACCGTGCCGAGGCCCGCGTAGGCTTCGCCGATCTGCCCCGGGCGGCGCCGGCGGAAGTACTCGGCGGCCTTGCGGCCGACGAGCGTGAGCGAGACGCTCTCGATGCCGCCCGCCTCCCGCTCCTGGATCAGACGGCCTGCGAACTTGAGGACGTTGGCGTTGAACGCGCCGGCCAGTCCGCGGTCCGACGTGATCACCACCACGTCGAGCCTTCGCACGCGCGCGCGGGCGACGAGCAGCGGGTGCTCTGCGTCCTGCTGCGTGCGCGCGATCTCGACGAGCGCGGAGCGCATTCGCTCGGCGTACGGCCGCGCCGCCACCACGGCATTCTGCGCACGGCGCAGCTTCGCGGCCGCCACCATCCGCATCGCGCGCGTGATCTGCTGCGTCTTCTTGACGCTGACGATCCGCCGCTTGATGTCGCGAAGGCCCGCCAATCTACGCCGCCGCCATCGATCCCGCGCGGGCCTTGCCCGCGGACGGCTGGAACACGCGCGCGAACTCGTCGAGCGCCGCGTCGAGCTTCGTCTTCGCGTCGGCTTCGAGCCGGCCGGAGTCGCGGATCGCCGCGACGACGTCGCCGTGCCGCGTCGCCATGAACTCGAGCAGCTCGCGCTCGTAGCGCGCGATGTCGGACACCTCGTAGTCGCGCACCCACGACGGCCGCTTTTCCTGCGGCGTCGCGGCGTAGATCGCGATCACCTGCTGCTCCATCGGCATCGGCGAGTACTGCGGCTGCTTCAGCATCTCCGTCAGGCGCTCGCCGTTGGCGAGCTGCTCCTGCGTGGCCTTGTCGAGGTCGCTTCCGAACTGGGCGAACGCGGCCATCTCGCGGTACTGCGCGAGGTTCAGCTTGAGCTGGCCGGCCACCGACTTCATCGCCTTCGTCTGCGCGGCGCCGCCGACGCGCGAGACCGAGATGCCGACGTTGATGGCGGGTCGAACGCCCGAGTTGAACAGGTCGGTCTCGAGGAAGATCTGACCGTCGGTGATCGAGATGACGTTCGTCGGGATGTAAGCCGAGACGTCGCCCGCCTGCGTCTCGATGATCGGGAGCGCCGTGAGGCTGCCGCCGCCGAGCTCGTCGTTCATCTTCGCCGCGCGCTCGAGCAGCCGCGAGTGCAGGTAGAACACGTCGCCCGGATACGCCTCGCGCCCCGGCGGCCGCCGCAGCAGCAGCGAGAGCTGGCGGTACGCGACGGCCTGCTTCGAAAGATCGTCGTAGACGATCAGCGCGTGCTTTCCGCCGTCGCGGAACCACTCGCCCATCGACACGCCCGCGTAGGGCGCGATGAACTGCAGCGGCGCCGGCTCGCTCGCGCACGCGGCGACGACGATGGTGTAGTCCATCGCGCCGTGCTGGCCGAGCTTCTCGACGACCTGCGCGACCGTCGACTGCTTCTGGCCGATCGCCACGTAGATGCAGAAGACGCCGGAGCCCTTCTGGTTGATGATCGTATCGATCGCGATCGCGGTCTTCCCGGTCTGCCGGTCGCCGATGATGAGCTCGCGCTGGCCGCGGCCGATCGGCGTCATCGCGTCGATGGCCTTCAGCCCGGTCTGGAGCGGCTCGTGCACCGACTTGCGCGCGACGATTCCGGGCGCCTTCAGCTCGACCCGGCGCGTCTCGGACGCCTGGATCGGGCCCTTGCCGTCGACGGGGTTCCCGAGCGCATCGACCACGCGGCCGAGCAGCGCCGTCCCGACGGGGACCTCGATGATGCGGCCGGTGCGCTTCACGAGGTCGCCCTCGCGAACGTGTGCCGACTCGCCCATCAGCGCGACGCCGACGTTGTCCTCTTCGAGGTTGAGGACCATCCCCTGCAGCTCGCCGGGGAACATCACGAGCTCGCCGGCCATCGCCTGGTCGAGGCCGTAGACGCGCGCGATTCCGTCGCCGACGGAGAGCACGGTGCCCGTCTCGGCGACCTCGACCGAGCGCCCGAACTCCTTGATCTCCCGCTTGAGAATGTCGGTGATCTCTCCCGGCTTGATGTCCGTGCTCATCGCTCCCTCACGAGGTTCGCACGCAGCTGATCGAGCTGCGCGCGGATGCTTCCGTCGAAGACGAGATCGCCGACGCGGGCGACGATCCCGCCGATCAGCGCCGGATCGACGCGCGGCGTGACCCGCACCTCGCGTCCGGTCTTCGCCGCGAGCGCACGCTGCACGCGCGCGAGCTGCTCGGGTGCGAGCTCCGACGCCGATGCGACCTCGGCGCGAACGCGGCCGGCCGCCTCGTCGGCGAGTCGGTGGAGCTCCTCGGCGATCAGCGGGAAGTCGCGCATGCGATGCTGCTGCAGCAGGAACTCGACGAAACGCTGCAGTGTCGCGCCGAGACCCATCCGCTGCGCGACCGCGGAGAACGCGGCGCGGCGCTCCGAAAGCGGGTAGAGCGGCCGGTAGAGAACGTCGGCGAACGCCGCATTCTCGGCGAGCAGCGCCGCGAGGCCGTCGACCTCGGCGAGCAGGGCGTCGGCGCGTACCACCTACACCGCGAGCAGGAAGATAGCGCGCCCGTAGCGACGTGCGGCCGCGTGGCTCCGCATCGGGCTAGGCCCCTCCCCGCGCGGCCGGAGGCGACGCGCCGAGCTTCGTCACGAACTCGTCGAGGAGCTTCTCGCCGTCCGCCGGCGTCATCCGGTCGGAGACGAGCTGCGCCGCGAGCCGGACGGCGAGGTCCGCGGCCTCGGCCCGCAGCTCGGTCCGCGCTCGCCGCAGCTCCTGCTCCGCGGCGGCGTCGGCATCGCGGCGGATACGCTCGGCGGACGCCTCCGCCTCGGCGAGGATGCGGCGGCGCTCGGACTCGGCGCGCTCGCTGGCCTCGCGTCGGATCTCGGCGAGCTCCGCGTCGATCCCGGCCATGCGGCGCTCCCACTCGGCGTACTTGAGCTCGGCTTCGCGGAGCAGCGTCGCCGCCTGGCCGAGGTCATGAGAGATCGTCTGCCGGCGGTCGGCGAAGAAGCGGCGGATCGGCTCGCGGCCGTACCACGCGATGAGGCCGAAGACGAGGACGAGGTTGAGCCCCTTGAGCACGATGTCGACGAGGCTCTCGCCGGCGGGCTCCGAAGCCTGCGCCGCCGCCGGTGCGAGCAGAGCAGCGAGCGCGAGCACGGCGGCGAAGCGCTTCACGACAGCGCCCTGCCGAGGATGCGCGCGGCGGCGTCGCTGGCGAGCGCCTCGACGTCCTGCCGGAGCCTCTGCCGCGCGTCGGCGAGCGCGGAATCGATCTCGTTCCGCGCGGACTCGATGCGGCGTTCGGCGGCCTCGCGTTCGTCGGCGACGCGAGCGGCCTGCGCCCGGCGCGCCGCCTCGAGCGTCGCCTTCCGCTCGGCGTCGGACGATGCGCGAACCTCGGCGACGGCGACGCGGTAGCGCTCGAGCACGGCCGCCGCGTCCTGCTCGAGCCGGCCCGCCCGGCGCCGCGCGCCGTCGATGCGCTCGCTACGCGCGTCGAGGATCTGGAACACGGGCTTGAACAGCAGCGCGTTCACGAGCGGGACGAGCAGCACGAACAGGACGATGAGCGGGACGAGCTCCGTCCATTCGGGAAACAGGACGAGTCCGTGGCCGCCGCCGTGGCCTTCGCTCGCGAGCGCAGGCGCAGCCGCGAGCACGCAGGCCACGGCCAGCGCCAATCCGGCAGGCAGGTGAGAGTGCGGGCGCGATCGGGTCGGCCCTCGGCGACGCGCGGCAACCACTCCGACCCTGCTCCTTTCCATCGCCTCGGGCGACCCGCCTCCGGCGATCCAGCACCTGCGGCGAAAGCCTCGCCCCTCTCCGCCGTTCCGGCGCCGGAGCGTCTCGTACCGCAGGAGCTTCGAGCGGAGCCCGAAAGGGCCGGGAGGCCAACGGGCCGCACCATCGCCGGCGACCCGCCGGGAGCGAAGCGCCGGCATGGTTGCATAGCCGGGGGGAAGTTCAAGACGGAGTCGGGGTCCCGCGCGAGGAAGCCGGTGCGTCCGGCGCGTCCTCGGGCCGGGGCTCTTCGCGAGCCTCTGCGGGCGCCGTCCCGGCGTTCCACTGGCCGTCGAACAAGGATCCGTCGGCGACGAGGAGCCGCGGCGCTTCGAGCCGCCCGCTCACCCGCGCCGAGGGTCGCAGCTCGATCCGTTCGCGCGCCGCGATCTCGCCCTCGCAGCAGCCGTCGACGAGCACTTCGTCCGTCTCGACCCGCCCCCGAAGCTCGCCCTGCGAGGCGACCCACAGGGTTCCCTCGGCGACGACCTCGCCGACGACGAGGCCCTCGACGCGCACCGCGCCGCGAAACGAAACCAGCCCGTCGAAGCGAGTGCCTGCTTCGACCAGCGTGGGAACGACCTCGCCTTCCGACTCCCGCTTCGTCTCTTTCACCGCCCCTCCAGGATCCGCTTCACGATCCGCTGCAGGTCTTCCGGTCCGAAGTAGTCGATCTCGATTCGC
>JAYRMX010000068.1:0-12509 GCA_041912475.1 Myxococcota bacterium
CACGCCGACCTGTACGAGGTCGACCTCACGCAGACGATCGAAGTCTCGGTCCCGATCCACGTGGTGGGCATCCCGGTCGGCGTGTCGCTGAACGGCGGCATCCTCGACACCGCCCTGCGCGAGATCGAGATCGAGTGCCTCCCGCGCGCGATCCCGAGCGCGATCGAGGTCGACGTCTCGGCGCTCGACGTCGGCGAGTCGATCCACGTGCGCGACCTCGCCGTGCCGGCGGGCGTGACCGTGCTCTCGGACGGCGATCTCTCCGTGGTGTCGGTCGTGCTGCCGGCCGCCGAAGAGGCGCCGGCCGCGGCCGAGGCTCCGGCCGAAGGCGAGGCCCCGGCCGAGGGCGAGGCTGCGGCTGCGGCAGCGGCGCCGGCCGAAGAGAAGAAGGGCAAGGAGAAGGAGTAGGGCGCTGAAGCTGATCGTCGGCCTCGGCAACCCCGGGCGCCGCTACGCGGGAACGCGTCACAACGTCGGCTTTCGCGTCGTCGAGCGCTTCGGGGAGCGGCACCGCATCGCGCTCTCGTCGCGACGGTTCGGCGGCCGTTTCGGCCGCGGCGACGTGGGCGGCATCGAGGTGGGCCTGCTCGAGCCCGAGACGTTCATGAACCTCTCGGGCGAATGCGTCTCCGAAGCGCTCCGCTACCTGCCCGTCGGCGACTGGAAGACGGACCTCGTCGTCGTCTCCGACGACGTCGACCTTCCGTTCGGGCGGCTGCGGCTTCGGCCGGGCGGAGGCGCCGGCGGGCACAAGGGGCTGCGCGACATCATCGACCGCCTCGGCGGCGACGGCTTCGCGCGGCTTCGCTTCGGCGTCGGCCGCCCCGCGGGCGTTCCGATGGACACGGCCGACTACGTGCTGCAGGGCTTCTCGGATGCCGAGGAGAAGGTGCTCGGCGAGCGCCTCGACACGGCGGCCGACGCGATCGACGCGATCCTGTTCGACGGCCTCGAGAAGGCGATGAGCCGCGTGAACCGCGCCGCGGAATGATCCGTTGGACGCGACTTCGCGCTACCGCCCTCAGATCGACGGACTGAGAGCGATCTCGATCCTCGCGGTCGTCGGCTACCACACCGCGCTTCCGGGCTTCTCGGGCGGCTTCGTCGGCGTCGACGTCTTCTTCGTGATCTCGGGATACCTGATCCTGGGGCAGATCGGATCGCGGATCGTCGACGGCCGCTTCTCGCTCGCGGCCTTCTACGGCCGCAGGTTCCTGCGGATCCTGCCGGGTCTCGCGCTGATGCTCGCCGCGAGCGCCGTCGCCGCCCGCTTCGTGCTCGTGACTCCCGACGACATCCGCGAGTTCCGGCACGAGATCGTGCAGGCCGCGCTCATGTACGCGAACCATCACTTCCTCGTGAGCGAGGGCGACTACTTCGGCCGCGCGATCCAGGTGAAGCCGCTGCTCCACACCTGGTCGCTCATGGTCGAAGAGCAGTTCTATCTCGCCGCGCCGCTGCTCGCGATGGGCTTCGTGGCCGCCGCGCGCCGCTTCGGCGGGCTCGGGCGCACGCCGCTGCTGCGCCTCGGCCTCGCGTTCGCCGGCGTCTCTCTCGTCGCATCCGCCGCGCTCTCGAATCCCGAGCACAACGTCGCGTTCTTCCTGACGCCCTTTCGCGCGTGGGAGTTCGCCGTGGGCGGCCTCGTCCACCCGGCCGCGCCGCACCTCGCGAGGCTCTCGCAGCGCGCGAGGGCGTGGCTCGCTCCGCTCGGCCTCGCGCTGATCGCCCTCGCGGCGAATCGTTTCGGTGTCACGACGCCGTATCCGTCGCTCGGCGTCGCGCTGCCCGTCGCAGGGGCGGCGCTCGTGATCGCGGGCAGCCACGTGGGGGCGACGGACGGCGCCGCGCGCCTCCTGTCGAGCCGCGGCCTCACGGCCATCGGACTTCTCTCGTACGAGTGGTATCTGTGGCACTGGCCGCTCCTCGTCTACGGCCGTCTCGTGCTTCCGGAGGCCGATCCGCTCGCGCGCGATCTCGCGGCGGTCACGATCGCGCTCGGCCTCGCGTTCGTGACGTACCGCTTCATCGACCGCCCGATCCGTCGCTTCCGGCCCGTGCTGCTGCGCCGGCCTCTCGCGGTGGTCGCGTCGGCCGCAGCAGCCCTCGTCGCGCTCGCCGTCGTCAGTCAGCGGAGCTTTCTCGAGGCGCAGCACGTTGCGGCCGGCGAGCGGGCGCGCTGGATCGAGAGCGAGGGGGTCGCGGCGCCTCGCCGCTGCGACGGGCAGCCCGGCGACGCGTCGTGCGCGCCGCACCCTGCGGCGGCCCGGTCGGTGATCGTGGCCGGCGACTCGCATGCCGGCTCGTTCGCGCCCGCGCTCGCGAGCGCGGCTTCCGAGAGCGGCGTGTCTCTCGTGCACGCGACGCGGCTCGGCTGTCTCGCGCTGAGCGGCGTCGAGGTCTTTCGCGACGGCGCTCCGCTTCCGGCCTGCCGCGGCTTCTGGGAGGAGACGCTCGAGAAGCTCGAGGGAGCTCGGCCCCCGGCGAGGTCCGTCCTCCTCATGCAGAACTGGGCGATGTATCTCGGCGGCGAGGACGAGCTCGGCCGCAAGAGACCAATGGAAATCGGCCCCGCCGGCGGCGACCGCGCGAAGGACCCGCTCGCGTTCCTGCGCGAGCGGCTCTCCGCGTCTCTCGACGCGCTCGAGGCCGCGGGCGCCGAGCGCATCCTGCTGGTCGGAGCGATCCCGAACTTCGATCACGACCCGGTCGACTGCGTGATGCGCGCCCGAAGATTCGCGGGAGATCTCGCACGCTGCCGGCAGGACGCGCCGGTCCGCAGCGCCCGCGCGGCCGAGGTGAGAGACGCGCTCGCTTCGGTCGTGAGCGGGCACGCGAGCCGGCGCTGGATCGACCCGAGCGCTTCGCTCTGCGGCGCCGATCACTGCCGCGCGCTCGACGACGCCGGGCGCCTTCTCTACGTCGACACCAACCACGTGAGCCGCGCCGGCGCGGCCCGGATCTACGCCGACTTCGAGGCGGATCTCGACTGGGCGCTCGGGCGGCGCTGATTCCGCGCGCCCGGCGCGCCGCGTGCAGCACGGGCGCGGGCGCGGCGTGCGATACTCGCGGCGTGGACGCGAGGCGGCGAGCGAGCGCGCCGCGCCCGGCGGCGCGGATTCGGGGCGGCGCGTGACGCTCCGGAGCGGCGGCCACGAGCCGATTCACCCTCGCGCCACGAGCTTCGCGCAGCGCGCGATGGAGTCGGCCGCGATCGTTCGCATCTACGAGAGCCGGCTCTGGCGCCGCAGCGTCGTGATGCGCCTCGTCCTCGGCCTCCCGTTCGAGCGCGAGTACGCGCTCGTTCTCGGCGCCGCGCAGCCGGGCGAAGCGGCCGACGTCCTCGATCTCGCGTGCGGGTCCGGCATCTACTCGCGGCCGCTCGCGCGAGCGATCCCGCGCGGGCGCGTCGTCGGCCTCGATCTCTCGCCCGCAATGCTGCGTCACGCGCGGCGGCTCGCCGCGCGGGAGCGCGCCGCCAACGTCTGGTTCGCACGCGGCGATGCGCAGCGGCTCCCGTTTCCCGCGGCGCGCTTCGATCTCGTGAACTGCTGCGGTGCGCTGCACCTGTTCCCCGACGCGCGCGCCGCGCTCGCCGAGATCGCCCGCGTGCTGCGGCCCGGGGGCTGCTTCACCGCGTCGGTCGTGCGCCGCCGCGAGAGCGGCGCGCTCGCTCGCACGCTGCGCGCGCTCGGCGTTGCATCGTTCGGCGAGCGCGATCTCGGCGAGCTGCTCCGCGGCGCGGGGCTCTTCGACCTGCGCGTTCACCACGCGCGCGCTCTCTGGCTCGTCGTGAGCGCGCGAAGGCGCGCTGCGGCACATCGCCCAAGTCAGGAGGATCTCTCGTGATCGTGACCACCGGTGACCGCGTCGGCAGCCGCCCCGTGACCGCGTACCTCGGAATCGTCCGCGGAATCGTCGTGCGTGCGCCCACCCTCTCGCAGGGCTTTCTCGGCGGCCTCAAGGCGATCGTCGGCGGGAACATCGAGGCGTACGCGAGGGCGTGCGAGGCCGCCCGCGAGCACGCGTTCGAGCGCATGGTCGAGCACGCGAAGGAGCTCGGCGCCGATGCGATCGTCGCGATGCGCTACGACGCCACCGACTTCGGGCAGGGGGCGACCGAGGTGCTCGCGTACGGCACGGCGGTGAAGCTGGGGCCGGCCGAGCGCTGACGGGGCCTGCGGCGGGCGGCTTCATGACGCGCGCAGACGCCGACTCGCCGTCGCCCGAATGCAGCAGGCGCCTCTCGCCGGGTGGGCGGGGACGTGGAGAGCTTCGGGCCATCCGCGTCGCGATCGCGGCCAATTGTCCGGTGTATATTTCGCAATTTAGCAGCGATAAATCGCTATTTGTCTGATTGACCGGATCTTGTCCGGCGGTCTATCATCACGGCCATGCGGACCAGCCCCCAGCCGCTCGACCGCCGGCCCGGCCAACCGGTCTACCGGCAGATCGCGCAGCGCCTGCGCGGCGAGATCGAGCGCGGCGAGCGCGCGCCCGGCGCTCGGCTGCCCACGATTCGCGCGCTCGCCGAGGAGCTGGGTGTCCACCGCGACACGGTGGCGCTCGCGTACGACGAGCTGGCGCGCGAGGGACTCGTCGAGTCGACGGTCGGGCGCGGCAGCTTCGTGAGCGCGGCGAACGCGAGCGCGGCGCCGGGCGAGGCGCCGGCGTTCGAGCCGCCGCTCGCGCCCGTGGTCGGCCGGCTGCTCGCCTTCGCGAGCACGCGCCCGCACTACGCGGCGCACGACGCCGTTCCGCTGCATGCGCTGCTGCCGGATCCGACGCTCTACCCCGTCGATGCCTTCCGCCGCTGCCTCGACCGCGTGCTCCGGCACGGCGGCGAGGAGCTGCTGCGCTACGGGGGCCCGCAGGGCTTCGCGGGCCTTCGCGAGGCGCTCGCGGCGAGGCTGCGCGAGGCCGGCGTCGCCGCCGACGCCGACTCGCTCGTTCTCACGCAGGGCGCGAGCGAAGGGATCACGCTCGCGCTTCGCCTGTTCGCCGAAGCCGGCGACGCGGTCGCGGTCGAGGAGCCCACCTACCACAACGTGCTCACCGCGCTCGTCGCGCTCGGGCTGCGCGCCGCGCCGATCCCCGTGCGCGACGGAGAGCCCGACCTCGCCGTGCTGGGGCGCGAGCTCGCGCGGCCCGACGTTCGCTGCTTCTACACGATGCCCACCTTCCACAATCCGCTCGGCACCACGACGAGCCTCGCGCACCGGCGCGCGCTGCTCGCGCTCGCCGCGCGCGCAGGAAAGCCCGTGATCGAAGACGCGTACGAGATGGATCTTCGCTACGCGGGCCACCCGGTACCTCCGCTCGCTGCGCTCGCCGGGAGCGGGCTCGTCGTGCAGCTCTTCTCGTTCTCGAAGTCGCTCTTCCCGGGCGCGCGCGTCGGGTCGGTCTTCGCGCGCGGCCGCGCGCTCGAGGGGCTGCTCGCGATCAAGCAGTCGACCGACCTCGGCGGTGCGCTCGTCCTGCAGGCCGCGCTCGCCGACTTCGTGACGCGCGGCGACTACGACCGGCACCTCGCGAAGCTTCGCCGCACGCTGCGTGCGCGGCGCGACGCGCTCCTCGCTGCGCTCGCGGCCGAGATGCCGGCGGGCGCTCGCTGGACGACGCCCGAAGGCGGGCACCAGGTCTGGGTCGAGCTGCCGGGCGAGATCGACACGCGCGATCTGCTCGCCGACGCCGCGAGCCGCGGCGTTCTCTTCGCGCCCGGGGCGCAGTTCCATCACGACGGGCGGCCGTCGAGCGGCCTTCGGCTCTCGATCGCGATCGCCGACGAGGCTTCGATTCGGCGCGGCGTCGCGGCCCTCGCGGCCGCCGTGAAGGAGCGGCTCGCGCGCGGCGGCCGCGGCTCGCGCGCGGACAGCGTGTACGTGTAAGAGGCGCTCGAGGCGCCGGGGCCCGCGGGCCCGGAAAGGAACGACATGTCGAACGAGCACGAAGGCGCGGGGCGCGCGGGGGCGCGCTCCTACGAGATCAAGGTCGGCCTCGCCGAGATGCTGAAGGGCGGCGTCATCATGGACGTCACCACGCCCGATCAGGCGAAGATCGCCGAGGAGGCCGGCGCGGCGGCGGTGATGGCGCTCGAGCGCGTTCCCGCCGACATCCGCAAGGAGGGCGGCGTCGCGCGCATGTGCTCGATCGAGGTGATCGAGGGCATCCAGCGCGCGGTCTCGATCCCCGTGATGGCGAAGGTGCGGATCGGCCACTTCGTCGAGGCGCGCGTGCTCGAGTCGCTCGGCGTCGACTTCATCGACGAGAGCGAGGTGCTGACGCCGGCCGACGAGGCGCACCACGTCGACAAGCACGCCTTCGAGAGCCCGTTCGTGTGCGGCGCGCGCGACCTCGGCGAGGCGCTGCGCCGGATCTCCGAGGGCGCGGCGATGATCCGCACCAAGGGCGAGGCCGGAAGCGGCAACATCGTCGAGGCCGTGCGGCACCTGCGACAGGTGACCTCCGACATGCGCGGGCTCACCGTGCTGCGGCCCGAAGAGCTGCCGGCGCGCGCGAAGGAGCTGCGCGCGCCGCTCGACCTCGTTCGCCGCGTCGCAGAGACCGGGCGGCTCCCGGTGCCGAACTTCGCGGCCGGCGGCATCGCAACGCCCCCCGACGCCGCGCTGTGCATGGCGCTCGGCGCCGAGGCCGTCTTCGTCGGCTCGGGAATCTTCAAGAGCGAGGACCCCGCGGCCCGCGCGCGCGCCGTCGTCGCGGCGACGACGCACTGGCAGGACCCGGAGCGCATCGTGGCCGCGTGCCGCGGCCTCGGGCGCGCGATGGAAGGCATCGCGCTCGAGACGCTCGCCGAGCACGAGCGTCTCGCGACCCGGGGCTGGTGAGCGCAGGGCTCGCACGGCCGTGAGCGATCGCCCGCGCGTCGGCGTGCTCGCGATCCAGGGCGACGTCGCCGCCCACGCGCGCGCGCTCGCGCAGGCGGGCGCCGTGGCGGCCGAGGTGCGCGTCGAGAAGGACCTCGGCGGCCTCGATGCGCTCGTCCTTCCCGGCGGCGAGAGCACGACGATCTCGAAGGGGATGGTGCGGCTCGGCCTCTACGAGCCGATCCGCGCCTTCGCGCGCGCGGGCCATCCGGTGCTCGGGACCTGCGCCGGCGCGATCCTGCTGGCGCGCCGCGTCGAGAACCGCCCGGTGGAGACGCTCGATCTGCTCGACGCGACCGCGATCCGCAACGCCTATGGCACCCAGGTCGACTCGTTCGCCGCGCCGGCCGACGCGGGCGCGGCGCCGGGCTTCGAGGGCCTTCGCTGCATCTTCATCCGCGCGCCGCGCCTCTCGCGGCTCGGGCCGAACGTCCGCGTGCTGGTGCGCGTCGACGGCGAGCCCGTGCTCGTTCAGGAGGGGCACCTTCTCGCGGCGACGTTCCATCCCGAGCTCACGCCCGATCCGCGCGTGCACGCGCACCTGCTCTCGCTCGTGCGCCGGAGCTGACGCGCCGGCGGCGGCCGCGCCCCGTCGGGGGACGCCGCGCGCGCAGCGGCCTCGGGCCGGCAGCGCGAGCCGCGGGCAGCGTCCCCCCTCTACCCCGGGCGGCGCGGGTGTGGTACCCATCCCGCTTCCAATCGAGCCGCGAGGCTCTTCATCGACCCCTCAGCTCCCGCACGCTCGGACCGGGCCCGCCGGACCGGGCGAAGGACCGGCCGAAGAGTCGGGAGCTCGGCGCTGCGGCGCCCGTCCAGGAGGAGGACCATTGCGGGAGTACGAGACGACGTTCATCGTCCAGCCCGAGATCTCGGACGAGGGCCGCGAGGCCCTGTGCCAGAAGCTCGACACCGCGCTCGAGAAGCTCGGCTCGGTGCGCCTCATGCTCGACGACGTCGGCAAGCGCAAGCTCGCCTACGAGATCCAGAAGTTCCAGAAGGGCCACTACCTCACGCTCAACTACCTCGACGACGGCCGGGCCGTGAAGGAGATCGAGCGCCTGCTCCGCCTCGAGGAGTCGGTGCTCCGCTTCCTCACGGTGCAGGTCTCCGAAGAGGTGGTCGACATCGAGGCGCGCAAGGTCGAGGCCGCCGAGCAGGAGAAGCTGCGCAAGCAGCGCGCGGCCGAGCGCGCGGCGCGCGAGGCTGAGGAGGAGCGCGCGCGCGACGCCGCCGAGCGTGAGGCGCGCGCGGCGCGCGCGCCGGCTCCGGTCGACGACGAAGACGACGACGAGAACGACGACGAGGACGAGGAATAGCCATGGGCGCAGGGAACTTTCCCGGGGGTGGGGATCGCGGCGACCGCGGCGGCTTCGGCGGCGACGACCGCGGCGGCTTCGGAGGCGAGCGCGGAGGCTTCGGCGGGGAGCGCGGCGGCTACGGCTACCGTGACCGCGAGGAGCGCGGCCCGATGGGGCCGAAGGCCCGGCTTCGCGCCAAGGCCCGCAAGAAGGCGCGCAAGCAAGCCAAGAAGATGTTCAACCGGCGCAAGATCTGCCGCTTCTGCGCCGATGCGACGATCGCGATCGAGTACAAGGACCCGAAGGCCCTCAAGTTCTTCGTGAGCGAGACGGGCAAGCTGATCCCGCGGCGGATCTCGGGCAACTGCGCGCGCCACCAGCGCGCCGTGACGCTCGCCGTGAAGCGCGCGCGGCAGCTCGCACTGATCCCGTTCGCGTCGTCGGGGATCTGAGATGGACCACGTGAAGCTGATCCTGCGCGAGGACGTGGCGAGCCTGGGAAACGCGGGCGACGTCGTGACCGTGAAGCCGGGGCACGCGTTCAACTTCCTGCTCCCGCGGGGCAAGGCGATCCTCGCCAGCGAGAGCAAGCTGAACGAGCTCGAGCACCACAAGCGCGTCGTCGCCGAGCAGGTGGCGCGCGAGCGCAAGCAGCTCGAGGCCACGCGCGACCGGCTCCAGCAGGTGGCGCTCGAAATCGCGGCGCAGGCCGGTGAGGAAGGGCGTCTGTTCGGGTCGGTGACCGCGATCCAGATCGCGGAGCTGCTGGCGGCGAAGGGGCACGAGATCGACCGCCGCAAGATCCAGCTCGACGAGCCGATCAAGGATCTCGGCGATCACGAGGTACCGATCCGGCTGCATCGCGACGTCATTGCGAAGGTGAAGGTGAAGGTCGTCGCCGCGGAGTGATCCGCGCGTGATATACAGGGACACCAATCCGGGGGGGAGCGGTGGCTCGTTCGGTGCGCGGGCTCCGGGAAGGCGGGGCTGCCGGTGGCGGCGGCGCCGGAGGCGGATTCTCGGCGCCGGTTCGCGGACGGGTGCCGCCGCAGAACCTCGAAGCCGAGAAGGCCGTGCTCTCGGCGATCCTGATCGAGAACGACGCGGTCCACGCCGTCTACACCGAGATCAAGCCGGACGACTTCTACCATCCGGCGCACCGCATGCTCTACGAGGCGATGATCGCGCTCAAGGACGCGAACGTCCCCGTCGACCTCCACACCCTCTCGGAGCACCTCGCGAGCCGGAACCTGCTCGAGGCCGTGGGCGGCGCGGTCGCGCTCGCCGAGCTCGTCGACTACGAGCCGCACGCCGCGAACGTGCTGCACCACGCGCGCATCGTCCGCGACAAGGCGACCAAGCGCCGCCTCATCTCGGTCGCGACCGAGATCGTCGAGCTCGGCTACGACGGCGCCGAAGACGCCGGGCCGCTCCTCGACGCCGCGGAGTCGCGCATCTTCGAGATCACGCAGGCCACGAGCCGCCCGAGCTTCCGCAGCCTGCACGACGAGATGCAGGACACCTTCGACTACGTCGAAGCGCTCATGCACCGCGGCGGCGAGCTGACCGGGCTGCCGACGGGCTACCCCGACCTCGACGAGATGACGGGCGGGCTGCAGCCGGGCGAGCTCATCATCGTCGCTGCGCGGCCGAGCATGGGAAAGACCGCGCTCGCGCTCAACATCGCGCGAAACGCCGCGGTCGACCACGGCAAGAAGGTGGCGGTCTTCTCGCTCGAAATGACGACGCGCTCGCTCGTGCTCCGGCTTCTCGCCGCCGAGGCGCGAATCGACTCGTCGGCCTTCCGCCGCGGCTTCATCGCGCACAGTGACCACACGCGCCTCGTGACCGCGGCCGGCCGCCTCGCGAGCGCGAACATCTGGATCGACGACGGCTCGGCCGCGACGCTGCTCGAGATCAAGGCCAAGTCGCGGCGGCTGAAGGCCGAGCGCGGCCTCGACCTCGTGGTCGTCGACTACCTGCAGCTCGCGCACTGCGACGGTGCGGTCGAGCGCCGCGAGCAGGAGATCTCGGAGATCAGCCGGGGGCTGAAGGGCCTCGCGAAGGAGCTCGACATCCCGGTGCTGACGCTCTCGCAGCTCAACCGCGGGCCCGAGGCGCGCGCCGACAAGCGGCCCATGCTCGCAGACCTGCGCGAGTCGGGAGCGATCGAGCAGGACGCGGACCTGATCGGCTTCATCTACCGCGACGAGGTCTACAACAAGGAGAGCGAGGACGAGGGCATCGCCGAGCTGATCATCGCCAAGCAGCGAAACGGCCCGACCGGCGCGATCCGGCTGCGCTTCGAGGGCCGCTTCGCGCGCTTCGAGAGCCTGTCGACTCGCCGCGACGCGCCGCCGCCCGGCGGCCCGGAGACGCCGCATCTGCGCGTGGTCGACCCGCTCGAGCCGGAGCCGTTCTGATGGGGCGGGCGCCTGCGCTCCGGTCCCGGCCGGCGCCCGGCGAGCTGCGCCTTCCGCGGCGCGTCGCGCCCGGAGCGACGATCGGAATCGCGGCGCCCGCCGGCGCGGTTGACCCCGTGCGCCTTGCCGCTGGCGAGGCCTCGCTGCGCGCGGCGGGCTTCGAGGTGCGCCGGCGCGACGACCTGCTCGACCGCAGCGGCTACCTCGCCGGGGCCGACGAGCGCCGCGCCGCCGAGCTGATGGAGCTGGTGGACGACCCCGGCGTCGCCGCGATCGTGTGCGCGCGCGGCGGCTACGGGAGCCACCGCATCATGGCGCGGCTCGACGCGGCGCGCGTGCGCGCCGCTGCAAAGCCGCTCATCGGCTACAGCGACGTGACGACGCTGCTGCTCTGGCAGCGCCGCTGCGCGGGCCTGCTCGGCGTGCACGGCCCGATGCTCGAGCGCGACGAGGGCATGGACGCCGCCGGCCTCGCGGCGCTCGTCGCCCTGCTCGCGGGCGAGGCGCCGCCGCCGCTCGTGGGAAGCGCCGGCTACGGCGGGCGGGCCGAAGGCCCGCTCGTCGGCGGGAATCTCACGACGCTCGTCGCGAGCCTCGGAACGCCGTGGGAGATCGAGACCGAAGGAGCGATCGTCGTCTTCGAAGAGGTGGGCGAGCGCCCGTACCGGATCGACCGCATGCTCCAGCAGCTCCTCGCGGCGGGAAAGCTCGCGCGCATCGCCGGCCTCGGCGTCGGGCACCTCGTCGGCTGCGAGCCCGCGCGGCCCGATTCGCCGGAGGCGCTCGACGTCATCCTCGAGGTTGCGCTCGCGCTCGGCGTTCCCGTCGTGACGGGGCTTCCGACCGGGCACGCGTCGCCGAACCTTCCGTGGCCGGTCGGCGCGCGGGCGGTGATCGACGGCGGCGAGGCGCGCATCGAGGTGCGGGCGCGCGTGGTGAGCGGGCGCGCGGCGTGATCGCGCGAGGGGAGGGCAGGCGGAGCGCATGAAGCGGAGCCAGGTGCAGCGGAAGCTGAAGCGCGTCGATCGCGCGCTCGACAAGGCGATCGCGAACGCCGAGATCCCCGGCGCGGTCGTGGTCGCGAGCCGGCGCTACGAGGACGAGGTGGTCGAGCACGTGTCGGTGCGCGGCAGCGCCGCGCTTCGCCCCGACCGCGTCCCGATGGCGCGCGAGACGATCTTCGACCTCGCGTCGCTCACGAAGGTGATGGCGACGACGGCTGCGCTCATGCACCTCGTTGCCGACGGCGCCGTCTCGCTCGACGACCCGGCGAGCAAGGTTCTGCCGCACTTCGGAGAGCGCGCTAAGGACGCGGTGACGGTCCGGCACCTGCTCACGCACTCGTCGGGCCTCAAGCCCTGGCGCGCGTTTCACGAGCTGCTGCTCGAGAAAGAGCGCAAGACGGGCGTTCGCATGCTCGGAACGCCCGCGGCCCGCGAGTTCGTTCTCGACCGCATCTACCGCTCGAGCCTCGTCCACGAGCCGGGCGCGGCCGCCGTCTACGGTGACCTCGACTTCATCGTGCTCGGCGCGCTCGTCGAGGCCGTGACTCGCCAGCCGCTCGACGCCTACTGCGCGGAGCGCATCTTCCGCCCGCTCGGCCTCGCGACGACGTTCTTCGTTCGCGCGGTGGAAGGCGCGACCGGGCCTCCCGACGCCGTTCGCCAGCGCTTCGCCGCGACCGAGGCGTGCCCGTGGCGCGGGCGCGTCGTGTGGGGCGAGGTGCACGACCCGAACGCGTCGGCGATGGGCGGCGTCGCCGGCCACGCCGGCCTGTTCTCGACTGCGGACGACGTCCATCGCTTCGCGTCGGTGCTTCTCGACTGCTGGCACGGTCGCAGCGACGCCTTCGACCCCGAGACCGTTCGCGCGTTCTTCGCGCGACAGCAGCTCCCGAAGGGCTC
>JAYRMX010000069.1:0-6402 GCA_041912475.1 Myxococcota bacterium
GCGAGGTCGGGGAGAACGCCCGGGTCGGCGTGGAAGCCGAAGCACAGGCGGCCGTCGACGCTGAAGACGGCGATGCCGAGCCCCTGGTGCTCGAAGAGCGGAACCTGCGGATACGCCGCGCGAAGGCGCGAGCCGCGCAGATAGAGCGCCGCGTCGGGGCCAGGGATGTTGGTGACGATCAGGTTGTACGGGTGCAGCCACGCGGTGAGCCGCACGCCGAGATCGACGAGCCCGGCCGGAACGCCCTCGGCCACGCGCATCAGCAGCGCGGCGCCGCGTGCGGTCTCGTTCCGCTTGAGCCGCTCCGTCATGGCCTGCACCTGCTGCAGGCGCCGCACGGGGTCGGGCTCGGCGATGGGAAGGCTCGTGAGCCAGGCCGAGACGCGGTTGTCGGCGCGTCCCGCCGCGGCCTGCGATCGCACGCTCACGGGAACGACGACGCGGCAGTCGGAGCGGCGCGAGTCCGGCCCGCCGGCGCCGAGAAATCTCCGCAGCGCGCCGGCCACCGTCGCGAGCACGACGTCGTTGAGCGTTCCCCCGAGGCGCTCCTTCACGCGCCTGGCTTCCGCGAGGTCGAGCGCGAGCCAGTCGAAGTCGCGCTCGGGGCCGACGGGCTGGTTGAGCGGCGTCTCGGCCGGCGGCGTCAGCCCCGCGCGAACGAGGTCGGCGACGGCGCGCACGTCGCTCGCGAAATCGAGCGGAAGCTGCGCGGGCCGCGCGAGCCGCTGCGCGAGCCGGCGGCCGAGATCGGCGGGGGCCTTCAGCTCGCGCGCGACCTCCTCGCGCAGCAGCGCCATCGGCCCGGGCGCCGGCCGCGGCCGCCAGCGAAGCGGCCTCTCGCTCGTCACCTCCGGCGTCGGAGAGAGCAGCGCGGCGAACAGGCCGAACGCCGAGATGCCGTCGGCCATCGCGTGGTGCGTCTTCACGACCAGCGCGAAGCGGCCGCCGCCGAGGCCGTCGATCGCCCACAGCTCCCAGAGCGGGTGGTCGCGGTCGATGGGATTCGAGAACAGACGCCCCGCCACCTGCCGCAGCGCCTCGCCGTCTCCCGGCGCGGGAAGCCGCGCGCGGCGCACGTGGCGGCGCAGGTCGAAGTCCGCGGCATCGACCCACACCGGCCGCCCGAGCACGGGGACGAAGGCGAGGCGCTGGCGATAGCGCGGCGCGAGGTGAAGGCGGGCGCGCACGTGCGCGCGCAGCGCCGCGAGGCTGACGCATCCGTCCTCGCGGACGAGCGACCCGCCCTCGAAGATCGCGACGCCGCCGAGGTGCATCGGGAGCCCGGGGCGCTCGAAGACGAGAAACGAGCGGTCGAGAACCGAAAGGCGCTCGTACGCTGCAGCCTGCATCGCGGCCCTCCCCTGCTCCGCCCCCCGGCCCCTTCGTAGCGGCAGCTCGGCAGCAAGCTGTAGGGAGGTGCGGTCCGCAGGATGGGTCACGCCGGGATCGTAGAGGCGCAGCTCTGCGCCCATCTACGCGAGCCGCGAGGATGTGCAGGAGTTTCACATCCGGCGATGGCGCCCCAGGGCTTCGCGCGGGCGCGGAGCTCGATCGGCGTGTTCGATCGGTCGCTGGAGCGGTCGGCCGGATCGTCGAGGTGGGTCCGACCGCACGAAGCCGGGCGAAGCGCAGAACAATGGCAGCGCTATTCTGATACGCGAGGATCGGCGTCGGGGCCCGGACCGAAGGCTCGTGTCGAAGGATGGGGTTAACGGATGGAGCGGAGCACGAGAACGAGCCGGGCGGTGGTCGTCGCCGCAGCCCTGCTCGCAACCCTCCTGGTCGCGTGCGGTCGTCCCAAAGGCCCGCCCAACGTGATCCTGATCTCGGTCGACACTCTTCGTGCGGACCATCTGCGCTGCTACGGGTACGATCGCGAGACGTCTCCGGCCCTCGATCGGCTGGCGCGCGAGGGAGCGCTCTTCGAGAACGTCTTCGCGAGAAGCTCCTGGACCCTGCCAACCCACGCGTCGCTCCTCACCGGCCTGACCGCGAACGTCCACAGGGTCCAGTTCGATGCGTCGCGAATCCATCCGGAGCATCCCTTCCTGCCCGATCTCTTCCGCGCCGCCGGATATCGTACGCGCGGTGTCATCAGCGGCCCCTACCTCGACCCGATCTTCGGATTTGGGCGCGGCTACGCTCCCGGGGATTACGAACGCGTGGTGTTCACCGGCTACGAGGGCGCGGCCGACTTCCACGATCCCCGTCTCGGTCGGACCGTCCCGCTGGCCGACCAGCAATCGCATCGCAGCGTCACCAGTCCGACGGTCGCCGACCGTGCCATCGATTTCCTGCGCAAGAGCCGGGGCGAGCGCTTCTTCCTGTTCCTCCACTTCTTCGACGCTCACTCGGACTACATCCCGCCGGAGGCGATCTGGAGAAAGTTCGATCCCGACTACGACGGGCGGATGACGGGCGACGGATTCTGGTTCAACACGGCCTTCCGGCCCGGCATGGCGCGCGCGGACTTCGATCACATCGTCGCACTCTACGATGGCGAGATCTTCTTCACCGACTCGCACGTCGGACGGGTGCTCGACGCGCTCGATCGCCTCGACCTGACCGCCGACACGATCGTCGTCGTGACGTCGGATCACGGCGAGGAGTTTCTCGAGCACGGCGGCAAGACGCACCGGGCCACGCTGTACGACGAAGTGCTCCACGTTCCGCTGATCATCCGGCAGCCCGGGCGCATCGTTCGAGGACTCCGAATCGCGGCCCAGACTCGACACATCGACGTGCTCCCGACCGTGCTCGAGCTCGCCGGCCTTCCCGTACCACCGACCGCCATGGGCCGGCGCGATCTCGCCCCCGTCCTGCTGGGCGAGAGATCGCAAGACACGCTCGCGTCCCTGCCGGCGGTCGCGCGGCTCTTCTGGCCGGAACGCTCGCGACAATGGGTTTCGGTTCGAACCCCGGAGCTCAAGTACATCCTCCGTGGGGGGCGATCCGAGGAGCTCTACGACCTCCGCGCGGACCCGGGCGAGCAGCACCCGATCGACGATCCGGGCGCCCTCGAGAGGATGCGAAGCGAGCTGCAGCGCATCGATGTCCGGTCGGAGGAGTTCCGGAGCAAGCTGCCGGCGCCGTCTCGGAACGACTTCCAGATGCCGGCGTCCATCCGCGGCGAGCTCGAGGCGCTGGGCTACATCCAGCCGGCGAGCGAACCCGAGCCGGGCGCACGATGAGCACCCGACGGCGAGCCCAAGCAGGCCCCGGCGGCCGTGGGCGCGGGCCCTCCGCCCAACGGGGCGGCGGCGCCCGAATGAGCCTTCGAGAGCGCCCGCGGCCGGCTCGAGGCCGGGTCAGGTGGGGAGCCGCTCCCTGCGCCCCGCCGCCACCGCCGACACGGTGTTCGCGACGAACAGCAGCACCGCGAGCACGTTGCCGGCGCCGCCCCAGCGAACGCCCGGCGTGAAGCCCGCGAGGTCCGACGCCACGCGAACCAGCAGTGTCGCGTGCAGCAGCGCGAGGTGCGCGTAGAAGCGCGGGCGAAACGGCACCGGGCGCATCAGCACGGCGGGGAAGATGATCGGCGCGTGGCCGAAGATCATCGAGAGCACGAAGCCGACGAAGAACGTGTGCAGCCACGCGTCGTAGTGCGGGCCGGCGCTCGTCGCGCCGAAGGCGATCGCGAGCAGGCCGCTCGCGGCGAGCCAGACGTAGCCGGCGAGCAGACACACGGCGGTGAAGCGCGGCAGCTCGGTGCGGCGAACGTTCTTGCGCGCGATGTCCTTCGCGCCGAGCCAGGCGGCGAGAAGGACGCAGCCGGCGCCGAGGACGCGAACGCCCGCGTCGGCGCTCGTGAGCGAGACGAGCGCGCCCGCGAGGACGACGCCCGCGGCGATCGCGAAGAGCACGCGGTCGCGGCGCGTCGGCACGAGAAAGCGCGTCAGCTCGAGGCGCTCGCCGGCGATCGTGAGCGCGAGAAAGGCGATCCACCACGAGACGGCGCCCGAGACGGGCCTGCCCGCGGCGAAGAGCGCGCCGCCGGCGGGCCAGCACGCGGCGCCGGCGGCGATGGTCGCGCTCGCCCACGTGGGCTGGAGGCGGTAGGCCAGCAGCAGCACCTCGACGAGCACGAGGCCGCCGAGCACGAAGAGCAGCGGGCCGGCCGGCCCGGGAACGGCGAGCAGCGCGAGCGCGCCCGCGCCCGACGCGAGTGGCCCGGCGAAGGCCCAGCGCCGCCCGATGCCGACGGCGCGCTCGAGGCCGATCAGCGTGCCGAGAAACGCCGAGACCATGAGCGGGCCGTGGTATGCGATCGGCGCGGCGGCCGGTGGCGGGAACGTCACGCCGAGCCGGCCGAGGCCGCCCCAGAGCGCAGCGAGCAGCGAGAGCATCGCGAGGGCCAGGAGCGGCAGGCGGGCCGCCACGGGCAGATCCTGGCGCGGTTTCGGGGTGATCGCGGTCATACCCCGGCGAGGCACCTTCGCCGACGTTTGCGGCTCACTCCGGAGGCCCCCATGACGCTCGTCGACATCGAATCCAACCTCTCCGACACCGAGCGCGAGCTGCGCGACAGCGTACACAAGTTCGCGAGCGAGGTGATGCGCCCCATCGGCCAGGCGCTCGACAAGCTCCCGAACCCGGCGGACGTGATCGCGAAGGACTCGCCGCTCTGGACGGTCTTCGACCGCTACCGCGAGCTCGGCCTCGACCTGTTCGACGACGAGGAGACGGGCCTTTCGCCCGCCGAGAAGGCGCGCGCACGGGCGATGATCTCGGAGGAGATGGGCTGGGGCGACTCGGGCCTCGCGATCAGCCTCGGCGTCTCGAACTTCCACAAGATGTTCGCTCGGCTCTCGGGCCGCCCCGCGCTCGTCGAGCGCTTCTGCGCTCCCGACGGCCGCGACATCGGCTGCTGGGCCGTCACCGAGCCCGACCACGGCAGCGACACGCTCGCCGTCTCCGAGTCGTCGTTCAACGATCCGAAGCTGCGCGCCAACTGCATCGCGCGCAAGGACGGCAAGCACTGGATCATCAAGGGCCAGAAGGCGGCCTGGGTGTCGAACGGAACGATCGCGACGGTGGCGGCGCTGTTCTGCACGGTGGATCCGAGCCATGGCTTCGAAGGCGGTGCGATCTGCCTCGTGCCGCTCGACCTCCCGGGCGTCTCGCGCGGGAAGCCGCTCGACAAGCTCGGCCAGCGCGCGCTCAACCAGGGCGAGATCTTCTTCGACGACGTGCGGATCCCCGAGGAGTACGCGGTCTTCGGCGCGCCGGCCTACAAGATGGCGCTCGAGATGGTGCTCGCGCTCGCGAACGCGTCGATGGGAACGATCTTCGTCGGCGTCGGCCGCGCGGCGGTCGAGCACGCGATCGCGTACTCGAAGGAGCGCGTCCAGGGCGGGCGGCCGATCTTCGAGCACCAGAGCGTGAAGGCGCGGCTGTTCAAGATCTTCTCGCAGGTCGAGGCCGCGCGCGCCCTCGCCCGCCGCGTCTACGTCTACAACTCGACGCATCCGCCGCTGGTGCAGTACTCGATCGCGTCGAAGACCTTCTGCACGAACACGGCGTTCGAGGCGGCGAGCGGCGCGCTCCAGATCTACGGCGGCAACGGCCTCTCGCGCGAGTACCCGATCGAGAAGCTCGTTCGCGACGCGCGCGCGTCGATGATCGAGGACGGCTGCAACGACCTGCTGAGCCTCGTCGGCGCGTCGAAGCTGTAGACGGACCGCGCACCCGGACGGTCGCACGAAGGAGACGAGAAGGAGACGAAGATGGAACTGCGTGAAGTGATCGGAAATCGGCGCTCGATGCGTTTTCTGCGCCCGTACCGGATGGTCGAGCCCGAGAAGATCCAGCGCATGCTCGAGGCGGCGCGGCTCGCGTCGCACTGGGGCAACGTCGGCAGCACGCGTGCGGTGGTCGTCTTCCGCGACAGCGCGCCGAAGGAGGTGCTCGACGCGATCACGGCGCCGATCGCCGGGTATCAGATCCGCCTCGCTCCCGTGATCATCATCTGGTACCTCGACACGACGGCCGTCGATCGCCAGGGCGACCGCCTTCGCGAGCTCGTGAACGCCGGCGCGCTCGGCGTCGGCGAAGGCAAGCACGAGCAGCTCGAGAAGCAGCTCATCCCGATCTTCAACGGCATCCTCGAGCGGATGAAGGAGCCGGGCCTCGGCGAGGTCGACGGCGGGCAGGCGATCGCGCAGGCGACGCTCATGGCCTACGAGCAGGGCCTCGGCACGTGCTGCCTGAGCTCGCCGAACGTCGACCGCATCCGGCAGGCGCTCGGCATGCCGGAGACCTGCCGGATCCTGGTGATCCAGACGGTGGGCTACCCCGCCGAGGCCCCGGAGGCCGGCGGCCAGCGGCCCCGGCAGCCCTTCGGCGAGATGTTCCACATGAATCGCTTCGGCAACGCCTTCCCGAGGAGCGCCGAGGTCGTGA
>JAYRMX010000070.1:0-11036 GCA_041912475.1 Myxococcota bacterium
CGATCAGCACGTCGCGCGAGGCGGCGTGCTCGGGATCGAGGAGCAGGGCGTTCAGCCAGTAGTTGCTCGTCGCGCCGGGAGCCTCGACGAAGAAGCGGACGCCGCCGACGCCCGCGAACGCCGCGGCGTAGCGCGCCGCGAGAGCCCGCTTCGCTTCGAGGAACGCCGGGAGCTGCTCGAGCTGCGCGCAGCCGAGCGCCGCGTTGAGGTTGGGCATGCGGTAGTTGTACCCGACGCGGTCGTGCCGGAACTCCCACGGGTGCGCGAGCTTCGCGGTCGTGGTGACGTGACGGAGCGCACGCGCGAGATCCGCGTCGTCGGTGAGGACGGCGCCTCCGCCGCCGGTCGTCAGGACCTTGTTCCCGTTGAAGCTGAGCGTGCCGAGAAGGCCGAGCGTTCCGGTGTGGCGCCCGCGGTAGCGGGAGCCGAGCGATTCGGCGGCGTCCTCGATCACCGGAAGGCCATGCGTCGCGCAGACCTCGAGGAGCGGATCCATGTCGACGGGATGGCCGAAGGTGTGCATCGGGACGACCGCCGCGATGCGCCGGCCGGTCGTGCGGTTGAAACAGCCGCCGGCCCGGCGCTCGGCGATCCGGGCGAGGTGCGTGCCGAGCTTCGCCGGATCGATCCCGAGCGTCGTCTCGTCGCTGTCGGCGAAGTGCGGGGTCGCTCCGCAATACCGGACTGCGTTGGCCGTCGCGACGAAGGTGAGCGCGGGGATGATCACCTCGTCGTCGCGGGAGACGCCGGCGGCGAGGAGCGCGACGTGGAGCGCGGACGTTCCGTTCACCGTGAGAACGGCGTGCCGCGCGCCGGTGAACCGTGCGATCTCCTGCTCGAAGCGGTCGACGAACGCGCCGGCCGACGAAACCCATCCGGTGCGGATGCACTCGGCGAGATACTCGAGCTCTCGGCCGCCGAAGTGCGGCTCGTGGAGGGCGACCGGTCTCGCCGCTCCGGCGAGGACCTCGCTCACGGCCGCGAGGACCGGGGCGAGGTCGAGCGATTCGCGCGGGGCGGGCATCAGATCGCGTAGTCGTCCGGCCGGTAGAACCGCAGGTGGGCCGGGTCCGTGAACCACGCGATGGTCTCGACGAGCGCCGCGCGCAGGCCTTCGCGGCCCGCGTAGCGCGGGCTCCACCCGGTCAGCTCCTTCGCACGCGCGGTTCCCGCCTGCAGGCGCTCGACCTCGCTGCCGTCCGGCCGCAGCCGCTGCTCGTCGGTGTCGATCTCGAGCGGAACACCCATCAGGTCGGCGATGAGGCGCGCGGTGTCGCCCACCGAGATGTCGAATCCGGTCCCGAGGTTCACGGCCTCGCCGACGGTCCGATCGGACTCGGCGATCGCGATGAAGCCTGCGGCGGTGTCGGTGACGAAGGAGAAGTCCCGCGTCGGATGCAGCGCGCCGAGGCGGATCGCCTTCTTGCCCGCGCCGAGCTGCGTGATGATGGTCGGAATGACGGCCCGGCACGACTGCCGGGGCCCGAAGGTGTTGAACGGGCGGCAGACGGCGACCGGGGTTCCGAACGCGTGATGGAACGACAGCGCCATCTGGTCGGCGGCGATCTTCGAGGCGGAGTACGGCGACTGCGGCTGGAGCGGGTGGGCCTCCGTGATCGGCACGAAGCGCGCGGTCCCGTAGACCTCGCTGGTCGACGTGTGGACGACCTTCTCGACGCCGAGGTCCCGGGCGGCCTGGACGACGTTGAGCGTCCCTCGCACGTTGGTTTCGACGTAGCTGTCGGGCGAGTGGTAGGAGTACGGGATGCCGATCAGCGCCGCGAGATGGAAGACGACGTCGCAGTCCGCGACGATCGTTCGAACGCCGTGCGGGTCGCGAACGTCTCCGGCGACGATCTCGAGCCGGCTGCCGACGTCGTCCGGCAGGTGGTCGAGCCAGCCGCGGGTCCCGAAGGAGTTGTAGAGAACGAGCGCGCGCACGTCGCAGCCGCGGCGGACGAGCGCTTCGACGAGATGCGAGCCGATGAAGCCGTCGGCTCCCGTCACCAGGACTTTCTTCCCTTGCAGGTTCACTGCGGAGCTCCGTCGTCGGGTGCGCGAGAGGCGGCCTAGTCGAGGCGCCCGCTGTGCGCGTCGTCCTGGGCTCGCTCGTAGTCCGCGGGCTGACCGATGTCGAGCCAGTACTCGTGGATGGGAAAGCTCACGACGGCGTGCCCCGCTTCGAGTAGGCGGTAGATGAGATCGGTCATGTTGAACGTCTCGCCGGAGGGGATGTCCTTCGGAACGTACCGGAACGCGAGGGGCTCGAGCAGGTAGATGCCGGCGTTCACGAACGAGCTGTACGTGGGCTTCTCGGCGAGGCTCCGGACGTTCACGCCGTCGCATTCGATGACGCCGTACGGGACGCTGAAGTCGTACTTCCTCACGCCCACCGTCATCACCGCGTCGTGCTCGCGATGGAACTCGTGCATCGCGCGGAAGTCGACGGTCGTCAGGATGTCACCGTTCATCACCAGGAGCGGCGCGGTGGGCACCGGCATGCGGCCGAGGGCCCCTGCGGTCCCGAGCGGCCGGTCCTCGCAGACGTACTCGAGATCGACGCCGAACTCGCTCCCGTCCTTGAAGTGCTCGGTCACCTTGTCGGCGCGGAAGAAGGTCGAGACGCTCACCTGCCGTACGCCCGCCTCGCGCAGGCGCGCGACCGTCCGCTCGAGCAGCGGCCGGCCTCCGACCGGGAGCATCGGCTTCGGCGTGTCGTCGGTGAGCGGGCGGAGCCGCGTTCCGAGGCCCCCGGCCATGATCACGGCCTGCAGCGGCTGCGTGCGATCGGGGATCAGGTCGTTGAGCGTCACGAGGTCCGCGACGCCGCCTCCGGCGTCGAGGAGCGGCAGGTGCTGGATCGTGCGCTCCCGCATGAGCCGGAGCAGAGCCGCCCGGCGGGTGCCGACCGGGGCGCTCACCGGCTCGGGGTAGACCGGGTTGTGCTTCTCGGCGAGGAACTCGCCCGCGGTCCCGTCGAGGCGCCTTCCCGCGAGGATCGCGCGCCGGATGTCCCCGTCGGTAATGGTGCCCAGCAGCCGCCGGCCCTCTCCCGTTACGAGGATGATCCCGAGGCCGCCGGCATCGAGGGCCCGGATCGCGTCTCGGAGGGGCATCCCGGGGGGAATGCAGGCCTGTTCGACACGCGAGGTCGTCAAGTCGTCCGCCCCCCTCGGCGGCCCGATTCTCTCGCCTCCGGCAGGCGTCGTCAAATGTTCGCTTCGATGGCGCCGGAGGCCGGCCGTCACCACGAGAGAAAACGGCGGATGATCCGCAGGCCCGTCTCCCCACTCTTCTCGGGGTGGAACTGGGCGCCGCAGAGCGTCCCGCGCTGCGCCATGGCCGACAGGACCAGGCCGCCGTAGTGGCAGTCGGCGAGGCGGTGCTCTTCGCGCTCTGGAGCCGCCGTGAAGGAATGGACGAAGTAGACGAAGCTTCCGAACTCCACGTCCTCGAGGAGGCTCCCCCGCCAGTCGGTGCGGGCCGGGGGCAGGACGAGGGCATTCCACCCGATGTGCGGAATCCGATGAGGCTTGCGATCGATCCCCTGCGGAGGAATCGCGACGACCCGTCCCGGGATGAGGCCGAGACCCTCGTGAACGCCGAACTCCTCGCTTTGGTCGAACATCATCTGCATGCCGAGGCAGATCCCGAGAAACGGCCGCTCGAGCGCCGCGTACGCGACGATCGGCTCGACGAGGCCCCGCTCGGCGAGGCCTCGCATGCCGTCGGCGAAGGCGCCGACTCCGGGCAGCACGAGGCGGTCCGCGGCGCTCACCTCGGCCGGCGTGCGAATCAGCGTCGCCTCGGCGCCGAAGTGCTCGAACGCCCGGCGAACGCTCAGGAGATTGCCGATGCCGTAGTCGACGATGCCGACGCGCTTCACGGTGATGCCGCTCGCTCCCCCGGGCCCGCGCTAGTGGCCGACACGCAGGCCGTGCCGGGCGGCCTCGCGGCGGATCTCCGCGACGCTGCACACGCCGTAGTGAAGGACGTGGGCCATCGCCACCGCATCGGCGCCGCCGTCGCGCACGACCTGCACGAGATCCGCGACGCCGCCCATTCCGCCACCGGCGATCACCGGGATCGACACGGCCTCGGAGACCTGGCGGACGAGCTCGATGTCGAATCCTCGCGCCGTCCCCTCCTGATCGACCGACATGAGGAGGATCTCGCCGGCGCCGAGCTCGCAGGCCTGCCGCGCCCAGGCCACGACGTCCTTCCCGGTGTGCTCCCGGCCGTTGTCGACGTAGGCCTCCCAGGCGCCGGGCCCGGAACGCTTCGCCTGGATCGACAGCACGAGACACTGCGACCCGAAGGTCTGCGCGACCTCGCGGATCAGCTCGGGCCTCCGGATCGCGGCGGTGTTGATCGCGATCTTGTCCGCCCCGGCGCGCAGCGCCTTGCGGACGTCCTCGATGCTGCGGATGCCTCCGCCGACCGTGATCGGGATGAAGACGTCGGCGGTCGTTCGTTCGACGATGTCGAGCAGGCTGTTGCGCTCGTACAGGCTGGCGACGATGTCGATGTAGAGGATCTCGTCGATGCCCTCGTCGTAGTAGCGTCGCGCGAACTCGTTGGGGTCTCCGAGCTTGCGCAGCCCTTCGAGCTGCACGCCCTTCACGAGATTGGGCCCTTTGACGTCGAGCCGCGCGATCAGCCGAACGCTCTTCATCGCGCCCGGTTCACGCTCCGGCCGGCGTGTGTTCGAATGCGGTGTGGCGGAGCCGCCACGTGCCGCCTTCGTACCTCCAGAGGTGCGGCGACCGGAAGGCGTCGGCGAGGCGCATGAAATAGTCGCGGTCCATCACGGGCTGCTCGAACATCTTCGACGCCACCGGGAACTGCTTCTCGGGAAGGCTCAGGTACCGGAAGATCTCCTCCGAGAACCGCTCGGGGAACTCGCCGTCGAACTTCTTGACGAGCGCGACGCCTTCGTCTCGCGTGATCTCGTCGTTGCGGATCTCCTGCGCGGCATCGTACGTGGCGCGCCCGATCCCGAACTTGATCCACGTCGTGTAGTAGTGGAAGTCGTCGATCTTGTCGTCGATGCTGTTGTACTTGCTGTACGTCCCGGGCGTGCGCTCGGGAGACGCCTGGAACCCGCCGTTCTCCACGGCGTAGTAGTACGCGCCCTGCGGATGCCACTTGAGGTAGTAGCCGAGGTAGTGCACCTCGACTCCGCCCTCGCGCAGGCGCGCGGGGTCTGCGGGCAGATACGGGTGGAGATCGACCTCTTCGACGCCGAAGTGGTCGTAGAGCGCTCGCAGCGGCACGCCGCCGATGAAGACCTGCGACTTGTCCTGCTGCGAGAAGTAGGCGTAGTCGCGGTGCGCGACCGAGCTGTCCTGGATCGGGTTTCCGTACTCGGACTCGTTCTCGCCGTAGAAGACGAGCTGGATACCGAAGTGCAGCGCCATCTTCGGCCCGAGCGCCTTCTGCCCGATGATGAACGGCTGGAACGGATGGAACAGGTTCTCGACTGCGAGGCGCGTGAGCAGGCGGTGCATCCGCCCGTTCGGGGTCATGAGGTAGTTGTCGAAGCCTGCGTGGATCCAGGCCTGGAAGTTCTGCCAGCCCCACGGCGTGTACAGGTGCGGCGCCCAGGTGATGGTGAGCGGGTGCATTCCGTACTTGTGCTTGAGGACGTGCGACTGGTAGAAGCTGTCTTTTCCGCCCGAGCCGGGAACGAGGCAGTCGTACGACCCGTCCTTGCTGCGGTACCGGTCGCAGAGCTCCATGAGCTGGCGCTCGCGGTCCTTCCAGTCGACCTCACGCGCCTTGCGCTCGGCGAGGCGGCACGCGTCGCAGACCCCGTCTTCGCCAAAATGGATCGTCGCCTTGCGGCTCTGGATCGTGTGCGCGAGCTCGAGCGCCGAGTTGGGCCGCTGGTTCGAGATCACGCACTTCCTGCAGAACGCGACCTCGCGCGGGAGCCCGTAGTACGCCGTCCGCTCCGACTCGGGGGCCTCGAAGAGGTCGTACGAGATCTTGCGGTGTGCGGGGTAGCGCTCCATGGCGTGCTTTCCGATCGGCCGCGGCGTCGCCCGCGGGTGGCGGGCGTCACGAGCGGAGGTTGTCGTTCCGGTGGCCGCACAGGGTCGGGGGAGCGAACCGGCGCTGTCAAAGCGTGCGTCGCGACTGCGCCTCAGTCTCGGTGCGCACCGACGGCGGCGTCGATCTCGCCGGCGACGAGGTCGGCGATTCGCTGCGCCGCCCGTCCGTCGAGGCAGGGCCCGAACGCGGCGCGGGCTCGCTCCGGGTCCCAGATCCGGCTTCGTTCGTGCGCGAGCCGGCGGAGCAGCGTCGCGAAGGCGGCGTCGTCGGAGACGAGCAGCCCGAGGCGGCTCATCTCGGCCACGACCATGTTCTCGGTGTTGGCGCACAGCTCGGGCGGCACGTACGCGATCGCGGGCCTGCCGCTCGCGATCGCCGCGCACAGGGCTGCGCTGTGGACCGAGACGACGACGTCGCTGCGCGAGATGGCGTCGGCGAGATCGTCGGACATCGCGTCCACGCCGAGGTCGCCGTACTCGGCCGCACGTTCGGTAGGGTGGAGCTTGCAGAGGATGCGCGCCTCGGGAGAGACGCTGCGCAGGGTGCGGACCAGCCGCCGGAAGAACTCCTGCTTCCAGCCGTGCGGCACGAACCCTCCCACGTCGAAGGGCTGGGTGAGGACGAGATAGTCGTACTCGACCGGCCCCGGCTCGATCGCCGGGACGAGCCCGGGGATCCCGGTCGCGACGATCCGCCGCGCGCGGGCCCCTCGTTCGCGATAGGACTTCCCGACCCGCTCGGTCGCGACGCAGAAGAGGTCGACGTCTCCGAAGCCGTAGCCCCGGACCTCGCGCGGCCGGCCGAGGAGCGTCGGCGCCGCGAGCCCGAACAGGGACAGCACGTCGCCGTGCGCGAGCTGGGTGCGCACGCGGAACCAGGCGCGGGCGGGCTGGCGAAGCAGCGCGGTCACCTCCTTTCGCACCTGCATCCGCGGGACGATCTCGTTGGCCGCCTCCTGCACCAGCACCGTGCGAATGTCCGCGCCGCGTGCAGCTTCGACGAGGCGCGCGGTGAAGTACAGGCTGTCGGCGCCGAGGACGGCGACGGCAGGCCGAGCGGCGCGAAGCAGGCGGCCGGCGTTGAGCGGTGCCGTTCGCCCGATCACGAGAGCGCTCCAGCCGGCGGCGCGCGCGAGCGCTTCGACGGCGCCGGACTCCGGGCCGCCGAGGACGAACACCTGCACCGCAGCTCCGCGCGCGGCGAGCTCGGACGCAACCGCGAGGAGCGACCGCGCGTCCGTCGGAGACGCGAGGACGAAAGCGGCGCCCCTGCGCATCAGCGCAGGTGGTCCCAGGTGAGCGGCTCGTCGCCGGCGAGCGGCTTGCCGAGCACTCGGCCCGTCACCGCCGATAGCAAGGACGGCGAGAGCCCGGTTCCCGGGCGCTTCGCTTTGAGGTCCGCGGGACCGATCCGGGCGCCGGCCGGCAGATCGCGCGCGGCGACGAGCGACTTGCGAGCGACCTCGCGCGTGCTCATCTCGCAGGGCGCGGGCGCCTTGATCCCGGTGCCGAGCGCGGACTCGAGCCGGCGGATCTGGCCGATCATCTCGCGAAGCTCGTCCGGCTCGAGCGAAGCCCGGTGATCGGGCCCCGGCAGCGTGCGCGACAGCGTGAAGTGCTTCTCGATCACGCACGCGCCGAGCGCGACGGCGCCGAGCGCGACCTCCCATCCGCTGCTGTGGTCGGACATCCCGACCGGCCCGCCGACCGCGAGGCGCAGCGTTTCGATCGCGCGCAGGTTCACCTCGTCGTGCGGCGCGGGATAGCTGCTCACGCAGTGCAGCCAGACGACCGGAGGCGCTCCGCTGCGGGAGAGCACTTCGGCCGCGTCTTCGACCTCGTCGAGCGTCGCCATCCCGGTGCTGAGCAGAAGAGGGCGCCCCATCCGCGCGAGCTCTTCGAGCAGCGGGTGGTTCGTGAGCTCGCCCGAGCCGAGCTTGAACGCGCCGACTCCGAGCCCGTCGAGGAGCCGTGCGCTCGGAGCATCGAACGGCGACGAGAGAAAGACGAGGCCGAGCCGCTCGGCTTCGGCCTTCAGGTCGCGGAAGACCGCCTCCGGCAGCGCGAGGCGCTCGAGCATCTCGCGCTGCGACTCCTCGCCGCCGGTGGTCGCGATCTGGTAGTCGGCCTTGGCCGCGTCGCGCGTGGCGAGCTCGCGCGGCTCGAAGGTCTGGAACTTGACGGCGTCCGCGCCTGCGCGCGCCGCGGCGCGGACCAGCTCGTGCGCGAGCTCGGGATCGCCGTTGTGATTGACGCCCGCCTCGGCGATCAGGAAGACGGGGGCGCCGCTGCCGATCGCACGCCCGTCGATCTGCACCGTGCGCTCGCCTGCGGCCTCGCGCAGCCTGCAGCGCGCGATCTCGAGATCGATCGCGTGATCGATGTCGCATGCACGCCGCGACGGGACCGGGATGGCGCGGGTGAGGCCGGCGACGTAGAGCGTGCGGTGCCGGCGCAGGAAGCGTGTCGTGCTCATCCAGAAGCCCGCGGGCAGATGGGCGGGGCGGAGCGCCTGCCGGGCGTCCGTGCTCGACTCCGGGAGGACGGGCTCGGTCGATCCGCCGGCGTTGCAGTAGAAGGCCCACTGCACGGGGTGTTCGACCGGAACCGCACCGAGAACGGACTCGCAGCCGGACGCCAGCGCCCGCCAGCCGGCTTCGAGATCGTCGACGCTCAGCAGCGGCGACGTCGGCTGCACGAGCAGGAGCGCGTCTACCGGGCGTCCGTCGGCCTCCGCTCCCGCGAGCTCGTATTCGACGACGTCCCACGACGACGTGTCGTCGCGCGCGAGCTCCGGAGGCCGCAGCCGCCGGGGACGGTCTTCGGCCGGCCAGGCCTCGGCGATCTCGGGCGCGTCGGTCGAGAGCGCGAGCTCGAGCTCGGGATGGAGCGCTCGCAGCCGCGACAGCAGGCGGTGCGTCCACGCGACCAGCGGCCGGCCCGCGAGCCGCGCAACGTTCTTTCCGGGGAACCCCTTCGATCCGCCCCGCGCGGTCACGAGCCCGAGAACACGCATGGGCCTTGCTCCTACCCGCCGGACCACCGACACAGCCGGCGGATCAGGCGAAGATCTCGGCGATGAGCCGCATGGTCTCCATCGCGTCGGCGAGAGTCGCCGCGCGGGAAGGCCGGCCGAGCGCAGCGGCCACGGCGTGCTCGGCCTGCAGGCGGAAGCCCGGCTTGAACTCCCGGTCCCACGCATGCGGCTCGGCGGGGTTCGACGTCCGCTCGCCGGCGAGCTGGTAGCTCGCCTGCTCGAGCGGACGCATCTCCCAGCGCTTCGTCGCCGTCGTCACGCTCGCCATCCAGGGCCCGGGTCCCGACCAGACGCCTTGATAGACGCCGCAGTCACCACTCTCGAACTCGATCGTCGAGACCACCGCGACGGCGGCGCCGCCGTTCCAGGGCAGCCCGCGCCGAACCGCCGTCATGCGTCCGCGGCCGAAGAAGCGCAGATAGTCGATCACGTGAATCGAGTTCGCGTACATCCAGCGCTGCACGACGGCCTCGGGATGGCCGATGGCGCGCGCTGCGTCGAGACTCTGCTGGTCGTGAACCTGGACGAAGCGAGGCCCCGGCCGCTGCGCGAGGTCGGCGAGCACGGTCTGCGTGCTCGAGAGGAAGCGGCGATTGAGGCCGACGAGCACCCGGCGCCCGCGCGCGAGGGCCGCGGCCTCGATCTGCTCGGCTTCGGCGAGATCGCACCCGAGCGGCTTCTCCGCGAGGACCGTCCACGGGAAGTCGAAGCACGAGAGAGCGACGGAGCGCGATTCGAGCTCGGGCACCGCCATCACGACCAGATCCGCTCGCGAGCGCTCGTAGAGCTCGCCGATCGACGCGCAGACGAGCGGGATGCCGAGCTCGCCGGCGACGGCCTCGGCCTTTGCCCGTGTTCGGCTGTGGATGCCGGCGAGCGTCACGCCGCCGACGTCGCGAAACGCGCGCGCGTGCTCGCGCGCCATGCTTCCGGCGCCGACGAACGCCACACGGCACGGTGCCGCTTCGTTGCCCGTCCTGTTCGTGCCGCCCACGCGGTCGCCCTCTACTCGTGCTCGGGGCCCGACTCGCCGGGCGGCCACGGTCGGCGCGAGCTGCGACCGAGAGGCCTTCGCGGGGTCGCGCGCCCGGCCGCCCACTATTCTCCCGGCGGCGACGGGACGCCGCAAGACCGCGAGCGCGGCTTCGAGCGACCGCGCGACGATGGGCGGGCCGCTGCGGAGAGACGCTCGGAAGGCTGCGGCGGGCGGTGCGAGACGATCGTCAGCCGAGCACGGGACCGAGCCGCTCGCGCAATGCGCGGTGCTCGCTGCCTGCCTCGGGCATGGCGATGAAATCATGAACGGAAGACGGGATGGGCTCGGCCTGCTGGAGGAGGCGAAGCCGCAGCCGCATGACGGTTCGCAGGATCGCGTACAGCGTGTAGCCGCTCGCCCTCAGCGCCTCGACGCGAGGGAGGCTCCAGAAAGCATCGTTCGTTCCCGACTCGAAGACGACGGGTGGCGTTCCGATCGCGAAGAGCCCCGGGAGCAGCAGCGGGATGACGATGTCCTCATGGCCCTCGACGTCGATCTTGACGAGGCGAACCGGACCTCGGACCTCGAGCGCGTCGAGGTACCGGTTCGCGCACCTCGTCGCGACCGTGATCTGCCGGTAGCCCGGTGCGCCGGCGTCGTTGATCGCTGCGCCGCCGCAGTTGTCGACTGCGACGTTGAAGGTCGCCGTGCCGTCCTCGCTCGTGAGCGCGACGGGATGGACGACGAGCTGCGCAAAGCCGTTTCGCCGTGCATCGGCCGCGAGGCGCGCCGCGAGATCCGGCTGGGGTTCGAAGGCGTGCACCGTTCCCGACGGCCCGACCACGCGCGCCATCTGCAGCGCCACGCTCCCGATGTTTGCGCCGATGTCGACCGCGACGTCTCCTGCGCGCAGCAGCCGCGTGCAGACCGCACTCACCTTCGGATCGAAGTCGCCGAAGTAGTAGAC
>JAYRMX010000071.1:0-4902 GCA_041912475.1 Myxococcota bacterium
CCGCGAGCGCGTGAAAGCGCTCGACGGGCCAGGCCTTCGGGTGCGTGAGCGGCTTCCACAGCTTCCAGCCGCGGCGCGCGACGCGGTTGCATCCCATGTGCAGGCCGATGAGGACGTCGCCGTCCTGCACGCCCGCTTCGCCGAGGAGCGCGGCGACACGCGCGTGGTCCGAGGCGCCCGGGTACAGCTCGTACGGACGCTGCGCCGCGCCACGCTCGGCGCCGGTCGCGCGCGCGACGCACGCGAGCGCAATCCCGGCCTCGTGCTCGGGGCCTCCGCGGCGGATGCGCTCGGCAGCGACGCCCAGGAGCTCGGCCGTGTGACGCGCGACCTTGTTCGCCTTGAGATCGATGAGACGGTCGAAGCGCGTCGTCGCTGCGACCGCCTGCACTTCGTCGCACAGGAAGACGCGGTCGATGCAGGGATTGCCGCGCAGCACCTGCGCCGCGGCCTCGCTCTGCGCCATGACCTCGATGCGCGCGCCCGGCTCGGCCTCGCGAAGCAGGCGAAGGGCGGGCGTGCAGAAGATGACGTCGCCGATTCGGTCGGAGACGATCACGAGGACGCGCCGCGCGGGCTCCGGGCTCACGGACACCGATCATGCCGGAAGCCCGAGCGGGCGCCACCGGCGACGCCGTCTTCGAGTCCGCTCAGGCGCTCTCCGTCCGGAAGGCGAGGTCCCGCGTGAGGGCGGACATCGTCGTCGCGATCTCTTCCCAGAGCCGGCCCTCGGACCAGCCGAGCCGCGCCGCCATCCGCTCCGCGACGGGCCGGACGAGCGCCGCGCGCTCCTCGGGCTCGTAGAGCGCGGCGCGCGTCCGGCGGTAGAGGACGTCGGAGACGGTCGCGGCGCCCTCCTCGCCGATCGCCCACGCGACCTCGCCCTCGATCACGCGGCCGCCGGGAAGGATCGGCGCCGGCCCGGCCTTGGCGACCGACTCCGCCTCGCTCCCGTAGAGGCGCGCGAGTCGCGAGGCCGCGAGCGCGGAGAGCGAAAAGCCGCGCGCGAGCGCCGCCGCGAGCGCGTCGAGGCCGCCGGTCAAGTCTCCGCCCGGAAGAGGATCCTCCGGGCCCGGCGCGCGCAGCGTCGTGCCGAGGATCTCCGCGACCCGCTCGACCACGCTCTCCGCCATCTTCCGGTACCCGGTCAGCTTCCCGCCCGCGATCGTGACGACGCCGGCCGGGCCGACCCAGACCTCGTCGCGGCGCGAGATCTCCGTGGGAGGCTTTCCCGGCTGCGCGATCAGCGGGCGAAGGCCTCCCCACGCCGCGACGCACTCCTCGGGCCGAACCGGCGCGACGTCGAACGCGCGCGCGATCGGCTCGAGCAAGTACGCGACGTCGGCGCGCGTGATCGCCGGCCAGATCTCGGTGGCTCCCGTGTACGAGGTGTCGGTGGTTCCAACGTAGACGACGTCTCCGCGCGGGACGGCGAAGATCGACCGCCGATCGGGCGCGGGGAGCACGACGATGTGCCGAATCGGGAGGCGCTGCGCCGGCAGCACGACGTGAACGCCCTTCGAGAGGTGGAGAAGAGACGGAGCGGCCGCGTCTTCGAGACGCCGTACGGCTTCGACCCACGGGCCCGCGGCGTTCACGATGCAGCGCGCGCGGACACGGATCTCGCGGCCCGTGAGGCCGCAGCGCGCAACGACGCCGGCCGCTCGCCCCGCCTCCCGGACGATCGCGACGACCTTCACGTGCGCGAGCGCCTCCGCGCCGCGCCGCTTCGCGTCGCGCAGGTTCGCGAGCACGAGGCGCGCGTCCTCGGTGAGGTACTCGCGATACAGACAGGCGAAGGGCGTACGGTCGCGCCGCAGGAGCGGCTCGCCGCGCTCGAGCTCGTCCGCACCCCAGTTCCGGTGCCGGTCGGCCTCGTCGACCGCGCCGAGCGCCTCGTAGGTTCCGATCCCTGCGCGGAACTTCAGCAGGCCGGCGCGCGAGCGCGCGGGGACGAGCATCCAGCACGGCTCGGCGAGGTGCGGCGCGAGCGCGTGAAGGCGTTTGCGTTCGAGCGCCGTCTCGCGCACGAGGGCCACGTCGCCCTGCGCGAGGTATCGCAGCCCGCCGTGGATGAGCTTCGACGAGCGGCTCGACGTTCCGGCGGCGAAGTCGTCGGTCTCGAGCAGCGCGGCCGAGAGCCCGCGGATCGCAGCCGCGCGCGCGACGCCGGCGCCCGTGATTCCGCCGCCGATCACGACGCAGTCGAAGACGCTCGCGTCGAGCCGTCCGAGCGCGGCTTCGCGATCGAGGGTCGATAGGGCGGCGTCGGTCGGCATGGTCCCCGGCGGCGGCTGCTGCCGCATCGTAACCCATCCGGGGAGGCGATTGCGCGGCGCGTCGGGCCCGAGCGCCGGTCAGCGCCCGGCCGAGTTCGGTGCGAGGCGCTCGAGCGCGAGGTCCTCGGCGAGCGCGACGAATTCGTCGGCGAGACAGCGCCCGCGAACGAGCGCCGGATCGCTCCCGAGCGCCATCGCCTCCTCGGCCATCGACGCGAGCTGAGGATAGAGGACGCGGCGCGGGCCGTAGCTCGCGTGGCGGGGCTGCGCCTCGGTGCCGAGGCGGACCTCGAGCGCCAGGAGCGCGGCGACCCGCGTCGCCCCGCCGCCGCTTCCCGCGAGCGACGCGACCGCGTCGAGCGCCCAGCGAATGCGCTGCGTCTCGATGCGATGCGACTCGATCCACGGCTCGATCTCCGTGAGGAGCGAACGGTCCGCGAGGCCCTCGCGAAGCCGACCGGCGCACGAGGCGCGCTCGTCGCACAGCGCCGACAGCGACGCGATCTCCTCTTGCGCGTCGCCGCGCGCGAGCGCTGCGCGAAGTGCGCCGAGTCCCTCTTCGAGCGGGCGGTCGCGGTGCTCGGGCCAGATCGCCGAGAAGCGGTGCGCCTCGGCGAACACGGCGAAGCTCTCCGGCGCGCCCTCGCCGATCTCGTCGAGCGCAGCCTTCCACGACCGCTCCGGGTCGTATCGCTTCGGATCGGCGAGAAAGTCCGCGGCGGTGCGGATGGCGACCGCCGATGCGCGGGCGTGCTGCATCGGATTGAGAAGGACGCCGCTCGCGACTTCGCCGAGGTCGGCGTCGCGCCTGCCGTACGGGCCGAGGTGCAGCACGAAGCGCATCGGTCCGTCCGAGACCGGAACGTTGTCCCAGAGGAGCAGGCGACGCCGCAGCGCGGTCGTTCGGGCCCGCGCCTCCGCGCACGCGATCGCGGGGCTGCACACGGTGCGGCCGGTCCATCCGACCTCGATCTCGCGCGGCAGGCCGCGGCCGAGCGTCTCGAGGTACGCGGACGAGCCGGTGCCGAGGTAATCGGTCGGGCACAGCCACCACGAGACGTCGGGGCCGAGCGCCTCGCGCAGCGTCGTCGCGAGCGCGACGTGCGCGTCGGCGAGGCTCGCGAACCGGCGCTGGTCGTCCTCGTGGACGAGGCGCGACGGAACGTCGTCGAGGAAGAGCGCGAGCGAGCGCGCCCCCGCGCGGGCGAAGCCGCGGAACTTCTCCGCGAGCAGCGCGATGTCTTCGCGCGACGAGTAGCGGATCGAGAGCCCCGGAGAGAGGGCGAACGCGACGCCGACGCCGTGCTCTTCGCCGTGCGCGACGAGCGCGGCGAACTCGCGCATGCGGTCGTCGGAGTACGGCTCGCGCCAGCGGTCGCGGTGCAGCGGGTCGTTCTTCGGCGCGTAGACGTAGCGGTTCATCCCCCAGCGCCCCATCCGCTCGACCATCCAGCGCCGATCTTCGTCGCTCCACGGCGGCCCGTAGAAGCCCTCGACCACTCCGCGATGCGTGAACGTCACGATGCCTCCGGTTCGCGCGACGCAGCCACCGTAGCCGACGCGGGCGTCGCGGCGCAGCGCGTCTCGCGACGAGCGCCGCGAGACGCCGCGCGCGAGCGCCGATCGGGTATCGTGGGCGCGAGGAGACCGCCCGGGCGTGAAGATCGCGGTGCGTGGCAAGGCTCGGCTCGTGCGGTGCGGCGGCGGGTCGCGGATCCGAAGCGCGGCGGCGGGGCGGTGAGAGATCTTCGCGAGCTGCTCGCGGCCTTCGAGCGCGTGCGCGCCGAGGGCCGGTACGCGGCGCTCGTCACCGTGGTGCGCGTTGCGGGGCCGGCGTACCGCCGGCCCGGCGCGCGCATGCTGATCGCCGCGGGCGGCGCTCGCGTCGGCCTGGTCTCGGGCGGGTGCCTCGAGGCGGACCTCGCCGAGCGCTCGCGGGGAGCTCTCGAGAGCGGCCGCGCGCTGGCCGTCGCCTACGACGCGAGCACCGACGAAGAGCTCGTCTTCGGCCTCGGTTCCGGATGCGGGGGAAAGATCGAGGTTCTGATCGAGCGCGTTCCCGAGCGCCCGGACGGAGGCCACCTCGCGCTCGCCTCGCGCTGCTTCGCGCGGCGCGAGCCGTTCGCGCTCGCCACCGTCTTCGGCTCGGACGGCGCGGTGCGCGTCGGCTCGCGCTGCTGGCGAACCGCGCGAGGCGAGAGCGGCGGCGACGTCGACGACGCCGCGCTCGCCGCCGAGCTCGGGCGGGCCGCGGCCGCAGCGATCGTGGATCGCCGAAACCGAATCGTGTCGGTTCGCACGACGGAGGGTGCGGTCGAGGCGCTCGTCGAGGCCCTGTTCCCGCCGCCCGAGCTGCTCGTTCTCGGCGCGGGAAGCGACGCCCTGCCCGTGGTGCGGCTCGCGGTTCGCCTCGGGTTCGACGCCACGGTCGCCGATCTGCGGCCCGCGCTCGCGCGGCCGGAGCGCTTTCCGGGTGCGGTTCGCGTCGTCGCCTGCGACCCGGGGCGCCTCGTCGAGACCCTCGCTCCCGATCCCGAGAGCTCGGTCCTCGTGATGTCGCACGTGTTCGCGCACGACGTCGGATACCTGCGCGAGCTCGTGCCGCGGCACCGCGGCTACCTCG
>JAYRMX010000072.1:0-10243 GCA_041912475.1 Myxococcota bacterium
CGGCGCGGATGGCAGGCCCGTCGATCTCGCCGAGACGCCGGTGCGCGCGTTCGCGAGCCTGCGCGCGCAGGCCCTGCTGCTCGTCGACCGGCTCGCGGTCTCGGAGGCGGCGCGAACGCGGCTCGCGGAGGCGGTCGCGACGGCGTTCGTTCGCGGCGCGGGTGTCGCCGTCGTCGTCTCGGAGACGGGCGAGCGCACGCTGCACCGCGAGGGCTTCGCGTGCGACGGCTGCGGGCGCACCTTCTCTCCGCCGGTCCCGGCGCTCTTCTCCTTCGGCAGCCCGCTCGGCGCGTGCGAGCCGTGCCAGGGCTTCGGGCGCATCCCGGGGATCGAGTGGGAGCGCGTGGTCCCCGACCCGTCGAAGAGCATCGCCGAATCGCCGATCGTCGTCTTCAACTCGCCATCGGGAAAGCCCTGCCAGCGCGACCTGCTGCGCGCGTGCCGGCGGCTCGGGATTCCGAAGGACGTCCCGTTCGCCGAGCTCTCGGCCGAGCAGCGGCGCCTGGTTCTCGAAGGCGACGGCGGCGACTGGTACGGCGTCCGCGGCTTCTTCGAGTACCTCGAGGAGAGGCGCTACAGGGTGCAGAACCGCGTCCTGCTCGCGCGCTACCGCCGCTACGATTCGTGCTCCGCGTGCGGAGGGACGCGGCTCAAGGCCGACGCGCGCGCCGTCGAGGTCGGCGGGCGGGACATCGCCAGCGTCTCGCGCCTCACGATCGAAGAGCTCGACGCATGGCTCGGCGCGCTTCGCCTCTCGCCGAAGCAGGAGGCGCGTGCCGAGCGCGTGCTCGCAGCGCTGCGCGCACGGGTGCGAACCGCGCTCGACGTCGGCCTCGGCTATCTCGCGCTCGACCGGCAGGTGCGAACGCTCTCGGGCGGCGAAGCGCAGCGCATCCAGCTCGCGACCGCCCTCGGCGGAACGCTCACCGCAACGCTCTACGTTCTCGACGAGCCGTCGATCGGCCTTCATGCGCGGGACGTCGCACGCCTGCTCTCGGTGCTGCGCCGCATCCGCGACGGAGGCAACACGGTGGTGGTGGTCGAGCACGCGCTCGACGTCGTCGCCGCGGCGGACCACGTCGTCGATCTCGGGCCGGGCGCCGGACGCCTCGGCGGCGAGATCGTCGTCGAAGGGACGGTCGGCGACGTGAGGCGGCACCCGCACTCGGTCACGGGACGCGCGCTGCGCGGCGAGCTCGAGCAGGCGCCGCGCCGGCGAAGACCCGCGCGCGGCTCGCTGCGCATCGTCGGTGCGCGCGCGAACAACCTTCGCGACGTCACGGTCGAGATTCCGCTCGGCCAGCTCGTCGCCGTGACGGGCGTGTCCGGCGCCGGGAAGTCGACGCTCGTCCGGTCGGTCCTCGTGGGACACCTGCGCCGCGACCCCGACCGCGGTGCGTGCGACGCGATCGAGGGGGCGAGCGCGGTCGCCGAGGTCGTGGTCGTCGAGCAGGCGGCGCCGGCGCGAAGCTCGCGCTCGAATCCGGCGACCGTGTCGAAAGCGTTCGACGGCATCCGGCGCGCGTTCGCGCAGACGCGCGAGGCGAAGGCGCTCGGCGCGGGGCCGGGCTGGTTCTCGTTCAACGTCCCCGGCGGCCGCTGCGAAGCGTGCGAGGGCGCCGGCGAGGTGGTCGTCGACATGCAGTTCCTCGACGACGTGCTCGTTCCGTGCGTCGCGTGCAGCGGCGCTCGTTACCGGCCCGAAGCGCTCGGCGTGCGCCTCGAGGGCCGGACGATCGTCGACGTCCTGGGCCTCACGCTCGCCGAGGCGGCGCGCGTGTTCGCCTCGGACCGGAGCGTCGCCGACCGCCTCGACCCGTTCCTGCGCGTCGGACTCGGCTATCTCACGCTCGGGCAGCCGCTCTCGACGCTGTCGGGCGGCGAGGCGCAGCGGCTGCGGCTCGCGCTCGCGCTCGCCGGCGGGCGGCCGAATACGCTCTACGTCCTCGACGAGCCGACGACGGGCTTACACGCGGCCGACGTCGAGGTGCTGATCGGCTGCCTCGATGCGCTGATCGACGTGGGAGCGAGCGTCGTCGTCGTCGAGCACAACATCGACCTCGTGCGCCGCGCCGACTTCGTCGTCGACATGGGCCCGGAAGGCGGACCCGCGGGCGGCCGGGTCGTCGCGGCGGGACCTCCCGAGGCGGTCGCAGCCTGCCGCACGTCGCTCACGGGCGCGGCGCTACGCGCGGCGGAGACGGTGGTCTGACGGCCGGCGCCCCGGTCAGGGCTTGCGCTTGGGGTTGGACTTCTGCGCGTCGCGGCGAGGCGCGAAGACGTGCTTGTCGTGCACGCGGCGCAGCTGGCGCTCGAGCTTGTCGAGGAGCTTGTCGGCGGCCTCGCCGAGCTCGACGCCGCGGGCGTGCGTCGCCACCTCGGTGCTGCGCCCGGTGACGTGCGCGTGCGCCATGTGGCCCGCGCCGTCGGGGGAGAGCGTCAGCTCGAAGCGCGTCGTCTCGGGGAATTCGCCCGCGAGCCGCTGGCAACCGGCCTCGAGCGTTTCGCGGATGCTGTCGTTGACGGAGATGTCCTTGAAGCTGATCACGACGCTGGGCTTCGTCGCCACCGTTCCTCCCGGGCTGATGCCGGGAGTGCAGCCGATTCCGCCTCCGCTCGCAACCGTGTGGCGGCGGCGGCCCGGGTGAGATCTCCCTTTTTTCCGGCGACTTCGGGGTTATCCTGCCGCAGCGCCGCCGTCTCGCGGCGCGCCCGCCGAAGGGGGAGCGGTGTCCTCGGCTCCGGCACTCGTGATCTGCGGCGCTTCGGGCGACCTCGCCGGGCGCCTGCTGTTTCCCGCGCTGTTCCACCTCGAGCAGACGGGCCGGCTGCCGGATCTCGACCTCGTCGGCTTCGCGGTCGAGAACTGGCGGGCGGAGGAGTTTCGCGCGCACGTTCGCGATCGGCTCCAGCGCTTCGCGCCGGGCTACGACGACGCGCTGTGGCGGCGCTTCTCGTCGCGCATCTCGTACGTGGCGGGCGACTTCTCCGCGGGCGGAACGGCGGCGCTCGCCCGCGCGATCCGGGGCAGCGCGGCGTTCTATCTCGCGCTTCCCCCGAAGATCTTCGCCGAAGCGGCGAGCGGGCTCGCTGCGGCGGGGCTGCATCGCGCCGACGGCGGCGCGTGGCGACGCCTCGTGATCGAGAAACCCTTCGGCGTCGATCTCGCGTCGGCGCGGGCGCTCGACGCGAGCATCTCCGAGCACTGGAGCGAGCCGCAGGTGCTCCGGATCGACCACTTCCTCGGCAAGGAGACGGCGCAGAACATCCTCGTCTTCCGGCTGGCGAACGGGTTCGTCGAGCCGCTGCTCAACTCGCGCTACGTCTCACAGGTCCAGATCACGGCGGCCGAGACGCTCGGTCTCGAGGGGCGCGTGAGCTACTACGACGGCGCGGGCGCGACGCGCGACATGCTCCAGAACCACCTGATGCAGCTCTTCACGCTCGCCGCGCTCGAGCCGCCGCCGGTCTGGGACGCCGACGTGCTGCGCGAGCACAAGGTCGAGGTCCTGCGCGCGGTGCGGGAGATCGGGGCCGACGACGTCGCCCGCTCCGCGGTTCGCGGGCAGTACGGCCGCGGGCGCTGCCGCGGCGAAGACGTGCCGGCGTATCGAGACGAGCCGGGAATCCGGCCGGGATCGACGACCGAGACCTACGCGGCGCTACGGCTCTACGTCGACAACTGGCGCTGGCGCGGCGTTCCGTTCTATCTCCGGAGCGGGAAGCGCCTCGCGTCCGACGTGACGGAGGTCGCGTTCCAGTTCCGGGAGCCGCCGCGGATGCTGTTCCGCGAGATCGACGGACAGAGGCTCGACCCCAATTGGCTCGTCTTCCGGATCAAGCCGAACGAAGCGATCGACCTCGTCGCTTTTGCGAAGCAGCCGGGGCTCACTCTCGAGACGCGTCCGGTGACGCTCCACACGCCGTATCTCGAAAAGGGCGACGTCGAGTACGCGGCGTACGAGCAGCTCCTGCTCGATGCGGTCGAAGGCGACCGCTCGCCATTCATCCGCTACGACGAGGTCGACTTCGCATGGCAGATCCTGCAGCCGGTGTTGGACGCGTGGCGCTCGGGCGAGCCGCCGCCGTATGCGGCGGGCTCGGAGGGGCCCGACGCCGCGAACGCGCTGCTCGAGCCCGGGCACCGCTGGCGGCCGCTCGCGTGAGAGGCGCGCGCACCCTTGCCGCCGTGCTGGTCGCGCTCGGCGCGGGAGCCTGCGCCGGCGCGCCGGCTCCCACGCGGCCGGCGTGGGTCGTGACCGAGGCCGACGCGGGACGTTCGATCCAGGTTCCGGTCGGGACGATGCTCGACGTCGCACTGCCCGGAAACCCGACGACGGGCTACGCGTGGCAGCGTGCGCCGGGCGATCCCGGCGGCATCGAGTCGGTGGGCGCGGCGCGCTTCGAGCCCAGCGGCCCGGCGCTCGGGCAGGGCGGCACCGAGCACCTCGGCTTTCGCGTGACGAAGACGGGGGCGACACCGCTGTGGCTCGTCTACCGCCGTCCCTTCGAGAAGAACGTCGCCCCCGCGCGGACCTTCTCGGTCACGATCGTCGGCGAGCCGGAATGAGGATCGCAGCGATGCCGTGCGGCGCCGCGGCGCACCGGAACGCCCGCGGGAGGAGAGTGCGATGAGCGGCGGCAGCGAAGACGGCCGGCTCTGGCGGCGCTACTGCGATCATCTGTGCGTTTGCGAGGAGATCGGGCTCGCCGTCGATGTGAGCCGCATGGCGTTCGACGACGGCTACTGGGCGCGGATGGAGCCGCGGCTGCAGGCGGCGTACGCGGCGATGGCCGAGCTCGAGCGCGGCGCGATCGCGAACCCGGACGAGCAGCGCATGGTCGGCCACTACTGGCTGCGCGCGCCGGGCCTCGCGCCGTCGCCCGAAATCGCGCAGGCGATCGAAACCACGCTCGCGCGCGTCGAGGCGTTCGCCGCAGACGTGCACCGCGGAGCAGTCCGGCCTCCCGGCGGGGCGCGCTTCACCGATCTGCTGTCGATCGGAATCGGCGGCTCCGCGCTCGGTCCCATGTTCGTCCACGACGCGCTCGGCGATCCGAAGCGTGACCGTCTCGGCGTCCATTTCTTCGACAACACCGACCCCGACGGCATGCAGCGCGTGCTGGACGGCCTCGGCGCAAGGCTCGCCAGCACGCTGGTCGTCGTGATCTCGAAGTCCGGCGGGACGCCGGAGACGCGCAACGGGATGCTGGTTGCGAACGCGGCCTTCCGCGAGGCGGGCCTCGATTTCGCTCGTCATGCGGTGGCGATCACCGGCGAGGGCTCGCAGCTCGATCGGGTGGCGCAGCAGGAGAGCTGGCTCGCACGCTTCCCGATGTGGGACTGGGTGGGAGGGCGAACGAGCGAGACGAGCGCCGTCGGCCTGCTGCCGGCCGCCCTGCGGGGGCTCGACGTGCGCGCGCTGCTGCGCGGCGCGGCGGCCTGCGACGCCGTGACGCGCAGGGCGGACACGCGAAGCAATCCTGCCGCGCTGCTCGCCGGCGCGTGGTACTGGGGGACGGGCGGCGCCGGGCGCAAGGACATGGTGATCCTGCCGTACAAGGACCGCCTCCTCCTGCTGTCGCGGTATCTGCAGCAGCTCGTGATGGAATCGCTCGGCAAGCGCCTCGATCTCGCGGGCAGGGAGGTTGCGCAGGGCATCGCGGTCTACGGGAACAAGGGCTCGACCGACCAGCACGCGTACGTGCAGCAGCTCCGCGACGGCGTCGACAACTTCTACGCCGTCTTCATCCAGGTCCTCGCGTCGGGCGGGGCCGCGATCGAGGTGGAGCCGGGAACGCTCGCAGGCGACTACCTGCAGGGGCTCCTGCTCGGAACCCGCCGTGCGCTGCACGAGAGCGGGCGCGAGTCGGTCCTCGTGACGGTGGAGAGAGCCGACGCGTTCTCGATCGGCGTGCTGATCGCTCTCTTCGAGCGGGCCGTCGGCTTCTACGGCTCGCTCGTGAACGTGAACGCCTACCACCAGCCGGGCGTCGAGGCCGGGAAGAAGGCGGCCGCGGGCGTTCTCGCGCTGCAGCGAAAGCTCCTCGCGCGCCTCGCGACCGACCGCGAAGCGCGGACTGCCGAGGGCTGGGCCGAGGCGATCGGCGAGCCCGAGGCGGCCGAGGACGTGCACCACCTGCTCGTGCACCTGTCGGCGAACGGGCGCGGCGTTCGCAGGACGCAGAGCGGATCTCCCCGCGACGCGCGCTACGCCGCGAGCTGACGCGGTCGCCGGGGGCGCCGCCGCGCGAGGAGGCGGCTCGTCACGAACAGCGCGACGGCGAGCGGGGGAAACGCGACCAGCGGCCAGTGCGCGAGGATCCGCGGCGCTGCGGGCTCCACCTCGATTCGGCAGCGCGCGGCGGCCCGGCCGGCGCGCGCCTCGATCTCGATCGGTCCGGTCGCACCGAAATCGGCCGTCGCGGCGTAGACTTCGCCGCCCGCACCGGCGCTGCGGGCCGCGTCGAGGTCGCGGACGCTGCCGTCCGCGGCCCGAAGCCGCAGGCGCACGCCGGCGGCAAGGTCCGCCGCGCGCCCGCCGGCATCCTCGACCACGAAGACGAGCTCGGCGCGTCCGACACGAAGCGGTGTCGGCGACGTGAGCAGCGTGGCCCGAACGCCGTCCTCGGCCTGGCTCGCACAGACGCGGCCGCCGTCGGATCGGGCCGCGGGCGCGGCGAGCGCGGCGACGAGCATTGCGACGGGTGCGAGCCTGCGCGCGTCGACCCTCATCCGTGCGCCATCGCCCCGCGCATCTGCATGGGCTCGGAGAGGATCCACAGGCCGAGGACCCAGAGCGCGAAGCCGAGGAGCCCCGGCGCAGCGAACGCTGCGAGCGCACGGCGGGGCGTGGCAGCGGCCCGCTCCGCGATGCGCCAGCCGGCAGCGAGGGTGAGGAGGAGGCCGAGATCGAGGAGCAGGATCTCGAGGCCGAGGAGAAGGTCCGCCGGCGCGCCCGGCTGCGCCATGCGCCAGTCGGGAGCGCCGAAGAGGCGAAGGCCGAGGTCCTGCGCGATTCGCTGCGCGACGGGAACGAGGCTCGAGGCCGCGGTCGCGAAGTGGAACACGAAATGCGCGGCCCACATCCCGAGGCCGAGCGGCACGAGCGCGAGGCACAGGCGAGCGCGGAGAGCGGCCTCGCGGGACGCCGCGCCGGAAAGCCGCGCGCTCGCGTGCGCGCAGGCTGCGATCGCGAACGCCGGAGCGGCGGCGAGCCCGGCGCCGAAGAACAGGGCCTCGGCGAGCGGGCGCGAGCCGGTCGCGACGGCGAGGCGGCCGATCGCGGCGCCGACGGGAGCGATCATCGCGGCCGCGGTCGTGAACGCCCCCGCGACGAAGACGAGCGCGAGGGCCGCGACGTCGGGCCGGCGCGAGAGCCGGCCGAGCGACGATCGCGGCGCGTCGTCCGTGAGCTCGCGGCCCGGCGCCGTGCGGGCGAGCGCCACGTTGTCGTGCGGGCAGGCGCGCACGCAGTCGAGGCAGAACGTGCAGTCGAGATTGCCGACCTTCGCGGGAGCGAAGAGCCCCGTCTCGCAGCCGCGCCCGCTCGGCCCGCCGCGGATGCAGTCGCGGGTCGCACACGTCCGGCACGTCGCCGGCGTGCGCACCTTCACCGTGCGCGGCGAGAGCGTCGCCGCGAGGAACTGGAACTGCCCGATCGGACACACGTACTTGCAGAAGCTCGCGCCGCGGAAGGCGCCGTCGACGGCCACGGCCGCGGCGAAGTAGCCGGCGACGAGGATGGCCGTCGCGCGCGGGTCGTCCCAGAGGGAAAACGCCTCGGAGGCGGCGAGCAAGCCGCCGAGCAGCGCCGCTGCGAGCCACTTCGACCGCAGGCGCCGGGGCCAGCGGCGGCGCGCCGGAAGCCAGCGCCGCGCCGCATCCCGAACGAGCATGAACGGACACGCGAAGCAGAACAGGCTCCCCGCGCCGAGGGCGCCGAGCACGACGAGGCCGCGCCACCAGACCCACGGCAGAGCGCCAGCGAGGTTCATCGCGCTCATTCGAGGCCCGATGAGGCCGTCGGCGACGGCGGCTGCGGTGAGCGCGAGGGCTGCGGCCTGCACGCCGCGGCGGAGCGCGAGCGACCGAAGCGCCGCGCGCGCGCGCGACGCCAGCCGAATGCGACGTGTCTCGTGGCCCCGAACGGCGCGTCGCGGGGCGGCCGCGCCCGCGCCTCGTGGCCGCACCGCGGGTGCGAGCACCTCGCGCACGACGAATCCGATCGGCGCCAGGAATGCGGCCGAGCCGAGAATCCACATGAGCGCGCCGGCGTCGGCCTGATCGGACAGCGGCGATCGGCCGAAGAGCCCGGCTGCGGCCGCGTAGCCCGGGTAGAGCGCCCGATCGGAGAATGCGAAGAGAGCGGAGAAGGCCGTGTTCTGCAGATCGGCGAGCACGAGGTACGGGATCATCGCGGCGCGCGGCCAGACGGCGCGCGAAGGGAACGGCAGCACGACCGGCCACCAGAACAGGAGAGCCGATCCGAAGAAGCAGGCGTGCTCGAACGCGTGCCAGGCGGGAGAGCGGAGCGCGAGCTCGTAGGCCGCGGGCAAGTGCCACGCCCACGTCGCGACCGCGAGCGCGAGCCATCCGCTGACGGGGTGGACGAGTGCGCGCGCCGCGCGGCGAAGGCCTTTCGACCCGAGCAGCGGGCCCGCGATCTCGGTTCGCACGCCATGCGGCAGGCCGCGCAGGACGGGCGCGAGCGGTGCGCCGAGCAGCAGCAGGGGTGGCGCCGCCATCATGAGCAGCCCGTGCTGGAGCATGTGCGCCCCGAGCGAGAGCCCCGCGAGGCCGTCGAGCGGGGAGCCGAGGGCGATCCAGACGGCGACGAGCCCCGCACCGAACGCGCAGGCCCGCCAGGTCGGGAAGCGGCGCGGATCGAGAAGCCGGAGCGCGCAGAACCCGCGCGCGTAGCAGGCGGCGGCCGCGGCGAGCAGCGCGAGCAGTGCGGGCTCCGGCTGCCATGCGGCGAACGCGACGGCCGACAGCGAGCTCAGCGTGAGCCTCCGGACGCGTTCTCGCGTGTGGTAGCTTCGCCGGCGGAAGCGGTACCGCGGCGGTCCGAGGGCGCGTCTTCAAAACGCGGCGAGTTCGTGGCGACACGGATTCTGCGGGTTCGACTCCCGTCCGTTTCCGCCAACTTTTTCTCCGATTTCTGCGCCACTGGCCGCACGCGCGCGGTAAGCTCGCGCGCGGGTGAGAGCGTACTCGTCAAGCGATGTGATCCGCATCCTCGGGATCTCCGCGTCGCGGCTTCGCTACTGGGAGCGCACCGCCTTCGTGCGCCCGAGCGCCGGTCGCGACGCACAGGCGGCCTTCGCCTTCGAGGACCTGCTGGGCATGCGCGCGGCGCTCGCGCTGCTCGCGCGCGGCGTCCCGATGCAGCGGATCCGGCGGACGGTCGACGGGCTTCGCCGCCGGATGCCCGACGTCGATCGGCCGCTGCTGCGGCTGCGGCTGCTCGGCGACGGTCCGGAGGCCGTCGTCGTCTCGCACGAAGGTCTGCTGCTCGAGCCCGACGGGCAGCTCGTGTTCGACTTCCGCCCCGCGGGCGAGGAGCGCGTCTCGGCGCTGCCCGGCACGGCCGAGACCGCGCTCTCGTGGTTCGAACGGGGGTGCGCGGCCGACTCGGATCCCAAGAGCTACGCCGCCGCGATCGCGGCCTATCGGCGTGCGATCGAGCTCGACCCCGACTTCGCCGACGCGCACTGCAACCTCGGCACGGTTCTCTACAACCAGGGCCGGCGCCCCGACGCGCGGGCCTGCTTCGACCGTGCGCTCGCGCTCGCGCCCGACCACCTCGAGGCGCACTTCAATCTGGCGAACGTCCTCGAAGAGGAGGACCGGAACGAGGGCGCGCTGCGGCACTACAAGGACGCGGCGAGGATCGACCCGCTCTTCGCGGACGCCCGGCTCAACCTCGCGCTGCTCTACGAGAAGCTCGGCCTCCACCGCACCGCGCGCCCGCACTGGGAGCGCTACGTGCAGCTCGTGCCGGAGGGGCCCTGGGCCGAGGTCGCGCGCAAGCATCTGCGCGACGGCCCGTGGTGAGCGCGCGGGCGCGCGAAGGCTCCGCCTGACGGCCGGCGGGGAAGGGGGCGGAGCGCCGTCGCACCTCGAGGCGATGGCGCGCTGGTCGGCGCAGCTCACCCTCGAGCAGGTGCCCGCGCGGGCGCTGCGCGCCGCGCGGGCACAGGGCCGCGACATGGCGGCGGCGCTGCACGCCGCCGCACG
>JAYRMX010000073.1:0-11099 GCA_041912475.1 Myxococcota bacterium
AGGCCGGCCTTCTGCTCGCGGCCGGCCGCGTGCGGCCGGCCGACCGCGAGCACGCGGCGCTCCTGCTCGAAGAAGCGCGCGTCGAGGCGGCCACGCGCGCGGCCGAGGCGCGGAGCGCGCGGGCCGCGCTCGGTCTTGCGATGGGGCGCGGCGCGCTCGCGGCCCCCGACCGGCTCGACGCCGCGAGCCTTCCCGACACGTCCGCCGGCTACGGCCCGGAGCAGGACGTCACCGCTTCGCCCGAGCTCCGTGTCCTCGACCTGCGGCGAAAGGCGGAGGAGAAAGGGATCGCCGTCGCGCGCGCAGGACACCTGCCGACCGTCGCCGTCCGCGGCGGCTACTCGCACTACGGCGTGAAGCGCTACGACAACTATCCCGACGCCGTTCGCGTCGGCGTCAACGTCGATGTTCCTCTATTTCAGGGATTGAAGAACGAGTACGCGGTCGAGGGCGCGGCGAAGTCGGCCGAGATCGCGCGCCTTCGCTACCGGCAGGTGCTCGAGACGCGCCGCGCGCGGGTGCGCGAGCTGGCGCAGCGCCTCGAGTCGGGAAGTCAGACGCCCGCGCTCGCCGAGCGCCGCGCCGCCGTCTCGCGAGAGCGGCTGCGGCTGGCGGAGCTCGCGCTGCGTGCGGACCGCGCCGGCCTCGACGAAGCCCTCTCCGCGCTCGCGGACGACGTTCGCGCCGAGGGCGCCGCGATCGACGCACCGATCGACCGCGTCGTCGTGTGGGGGCAGCTCCACCGCGAAACCGGGACGCTCGCGCGCGCCCTCGGCGCGCTCGCATCGCCGGCGCAGTCGCAGAACTGACCGGCGAGCGTGTACGTTCCCGCCATGCTCCGCCGCGTCCTCGCCGTCTCGATCCTCGCTTCGTGCGCCGCGTCGCTCGCGTGCGGGCGAGCTGCCGAGCCCGTCGTTCGCGTCGCCGAGGTCCGCAGCGCGCCCCTGCGCGTCGTGGTCTCGACCAATGGCAAGGTCGAGCCGATCGAGGATGCCGAGGTGCGAGCGCGCCTCGACGGCCGCGTGGTCGAGATCCCCGACCCCGGGACGCGCGTCGAGCGCGGCGCGCCGCTGCTCCGGATCGACGCGGCCGCGGCCGGCGCGCAGCTCGCCACGGCGCAGTCCGACCGGCTCGCGGCGCAGGAGGCGCTGCGCGCGGGCCGAAACGACCTCGAGCTCGCGCGGCAGCGCTTCGAGACCGACCGCGAGCTCTTCCGGCAGGGGGCCATCACGCGCCAGCGCTTCGACGAGAGCGAGTCGTCCTACCGCGACGCCGCCGCGCGCGCCGCATCGCTCTCGCGCGAAGTCCCGCTGCGGCTCGACGCGCTCGATCTCCGGATTCGCGAGCTGTCCGAGCAGCAGCGCGCGGCGCAGACCGCCTCGCCGGTCTCGGGGACGGTGTACCGGACCGACGCGAAGAAGGGGCAGATGGTTCGCGTCGGCGACCCGCTGCTCGCGATCGCGGACCTCGCGCACCTTCGCGTCCGCGCGAACGTCGACCAGGTCGACCTCGGGCGCGTTGGCCCGGGAGCGCGCGTGCACGTGACGTCGAACGCGTATCCCGGCCGCTCCTTCGCCGGCCGCGTGAGCGAGGTGGTGCCGAGCGTCGTGGTGAAGGAGAGCCGGGCGGTTTCGGAGACCCTCGCCGTGCTCGACCCCCCGACCGACGGCCTCGTGCCGGGGATGACGGTCGATCTCGAGATCATCGTCGCCGAGTCGCCCGACACACTGCAGGTGCCCGCCGACGCCGTGGTCCGGCGCGGCTCCGAAACGCTCGTCTTCAAGGTCGACGGCAGCCGTGTTCGCGCGACACCCGTCCGCGTCGGGCTCTCGAGCGTGACGGCCGCGCAGGTGCTCGAGGGCCTCGCGGCCGGAGACCTCGTCGTGGTCGGCGGCGATCAGGGCCTCGAGGACGGCGCGCGCGTCGAGGTCCGGAAGCCCGATGCTCACGCCTCCTAGCGCGCGCGCGGCAGCGAGCGCCGCCGGGCACGCGATCGAGGTCATTCGGCTCGAGGGTGTCGCGAAGACCTACCGCCGCGACGGCGTTCCCGTCGCCGCTCTGCGCGGCGTCGACCTGCGAATCGAGCGCGGCGAGTTCGTGGCGATCATGGGGCGCTCGGGATCGGGCAAGTCGACGCTGCTCCACATCCTCGGCCTGCTCGACGCCGAGTACGAGGGCCGCTACGAGCTCGGCGGCACCTGCGTCTCGGGCCAGAGCGCCGACGCGCTCGCTCCGCTGCGCAACCGACTGATCGGCTTCGTCTTCCAGACCTTCCACCTGCTGCCGCAGCTCACGATCCTCGAGAACGCGGCGCTGCCGGCGCTCTATGCGCGCGACCGCACGCGAGAGGCGTGTGTCGCCGCCGCGCGCGCGCGCCTCGTCGAGATGGGGCTCGGCGAGCGCCTCGCGCACCGGCCCGGCGAGCTCTCGATCGGCCAGCGCCAGCGCGCGGCGATCGCGCGCGCGCTCGTGAACGACCCGACGCTCCTGCTCGCCGACGAGCCGACGGGAGCGCTCGACACCCGAACGGCGGAGGAGATCCTCGAGATCTTGCAGCGGCTCCACGCCGCGGGATCGACGCTCGTGATGGTGACGCACGACCCCGAGGTGGCCGCCGTCGCGAGCCGCCTCGTCCAGATCCGCGATGGCCGGGCCCACGACGGCGTGGCTTAGGCTCCTGCTCCGCTTCGCCCTCGACGGGCTCGCGGGGCAGCGGGGGCGCTCGGGCCTGACGATGCTCGGCATGGCGATCGGCACGGCGAGCGTCGTCAGCGTCGTCTCGATCGGCCTGCTGGGGCGCGCCTACGTCGTCGGACTGATCGAGGGCGTCGGGTCGAATCTCGTGTTCGCGTACGGCACGGGAGACGGCGTCAATCCCGAGGAGATCGCATTCGCCGACCTCGACCTCTTCCGCGCGCGTGTGCCGGGCGTTCGCGCGATGGCGCCGGTGCTCAGCTCCGCCGAGACGATGTCGATCGGCGGCGAGCCGGAGCTCGTGAACGTGCTCGGCGCGACGCCCGAGTACGCGCCGGTCCGCAACCTCGTCGGCGTCTGGGGCCGCTTCCCGAACGAGGCCGAGGAGCGGAGCGCCGAGAAGGTTTGCGTGGTCTCGCGCGAGCTCGCGAGGCGCTTGTGGGGAGAGCGCCCTCCCGGCGACGACGAGTGGCTGCGCGTCTTCGGGCTCCGCTTCCGCGTCGTTGGCGTCTACCGCGAGGGCGTCGAGAGCGCGGCCGCGGTGCAGAAGAGCGAGGCCGCGGGGCTCACCGTGATCGTCCCGTTCTCGACCTTCCGCAACCTCTCGCCCGTGCGAACGGTCGACGTGGTCTACTTCCAGGCGGAGAGTCCGCAGGCGGTTCCCGGTGTGGTCGCCTCGGTTCGCGCGGTGCTCAAGTCGCAGCATCGCGCGCTCTCGAGCTTCAAGGTCGAGTCGCTGCAGGGCTATCTCGTCCTCGCGCAGCGCGTCTCGGACGCGGTGACGCTCGGCCTCATCGCGATCGCGGCCGTCTCGCTGCTCGTCGGCGGGATCGGCATCATGAACATCATGCTCGTCACCGTCACCGAGCGAACGCGCGACATCGGAATCCGCCTGGCGCTCGGCGCCGGCCGCCGCGACATCCTGCTCCAGTTCCTCCTCGAGGCGGGAATCCTCAGCGTGGCGGGCGGGATCGCCGGCGTCGTCATCGGCGCCGTCCTGCCGTGGTACGCGGGCGTTCTCTACGGCGTCGACGTCCCGGTCTCCGCGCTGAGCGCGGCCGTCGCCTTCGGCGTCTCGGTCGCGGTCGGGCTGTTCTTCGGACTCTATCCGGCGCGAAAGGCCGCGAGCATGAACATCGTGGACGCCCTCGGGTACGAATGAGCGACTGAGGGGACCCTGCCCCGGGCCCGCCTTGAGCGGAGGCCGTGCGCCCGGTAGTCTCGGCGCCCGAAGACACGGGCGGATCGAGGAAGAAATCGAGACGCTGCCGTGTCACCACGGCGAGAAGGGGGGCGCAGTCGATGGCACGCACGGAGCGCGACCAGAGGGTGATCAAGATCGCGATCGCGGGCGTGGGCAACTGCGCGAGTTCGCTGCTCCAGGGGATCGAGCACTACGGGCGGCCCGAGGCGCGCGACGGCGTCGGGCTGATGCACCTCTCGATGGGGGGCTACGCGCCGGGTGCCGTCGAGGTCGTCGCGGCGTTCGACGTCGACTGCCGCAAGGTCGGCCGTCCGCTGCACGAGGCCGCCTTCGCGCTGCCGAACTGCACGACGGCCATCACGTCGCGGATCGCTGCGAGCGACGTCATCGTCCAGATGGGGCCGGTTCACGACGGCGTTGCGCCGCACATGGCCGACTATCCCGACGCGCAGTCGTTCCGCGTCGCGGACGAGCCGCCCGTCGACGTCGCGAAGGTGCTCGCGGAGAGCGGGGCCGAGATCCTCGTGTCGTACCTGCCGGTCGGCTCGCAGAAGGCGGTTTCGGCGTATGCCGAGGCGTGCCTCGCGACCGGCGTGTCGCTCGTGAACTGCGTTCCCGTGTTCATCGTGTCGGACCCTGCGTGGGGCGAGCGCTTCCGCGCCGCGGGGATTCCGTGCGCCGGAGACGACATCAAGAGCCAGCTCGGCGCGACCATTCTGCACCGCACGCTGGCGCGGCTGTTCGTCGACCGCGGCGTGCGGATCGACCGGACGTACCAGCTCAACACGGGCGGCAACACGGACTTCCTCAACATGCTCTCGCGCGAGCGCCTGGCGTCGAAGAAGGTGTCGAAGACCGAGGCCGTGACGAGCCAGCTCCCGTACGACGTCGGAGCCGGCAACGTGCACATCGGCCCGAGCGACTACGTGCCCTGGCAGAAGGACAACAAGGTCTGCTTCCTGCGGATCGAAGGCCACGGCTTCGGCGGCGCGCCGATCGAGCTCGAGGCGAGGCTCTCGGTGCAGGACTCGCCGAACTCGGCCGGCATCGTGATCGACGTGCTGCGCTACGTGAAGCTGGCCCGCGAGCGAGGCCTCGCCGGGCCGCTGCTGCCGATCTCGGCGTACACGATGAAGCACCCGCCCGTGCAGATGCCCGACATCGAGGCCGCGCAGCGAATCGAGGAGTTTCTCGCCGCGAAGCCGTAGCGGCGCGCCGTTCTAGAAGTCGCTGAGCGGGTTTCCCGACGGACAGTCGCCGTCGGTGTTGCCGAGGCACGGCGGCTGCGCCTGCCGGGTTTCGGCGTCCGCGGCCGAGGCCGACGGCGGGGGGCCGCCGCCCGAAGCGCAGGCTGCGGCGGCGAGCAGGATGGCGGCGGCGAACAGGGCTTTCACGACTCCTCCCCATGGCCCGCGGACGGCGGGCACGCACAGCGTAACGGGCGGTGCGCGGGCCTTCCACTTAACCTGCCGTCTCACAACGAAAAACGGTCGGCGTTGGGGGTTGCCGGGGGGCTTCCCGCACGGGTAGACTGCGGCTGCCTTGGAGGGGCTCTGGGTGGGAGAGCGGGCCGTTGCCGCCGCACCGGAGCGTGCTCCGTCGCGGAGGGCACCGAGTGCCGAAGGCCGATGTGACCCGGTTGCATGTACGTCCGTCCCTGCTGCCGCTGCTCTCGGGGCTGATCCTCGCGTTGCTGCTCGGGCGGCCGGCCGCCGGCGCGCCGCCGGCGCCCGCCGCCGCGCCGACACACGGCAGCGTCGAGGTCGCCGTCTTTCCGTTCCGTGTGAACAGCGCCCGGCCGCTCGATCATCTCGAGCGCTCGCTCCCCGACGTGCTGCGCGCGAAGCTCGAGGCGACCGGCCGCGTCACGGTTCTCGATCCGGCGCAGGTGCGCGAGCGCGCCGGCGCGCGGATCGCCGCGGACCCCGGCGACGCCAGCGTGCGGACCGTCGCCGGCGAGCTCGGCGTTCGATACGGCGTCACCGGAAGCCTCACCGAGCTCGCGGGCCGCTTCAGCCTCGACGCGCGCGTCATCGCGACGCAGCCCGGCGTCGCGTCGCAGAGCCTCGTCTTCACGGCAGCGAGCGAGGACGAGCTGCTCGAGCGCGTGGGCGAGCTCGCCGAGCGCATTGCCGCGCTCGTTGCGACCGATGCCAAGCCGCCCGTGATCGAGGTGCGCATCGAAGGGGTCCCGGAAGTCCCGGCGCCGGTGCGCGAGAAGCTCGCGACGAAGGTCGGACAGCCGTACGAGCCCGCGCTCAGCCAGGCCGACCTCGCGACGCTCAAGTCGGCGCCCGGGATTGCGACCGCGAGCGTCGAGGCCGAACGCAAGCCTGCCGGCGTCGTCGTCGTGTTCAAGCTCGTGCCGGCGACCAAGCTCCTCGGCGGAGGCGGCGGGCCTGCGGCGGCCGCCGAGCGCGTCGCGGACGTCCGGATCAAGGGCAACCGGCGGATCGAGGCCGACGCGATCCGCGCGCGGATCTCGACGAAGCCGGGCGAGCCGTACAACCCGCAGCAGGTCGCGGCCGACGTCCGCGAGGTCTTCGGTCTCGGCTTCTTCCGCAACGTGAAGGTGCTGACCGAGGAGACGAAGGACGGCCGCGTCCTCACGTTCGAGGTCGAGGAGAACCCCGTCGTCCGCCAGATCGCGATTTCGGGGAACGACAACATCGCCGGCGACAAGATCCGCGACGCGCTCACGCTCACGACCGGCGCGACACTCGACTATCCGCTGCTCTACGAGAACGTCGCGCGGATCGAGGGGCTGTACCGCGCCGAGGGCTACTACCAGGCGAAGGTTCGCCAGCGCGTCGAGCCGCTCCCGCAGGGAGCCGTCGCGGTCACGTTCGAGGTCGAAGAAGGCGAGAAGCTCCGGCTCACCGAGATCCGCTTCGAGGGCAACGACGCGATCTCGACGAGCGAGCTCACCGGCGACATGAAGACCAAGACGTGGCACTTCTACTCGTACGCCACGCAGTACCTCGACAAGTCCGGCACCTACTCCGAGCCGGTCTTCATGCAGGACCTGCGCGGCGTCGAGAAGAGGTACACCGACGCGGGGTATCTCCAGGTCGAGCTCTCGGAGCCGCGCGTCGAGGTCGAGGAAGGGGGCCTCGTCGTCACCGTGACGGTGAAGGAAGGGCCGCGCTTCAGCGTCGGAAAGATTGCGGTCAAGGGCGACGCCAACGCCGACATCCAGGCCCTGCAGGAGATGCTGAGCCTCAAGGAAGGGGCGGTCTTCAACCGCTCGTATCTCACGGCCGACGTCGATTCGCTCACGCGGCACTACACCGACCGCGGCTACTACTTCGCGAGCGTCAGCCCCAAGACCGACATGCACCAGGACCGTCAGATCGTCGACGTCGAGTTCGAGGTGCAGCGCGGCCCGCTCTACTTCGTCAAGGAAGTCGGCATCAGCGGCAACACGAACACACGGGACAACGTGGTTCGCCGGGAGGTGCAGATCGTCGAGGGCCAGCTCTACTCGGCGCGCGCGATCGATACGAGCAAACGGCGCCTCAAGGGCCTCGGCTACTTCGAGGACGTCACCTTCGAGCCGAAGCAGACCGACTACCCGAACCAGCTCGACCTCGACGTCAAGGTCGTGGAGAAGCCGACGGGGTCGCTCTCGTTCGGCGCCGGCTACTCGACGCAGGACAGCTTCATCCTCACCGGATCGCTCGCCGAGTCGAACCTGTTCGGCCGCGGCTACGCCGCGCAGCTCTCGGCCGACATCGGCGGCCGGACCGACCGCTTCTATCTGTCGTTCAGCGACCCCTACTTCCTCGGCTCGGGCTTCAGCCTGGGGACGACCGTCTTCCTCACGCAGCTCCAGTACGAGGACTTCGAGGAGCGGCAGCGCGGGTTCGACGTCTCCGTCGGGCACGCGCTCAGCGAGGACAACACGGCGCGCGCGTTCGCGACGTACGGATTCAACCAGCGCAAGGTGGTCGAGAACGTCGGCGTGAGCGCGGCGTCGGTGATCTTCCGCGAGCTCCTCGGCGACATGCTGAGCACGAGCATGACGGGGCTGTCGGCCCGCATCGAGCGGATCGACGACCGGGTCGCGCCGAGAATGGGCTACCAGGCGGCCGGCAGCGTCGAGTACGCCGGCCTCGGCGGCTTCACGAACTTCCTGCGCCTCGAGGGCCGCGGCGCGTATTACCTGCCCGCGCCGCAGTGGTTCCCGCTCCCGTCGACGTTCATGTTCGGCGCGCGCGCCGGCTACACCGCGCCGTTCAACAGCATCTCCGACTTCAACTTCAGCGACGTCTTCGTCGGGACGGGATGCGCGGGGCAGGGACAGACCTGTCCGCTCAACCTGATCGACTCCGACCTCGTGCTGCCGCTCACCGAGCGCTACTTCCTCGGCGGACTCGGCACGTTCCAGCTCCGCGGCTACCGCGCCCGCTCCGTCGGCCCGCGCCGCTCGATCCTCTACGCCGGCGACTTCGGAGGCTTCCTCGCGGGCGCGTTCGGCGCGACGAAGGGGCAGTACGGCCCGGAGGGCCCCTACACGCCGGTGGGCCGCAACCCCGGCACGGGCGAGTGCGTCGACGGCCTTCCGTCGGGTGTGAACGCGCAGGGCAACGGGAACGGCCTGTGCAACAGCATCACCGACAAGAAGATCTCGCAGTTCTCCGATCTCGACGAAACCGACGTCATCGGCGGCAACAAGTTCGTCTCGCTCAGCCTCGAGTACCGGTTCCCGATCTCCGAGACGCTCGGCCTGATGGGCATCCTGTTCGTCGACATGGGCGGTGCGTTCGCCGAGAACGACAGCCTCTTCGCCAACAGCGGCGAGTGGCGCTACGGTGCCGGCTTTGGCGGGCTGTGGTTCTCGCCCTTCGGTCCGCTGCAGGCCTTCATGGGATTCCCCCTGAACCCGCTCTCGGTCGAGGACAGCTACGTGTTCGAGTTCTCGGTCGGCGGCGCCAACTTCTGATCGTTCGGGTCGCCGAATCGGGGCCCCGGCTGGAGGAAATCGGCAACATGCGCGTTCACAAGGCGATCGTCCTGCTCGGTCTCGCGGCCATCCTGGCGTGGGCGACTGCGGCGGACGAGTCCGGCGGGATCAAGGTCGGCGTCGTCGATCTCCAGCAGGCGCTGCTGTCGAGCGAAGAGGGCAAGGCCGCGAAGAGCGAGATGGAGCGCAAGCAGAAGGAGGCCGAGGGCCAGCTCCAGCCGATGATCGATCGTCTGAAGAGCATCGACGAAGAGCTCAAGAGCAAGAAGTTCGTGCTCACGGACGAAGCCCTCTACCAGAAGCAGCTCGACGCCGTCCAGCTCAAGGGCGAGATCGACTCCCGCATGAAGGAGCTCGACGGCAAGATGAAGGTCGACGGCGAGCGGCTGCTCGGCCCGATGCGCAAGAAGCTGGTCGACGCCATCACGGCGATCGGCAAGGAGCAGGGTTTCAGCCTGATCCTCACGAAGGATGCGCCGGGGCTCGCCTACTCGCGCGAAGCGCTCGACATCACCGACATCGTGATCCAGCGCTTCAACAAGAAGGGCTAGCACGGGCCCGGTGCGGCAAGTCCACGAAGCGGCGCTCGTCGACCCGAAGGCATGCCTCGGCGAGAACGTACGCGTCGGGCCGTGGTCGATGATCGGTCCGGACGTGACGCTCGGCGACGGCGTCGAGGTCGGGCCGCACGTCGTGGTCACGGGCAAGACCACGATCGGAGCGCGGACGCGGCTGTTTCCGTTCGCCGCCATCGGGGGCGAGCCGCAGGACAAGAGCTCGGCAGGCGCGGCGACCGAGCTCGTGATCGGCGCGGACAACGTGATCCGCGAGCACGTCACGATCCATGCCGGGACGCCGCGCGGCGGCGGCGCGACGACGGTCGGCGACGACAATCTCATCATGAACGGATCGCACATCGGTCACGACTGCCGGGTCGGGTCGCACTGCATCATCGCCGCCTACTCGGGGCTCGCGGGCCACGTGGTCGTCGAGGACCACGTCGTGCTCGGCGGCTACACGGGCATCCACCAGTTCGCGCGGATCGGAGAGTCGGTGATGGCCGCCGCGAACGCGAAGGTGAGCAAGGATTGCGTGCCGTTCTCGCTCATTGCCGGCGACCGCGCGCGGCTGGTCGGCGTGAACGTCGTCGGGCTGCGGCGCCGCGGCTTCTCGCCGGAGACGGTGAGCGCGATCCGCCGGGCGTTCCACGTGCTCTTCCATTCGAAGCTGCGCTTCGAGACGGCCCTGGCCCGGGTTCGAGCCGAGGCCGCGGGAAACCCCGAGGTCGAGCGGCTCGTCGCCTTCCTCGAGAAGTCCGAGCGCGGGTTCACGCGCTGACGGCGATGCTCGGCCTCATCGCCGGGCGCGGCCGGCTCCCCGTCGACATTGCGCGGGCGGCGCGCCGTCGTGGCCTCGGCGTCGCGGCGATCGCCTTCCATGGCGACACCGATCCGGGCCTCGAGGCCGAGGTCGACCGGATCACGTGGCTCCGCCTGGGCGAGCTCGAACGCCTGCTCTCGGCGCTCCGCGCGGCGGGCGCGCGAGACGTCGTGATGGCGGGAAAGATCCTGAAGACGAACCTGTACGGAGACCTCGCGAGCCTCCAGCCCGACGCGCGCGCACTTGCGCTGATCGCGGGCCTGCGCGACCGCAGCGACGACGCGATCCTCGGCGCGATCGCCGATGTGCTCGCGTCCGAAGGCCTCGTGCTCCGCCCGCAAGCCGAGCTGATCCCCGAGCTCTGCGCGGAGGCGGGCGTTCTCGGCGCGGTCTCGCCCGGCGGCGCGCAGCGCCGCGACGCGGCCTTCGGCTGGCGGATCGCAAAGGCGCTCGGGCAGGTCGACGTCGGTCAGACGGTCGTCGTTCGCGATCGCGCGGTGATGGCCCTCGAGGCGATCGAGGGCACCGACGCGGCGATCCGGCGCGGCGCCGCGCTCGGCGGGCCCGGCGTCACGGTGGTGAAGGTCGCGAAGCCGCGGCAGGACCCGCGCTTCGATCTCCCGGCGATCGGCCCCGACACGCTCGAGGTGCTCGCACAGGCCAGGGCCGCAGCGCTCGCCGTCGAGGCGGGCCGGACCCTCGTCGTCGATCGTGCGCGCGTCGTCGAGATCGCCGACGCGAACGGCATCGCGCTGTTCGGAATCTCCGGAGACGACGAGGCGTGCGGCGCATGAGCGCACGGCCGATCCGCATCGCCGTGGTGGGAGCCGGGCACATGGGCTCGCTCCACGCGAA
>JAYRMX010000074.1:0-16139 GCA_041912475.1 Myxococcota bacterium
AAGGCCGCGAAGCGGCCGCGCAGTGAGCGGAGCGAACGAAGGCCGCTGCCGGCGAGCGCAGCGAGCCGATGCGGCTCGGGCAAGGCCGCGAAGCGGCCGCGCAGTGAGCGGAGCGAACGAAGGCCGCTGCCGGCGAGCGCAAGCGAGCCGATGCGGCTGAGTTGGCCGCGAAGCGGCCGCGCAGTGAGGCCGTCCTCGGCCGAACGAAGGCCGCTGCCGGCGAGCGCAGCGAGCCGTGCGGCTGAGATCGCCACCGAAGCGGCGGCGCGCGTCAGCCCGAGCCGAGCGAGGGGCCGGGCTGCGGGCGCTCCGGCTCCGCCCGCGACGCGGCGGGAAGCACGATCCGGAACGCCGTGCCCTCGCCGCGCGCGCTCTCGACCTCGATGTGACCGCCGAGCGCAGTGATCTCGGTGTGCGTCTGCCACAGACCGAGCCCGACGCCCTCGCCGACGGGCCGCGTCGTGAAGAAGGGAACGAAGAGCCGATCGAGACGCTCGGGCGCGATTCCCTCTCCGGTGTCGCGCACCTCCACGACGGCCCGTCCCTTCGAGTCGGTCGACGTCGAGACGCAGACCCGGTGCGCGTCGGGATCGCCCTCCGGGATCGCCTGCCCGGCATTGACGAGGAGGTTGAGCAGCGCGTGCGCGAGGCGCGGCGCGTTCGCATCGACGTGGGGCGCCGGCTCGAAGCGCGTCTCGAGCCGTGCGCGCCTCCGGATCTCGCCGCCTGCGAGGTTCAGTACGGACTCGAGCAGCGCCGGGAGCGACACGGGCGTCCTTCCCTGCGTCCCGGCGCGGGTGAACGCGACCAGGTCGACGACGAGGTCGCGAATGCGCGTGCTGCCTTCGAGCGCCTGATCGAGCGCGCTCGTCAGGTCCGCGAGCTTCTCCGCGAGCTCGCCTCGCGCGGCGTCCGCCGCGGCCGCGCTCTCGAGCGGCTCGCGCACGTGCGAGAGCTCGTCGCGAACGTACGAGAGGTTCGCTCGCACGTAGGCGAGCGGATTGTTGATGCCATGCGCGACGCCCGCGACGAGCGTCCCGACGCTCGCCATGCGGTCGGCCATGACCAGCCGGCGGCGCAGCTTCTCTCGCTCGCTGATGTCGACGATCGACGCGATGACGAAGGTCTGACCGCCCGCCGCCACGGGGTTGAGCCCGATTTCGACGGGAAGCTCGGTCCCGTCCTTGCGGCGCCCGCGGAGCTCGCGTCCTGCGCCCATCGCGCGCGCTCGCGGGTCTCGTTCGAACGCGCGCCGGTCTTTCGCGTGGACCTCGCGAAGGCGCTCGGGGACGAGGATCTCGACCGGCTGGCCGATCAGCTCGCCGCGCGCGTAGCCGAACATTCGCTCCACCTGCCGGTTCACCAGCACGATGCGCCCGCGGCCGTCGGCCATCACCACACCCGCCGGCGACGATTCGACCGCGGCGCGAAAGCGAAGCGCATCGAGTTCGTGGTCCATGCACACGAACCTCGCACCGGAGCGGCGCAGCGCGGAACGCGGGAGCGAGCGGGATTCGCAGCGAGAGCGAGGGGCGACGACGAGAAGCAGCGGAGTGCTGGCGCCCGGATGAATGGAGCGTATCGCACGGCGGCGCCGGAGCCGGCACGGCGCCGATCCCGGAACGTGAACGCCGGTTGACGGATTACGAACGAAAAGCGAAAATCAGGTGTGTCCCGCCCCCGTCCGGCCCTCGCCGAGGTGCTGGCGCGCCTCGGCCCGCAGGTGCGCCGCGGCGGGCTCCCTCCGGATCCGGCGCCGCGCCTGCCGTCGGGCATCCCGGACCTCGATCGCCTGCTGGGCGGAGGCTTTCCGTGCGGCCGCCTCTCGGAGATCGCAGGCCCCCCGTCGTCGGGCCGCACCTCGCTGGCGCTCTCGCTGCTCGCCGCGAGCGTGCGTCCGGGAGGCGTCGCCGCGTGGGTCGACGCGGCGGACGCCTTCGACCCGGCCTGCGCCGCTGCAGCGGGCGCAGCCCTCTCGCGCGTGCTCTGGGTGCGGGCGCCGGACGTCGTGGCCGCGCTCCGCAGCGCGGAGCGGCTGCTCGAAGCCCGCGACCTCACCCTCGTGCTGCTCGACCTGGCCCTTCCCGGCGCGCCGCCGCACGTCGCTCCCGCGGCCTGGCCGCGGCTGCTGCGGGCCGCGCAGGCCGGCTCCGCGGCGCTGGTGGTGCTCGCCGCCGGCCGCATCACGGGAGCGAGCGCCACGCTCGCGCTGGAGCTCTCCGCGGCGGCGGCGCGCTTTTCGGGGACGCCGTGCCTCTTCGAAGGCCTCGAAGCCCGCGCAGAGCTCGCGCGCGGGCGAGCGCTCCCGGCAGCCGGCCTGGCGCACGTACGCCTCGACGCGCTGCGCGCGGCGGGATGACGAGGCCATGCGCGTCGCCTGCCTGCGCGTTCCCGACCTGCCGCTCGCGGCCCGGCTGCGCGCCGAGCCCGAGCTCGCGGGAGCCCCGCTCGCCGTGGCCGCCGGCGCGGGCCCTCGAGCCGAGATCGTGTCCGTCTCCGCGGCGGCGGCCCGGGAGGGCGTGCGCGCGCGACAGAGCGCGGCGCAGGCGCGCACGCGCTGCGCCGGCCTCGTGCTGCGCGCCTGCGCGCCGGCCCTCGAGCGCGCGGCGCGCGACGCGCTGCGCGACGCCGCCCTCTCCTTCTCGCCGCGCGCCGAGGACGCTCCGCCCGCCGCGAGCGCCTACGCCGCCGAGGCGGCCTGCTTCCTCGACGCTTCGGGTATCGGCCGGCTCTTTCGCTCCGAAGCCGGCTTCGCCACGGCGCTGGCGGCTCGCGCCGGCGCGCTCGGCCTGCCGGCCCTCGTGTCCGTCGCGGGCTCACGCACCGCGGCGCTGCTGGCGGCGCGCGCGCCCGGCGAGCCGGGCGAGGTGCGCGTGCTGGCGCCGGGACGTGAGGCCGCGTGGCTCGCGCCGCTCGCCATCGATCTCGCCGATCCGCCGGACGACCTCGCCGAGGCGCTCACGCGCTTCGGGATCCGGAGCCTCGGTGATCTCGCGCGGCTGCCCGTGCGGGCGCTGGCCACCCGCCTCGGCCCGGGGGCGCTCCGACTCACGAGGCTCGCCCGTGGCGAGAGCGACGCCGTCCCGATCGAAGTGACGCCGCCGACCGGCTTCGAGGAAACGATCGAGCTCGAGGCCCCGCTCGAGAGGCTCGAGCCCCTCGCTTTCGTCCTGCGTGGCCTGCTCGGCCGCCTCACGGCCCGGCTCGAAGCGCGCGGCCTCGCCTGCGGCGATCTCGGCCTCGATCTCGGCCTCGCGGAAGGAGGGCGCGAGGCGAGGCGCGTCGGCCTTGCGGCGCCCACCACCGACCTGCGGGCGCTGCTCCGCCTCGCCTGCCTCGCGATCGAGTCCCATCCTCCGCGCGCCGCCGTCACGAGCATGGGCGTGAAGACGTCCGGCACGGCCGTACGCGCCGGCCAGCTCGACCTGTTCCGGCCGGCCGGACCGGCGCCGTCGCTCCTCGGCCGCACCCTCGCGGAGCTCGAATCGCTCTGCGGCGCAGGCCGTGTCGGGGCGCCCGTTCTTCTCGACGGCTTTCGCACGGACACCTTCGCGCTCGAGCCTTTTCCCCTCACGGGCGCTCGGGCGCGGGCGCCGGAGCCCGCGCCGCCCGCACCCGCTCAGGCGCTTCGCGCCCTGCGTCCTCCCGTGGCGGCGCAGGTGCGAATCGCTCGCGGAGCTCCGCGGTGGATACACAGCGCCGTGGCGAGCGGCGCGGTTCTGGGCTGCGCCGGCCCATGGCGCACGACGGGAGGCTGGTGGTCGAGCGAGCGCTTCGCCCACGACCACTACGACGTCCGAACGAGCGACGGCGTCGTCTCGCGGCTACGCCACGACCGACTCCGGCGGTCGTGGCACGTCGACGGCGTGTATGATTGACGCGCTGAATCCCGATCCGCTCCCTCTGCGCGATGTTCTTGACCCTCCCGGTGCCCGTCGCTAGAACGCAGGGGCGCACCGGCCTTCCGCCCACCTGCGAGGAGTTCGCATGAGCCCCAGCCCCCGCCAGCACCGCCCCGGTCCCGAGCACCGCATCGCCTTCTTCCAGGCCTTCCTGCGAAGGCCGAAGGAGGTGGGCTCGATCATCCCGAGCTCACGCTTCCTCATGCGGCGTGTGGTGCGCGAAGCGCGCGTCGACCGGGCGCGGCTCGTCGTCGAGCTCGGTCCGGGGACGGGCGGCAGCACGCGCGCGCTGCTTCGCACCATGCGGCCCGACGCGACGCTGCTCGCGATCGAGATCAATCCGCGATTCGCCCGGCTGATCGCCGCCTCGATCCCCGACCCGCGCCTCATCGTGCATGCCGGCAGCGCCGAGGACATCGCGGGAGCGCTCGCCGCGCACGGGCTTCCTGCGCCCGACGTCGTGCTGTCGGGGATCCCGTTCTCGACGATGCCGCGAAGCCTCGGCCTCTCGATCGTGAGCGAGGTCCACCGCGTGCTCTCCCCGGGCGGCCGTTTCGTCGCGTATCAAGTGCGCGACCGCGTCGAGCTGCTCGGCCGCGAGGTCTTCGGCCCGGCGCGCGTGCAGACCGAGCTGCTGAACGTTCCTCCGATGCGCGTCTATCGCTGGGAGAAGTCGCTGCGGGGCGCGCAGCCGGCGTAGCCGCATTCGCGCGCGCGCCGCGCAGGCAGCGCGCTCTCGCGCGGCATCAGGTGCGGGGCGGCGTCTCGCCCCGCTTGATCTGCAGCGTGAGGCCCGCGCGCCGCGCCGGCGCGGCGCCTGCGCGCGTCACGCTCCCCGGGCCGAAGCGGCCTTCGATCGAGTCGAGAGCACGGTTGAGGCGATCGCGCCGCACGTCGCCAGCCGGCTCGTCGAAGAGCCCCGGCTGCGCCGCCTCGCGCGGCTCGAGGCCCGTGACGCCGACGCCGAGCAGGCGGACCGGCTCGGCGAGGGCCGCGCGCTCGAGCAGCCGGCACGCCTCGCGGCGGATCGCCTCGCCGTCGTCCGTCGCGCTCGCGAGCGTCGCGCGCCGCGTGACGCGGTCGAAGCCGCGCGGCCCCGGCCGGCGCCTTCGGGCGAGCGTGAGCTTGAGCACCACGGTGCGGGCGCGAAGACCTTCGCGCCGCAGCCGGCGCGCGACCGCCTCCGCGTGCGCGAGCGCAGTCGCCGCGAGCACGGCGGGATCGGAGACGTCGCCGTCGAACGTGCTCTCCTCCGAGATCGAGACCGGCGCACGCTCCGGGTCGATCGGACGCGGGTCGTCGCCTCGCGCGAGCCGCACGAGATCGCGGCCGTGCGCGCCGAGCAGCGTCTCGAGCCAATCCGGGTTCGCGCGCGCGAGGTCCCCGATCGTACGCAGGCCGGCCGCGGCGAGCTTCGCCTCGGCGACCGGCCCGACGCCCCACAGGCGTCCCGCGGGCAGCGGCGCGAGAAACGCCTCGACCTCGCCGTCCGTCACCTCGAGCAGTCCGTCGGGCTTGACGAGGTCGCTCGCAATCTTCGCGACGAGCCGCGACGGCGCGATGCCGACCGACACCACGAGCCCGGTCTCGTCGCGCACGGCGCGCCGAAGCGCGGCGCCGACCTCGCGCGCGCGGCCGAGAAGCCGCTCGCAGCCGGTGAGGTCGAGGAAGGCCTCGTCGAGCGAGAGGCCTTCGACGCGCGGCGAGAAGCGGCCGAAGATCTCGAAGATCCGGCGCGACTCGCGCGCGTAGCGCCGCATGTCGCCGGGGAGAAAGGCCGCATCCGGGCACAGCCGCCGCGCCTCGCCCGACGGCATCGCCGCGCGCACGCCGAACCGCCGCGCCTCGTAGCTCGCCGACGAGACGACGCCGCGCGGCCCCGCGCCGCCAACGATCACCGGCTGCCCGCGCAGCTCCGGCCGGTCGCGCTGCTCGACGGAGGCGTAGAACGCGTCCATGTCGGCGTGCAGGATGCAGCGCCGCAGGGCGGGCGTTCGTTCAGTCGGCACGGTCACGCGCGAGATCGTCCAGGAAGCGCGCGAGCGCCTCTCCGACGCGAACCGGCTGCTCGAGCGCGACGAAGTGCGTGCCTCCCGGCACCGTCTCGACGCTCGACCGCGGCGTGCGCTCGCGGATGCGCGCGACGAGCGCCGGCGGCATGAAGCCGCGCTCTCCCGCGACGAGACGCACCGGGCACGCCAGCCGGCCGACGGCCGGCCACACGTCGAGCGCCGCCGCGCCGTCGTAGCACGACGCCTCGATCTCCGGCGCACAGCGAAGCGCGACCCCTCCCGACGTCTCCTCGGCGAGCGCGCAGGCGAGGACGGCGGCGAGCGATTCGGGCGCGAAGCCCGCGTACGGAGGCCGCGCGGCGAGGCGCGTGCGCGCATCGTCCGCGCTCTCGAAGCGCGCGCGCCGGCGCCGCGCCTGCGCCGCCATGAAGCGGCTGCCGGGGTACGAGTCGGCGTCCGCGCCGGGCGGCGGCGGATCGATGAGACCGGGCGCGCCGGCGAGCACGCCCCCCACGCGCGCCGGCCGCGCGGCGGCGGCTGCGAGCGCCGCCGTCGCGCCGCTCGAGTGGCCGGCGAGCACCACCTCGTGGCCGGCGCCCGGAACGAGGTCGGCGAGCGCGTCGATCCAGGCCGCGGCGTCCTCGGCGAAGCGCGTCCAGGCATACGCCTGCGGATCGGGCGGGGCTTCGCTCGCGCCGTGCCCGCGCGCATCGGTCGCGAGCGCCGCTGCGGCCTGCGCGCCCGCAGCGCACGCCGCGCGCCAGACCAGCTCCCACGCCGCGGCGCAGAAGCTCGTCGCGTGCAGGAGCAGGACGGCCGGCGCACCGCGTCGCGTCCCGGGCCACACCCGGCCGCGCAGCCGCACGCCGCCGGCTTCGAGCGCGGGCTCCGCGACGGGCTTCATCGTGGCCGCGAGTCTACCGCGGTATGCTGCGCGCCCCATGACGCAGCCGACTGACGCCCCCGCAAGCACCCCGCCCGACGCAGGCCCCGCGGCCGGCGTTCGCTGGAATCTCGGCGACCTCTACTCCGGACCGGACGACCCTGGGATCGACGCCGATCTCACGCGCGGCCTCGAGGCCGCGCGCGCCTTCGCCGCGCGCCATCGCGGCCGCATCGCCTCGCTCGGCGCGGCGGAGCTCGCCGCCGCGATCGACGCGCTCGAAGCGGCGGGCGAGCCCGTCGCGCGCGTGCGCGCCTACGCGGGCCTGCTCTTCGCAGCCGACACGTCCGCGCCGCGGCACGGCGCGCTGCTCCAGCACGTGCAGGAGCGCGGCAGCGAGATCCGCAACGAAGTCCTGTTCTTCGAGCTCGAATGGGTCGCGGTCGACGACGACGACGCCGCCCGGCTGCTCTCGGATCCCGCGCTCGCGCGGCGCCGGCACTTTCTCGCCGCGGCGCGCCGCTGGCGTCCGCACGTGCTCTCGGAGCCCGAGGAGCGGCTGCTCGAGGAGACGGCGAACACCGGAAGGCGCGCCTTCTCGCGGCTGTTCGACGAGATCCTCGCCGGCCTTCGCTTCCGGCTCGAAATCGGCGGCGAGACGCACGACCTCGGCGAGGAGGAGGTGCTCGCGAAGCTCCACGAACCGTCGCGCGAGCTTCGCAAGGCGGCGGCCGAGAGCCTCACCGCGGGCCTGCGCGCGAATGCCCGAACCATCGGCTTCGTCTTCAATACGCTGCTGCAGGACAAGGCGACACAGGACCGCCTGCGCCGCTTCGCATCGCCGGCCGCCGACCGGCATCTCGCCAACGAGATCGACGACGCGAGCGTGGGAGCGCTGCTCGGCGCGTGCGAGCGCCGCTACGGGCTCGTCGCGCGCTACTACCGCATGAAGGCGCGGCTGCTCGGGCTCGACACGCTCGAGGACTACGACCGCTATGCGCCGGTTCCGGGCGAAGCCGGATCGCGATCGTTCGACGAGGCGAAGCGCATCGTGCTCGGCGCCTACGCCGACTTCTCGCCCGAGATGGCGGGCGTCGCTGCCGAGTTCTTCGACCGGCGCTGGATCGACGCCGAGCTGCGCCCCGGAAAGCGCGGGGGCGCCTTCAGCGCGTCGACGACGCCGCAGATCCATCCGTACGTCCTCCTCAACTACACCGGCAACCTGCGCGACGTGATGACGCTCGCGCACGAGCTCGGCCACGGCGTCCACCAATCGCTCGCGCGCGTGCAGGGCCTGTTCGAGCAGGACACGCCCCTCACGACCGCCGAGACCGCGAGCGTCTTCGGCGAGATGCTCGTCTTCCGCAGACTGCTGCGCGACGAGCGAGATCCGCAGGCGCGGCTCGCGCTGCTGTGCGGAAAGCTCGAGGACGCCTTCGCGACCGTCTTTCGGCAGGTTGCGATGACGCGCTTCGAGGAGCTCGCGCACGCCGCGCGGCGCAGCGAGGGAGAGCTCCCGCTCGAGCGCGTGAACGAGCTCTGGCTCGCCGCCAACCGCCCGATGTTCGGCGATTCGGTCCGGCTCGGGGACGACTACGGCTGGTGGTGGCTCTACATCCCGCACTTCGTCCACTCGCCGTTCTACTGCTACGCGTACGCGTTCGGCGAGCTGCTCGTGCTCGCGCTACTGCGCCGGTACGACACGGAAGGCGAAGCGTTCGTCCCGCGCTATCTCGACCTGCTGCGCGCCGGAGGCTCGGACACGCCGCCGGCGCTGCTGCGGCGCGTGGGCCTCGACATCGGCGATCCCTCGTTCTGGGACGGCGGCCTCGCGCTGCTCGAGGAGCTCGTCGCCGAGGCCGAGCGGCTCGCAGGCGCGTAGACGCCGCGGGATCAGCCCGCCGCGGCCCGCCCCGCGATCTCGTGCGCCGCACGCAGCCCGCTCGTGAGCGCTGCTTCGGTGTAGGGGCCCACGAGATAGTCGCCCGCGAAGGCGAGCCGCGGCGAGCGTGCGGCGCCGTCTCGCGCGAGGAACGCCGCGAGTCGCGGCAGATATCCCGCCCGGAACCTGGGCAGCATCGGATCCCAGCGGTGAACGATGCTCGCGTGCGGAGCGAGCCGGCCGATCGGCGTTCGCGCGAGAGCTGCGAGGACGTGCTCGGCCACTTCGGCGTCGCTCGCGTCCCACAGCCGCTGCGCCGCCGATTCGGTGAGCGCGGCGTTCACGAGGCCCGCGCCGGCGGGCGCGACGCCCGGCTTGTGGTGGTCGACGGCGAGGCCGTAGAGGCCGACGCCTTCGGGCCGCGGGAACGCGACGCCGTAATACGGCAGCGTTGGCGGCGCCTTCTCGAGCAGCAGGAACACGATGATGCCGCGCACGTAGCGAACGGCGTCGAAGAACGCGCGCTCCTCGGCGGTGAGGCGCGGGCACAGCGGCGCGACCCGCGTTCCCGGAACGCAGACCACCGCCGCGTCGGCGAGCGCCTCGTGATCCCGGCCCTCGCAGCGGTAGCGAACGCGTGCACCTCCGGGCTCGGTCTCGACCGAGCGCACGTCGCAGCCGGTCCGCACGTCGAGGCCGCGCGCGAGCGTCTCGGTGAAGAGGCCGATTCCGCCCTCGAAGCATTCGAGCCGAAAGCCGCCGAGGACGAAGCGAAGCACCAGCAGTCCGAACGCGCCCGAGAGCGCCTCCGGGTCGCTGTCGAAGGTGGCCGAGAGCGCCGGGCCGACCAGGTATTCGAGATTCTCCTCGCCGACGACGCGGCGCAGATACGTCGCGAGGTCCTCGCGGTCGATCGCCGCCGCGCGTTCCGGACACATCGGATCGAGGACGCGCCGGTGGCGCCAGAGCTCCCAGAGCAGGCGCGGCAGCCGCGCCTTCGCGCGCACGGAGAGGAGCGGCGAGCGCAGGAACGCGAGCGGCGTGTCGTAGTCTCCCGGAAGCAGGCGGCCGCCGCGCAGGATCGCGTTGCTCGCGAGCGCAACGGGCCGGATGCGGCCGGCGATCCCGATCTCCTCCGCGACGCGATGCAGCGCGCCGTAGCCGCTCGCGATGAACTGCGCGCCGCGGTCGACGACGAAGTCGCCGCTGCGCTCGCTCCGCATCCGCCCGCCCGCGACGGCCTCGCGTTCGAGGACCTGCACGCGGTGCCCGCGCTGCTGGAGGCGCCACGCGCAGGCGAGCCCTGCGACCCCGCCGCCGACGACGAGGACCGACGCCGTCACGCGCCGCCGCGCGCGAGGAGGTCGGCGACCGCGCTGCGCAGCGCCTGCGGCGCGAACGGCTTGCGCAGGAACACGCCGCCGTGCGCCGCGAGCAGCGCGCTCACGCCGGCGTCGGGCGGCAGGCCGCTCGTCAGCAACAGGCCGATGCCCGGCCGCACCGCCAGCATGCGCCGCACGGTCTCGTCGCCGTCGTACGGCGGCATCACGAGGTCGAGCACGACGACGGTGACGCCCTGCGCCGGGTCGGCGACGGCGGCAAGGGCCTGATCGCCGTCGGCGGCCGGCAGCACGCGCACGCCGTCGGCTTCGAGCACCCGCTGCACGAGGCGCCGCAGCAGGTCGTCGTCGTCGGCAACGAGGACGGCGGGACCGGTCACGACCGGATCCTACCCCCCTTCACCGCCTCTCGACGAACTGCGAACGAAATGCGAAACTCATCGGATGCTCCGGCCGGGGTGCGAGGACTACGTCGAGCTGCGCTGCCGGAGCGCCTTCTCCTTCCTCGAAGGCGCCTCGAGCCCCGAGGACCTCGCCGACCGAGCGGCCGAGCTCGGCTACGAGGCGCTCGCGCTCGCGGACCGCGACGGGCTCTACGGCGCACCGCGGTTTCACGAGGCGGCCTGCGCGGCGGGGCTGCGCGCGATCGTCGGCGCCGACGTGACGCTCGCCGGCGGGGGGCGCCTCCTGCTGCTCGCCGAGTCGCAGGCCGGCTACCGCAATCTCTCGCGCCTCGTCACGGCCGGCCGCTGCGGCAGCCCGCGGGGATCTCCGGCCGTGCCGTGGCCGGCGCTCGAGGAGCACGCGGGCGGCCTCGTCGGGCTGCTGCGCGGAGACGCCTCGCTCGATCCCGCCCTGCTCTCGCGGGCGCGCGGGCCGCTCGAAGGCCGCCTGTGGGTCGACGTGTCGCGGCACCTCGAGCGCGGCGCCGAGGCCGCCGCGCGCCGCGCCGCGGCGCTGGCCGATGCGGCCCGCGTGCCGGTCGTTGCGACGAACGACGTGCGCTGCGCGCGGCCGGCCGACCGCCGCCTGCTCGACGCCCTCACCTGCATCCGTCACGGCGTCTCGCTCGACCGCGCGGGCCGCGCGCTGCTCCCGAACGCCGAGCGCTGCCTGCGCGCGCCGCACGAGATGGCCGCGCGCTTCGCCGACCGTCCGGAGTGGCTTCGCGCCACGCGCGAGATCGCCGACCGCTGCGCGTTCACGCTGCGCGACCTCGGCTACCGCTTCCCGAGCTTTCCAACGCCGGCGGGCGAGACGCAGGCGTCGTGGCTGCGCCGCGAGACCTTCGCCGGCGCCGCGCTGCGCTACGGCATGCCGCTCGCGCGGCGCGTTCGCGCGCAGATCGAGCACGAGCTCGGCGTGATCGAGAAGCTCGGCCTCGCCGGCTACTTCCTCATCGTCCACGACGTCGTCTGCTTCGCGCAGCGCGAGGGCATCCTGGTGCAGGGGCGAGGGTCCGCCGCCAACAGCGCCGTGTGTTACGCGCTCGGCATCACGGCCGTCGATCCCGTCGGCATGGAGCTGCTCTTCGAGCGCTTCCTCTCCGAAGAGCGCGGAGAGTGGCCCGACATCGACCTCGATCTGCCTTCGGGAAGCAAGCGCGAGCGCGTGATCCAGTACGTGCTGGCGCGCTACGGCCCGCACGGCGCCGCGATGACGGCGAACGTCATCACCTATCGCACGAAGCTCGCCGTTCGCGAGATGGGAAAAGCACTCGGGCTCGCGCCGGATTCCATCGACCGGCTCGCGAAGCTGCTCGGGAGCTTCGATCTCGACCTGCGCCCTCCTCCCGACGGCCCCGGCCCCGCCCCGCCCGCTTCGCCCTGCTCCGCACGCACGGCGGAGCGCGACGCGCTGCTGCGCCGCGCGGGCGTCGATCCGCAGGCGCCGCGCATCGCGACGCTGCTCGATCTCGTCGAGCGCGCGCGCGGCCTGCCGCGCCACCTCGGCCAGCACTCGGGCGGCGTCGTGATCGCCGCCGGGCGCCTCGACGAGGTAGCGCCGATCGAGCCCGCCGCGATGCCGGGCCGCCGCGTCGTGCAGTGGGACAAGGACGACTGCGCGGACCTCGGCATCATCAAGATCGATCTGCTCGGCCTCGGCATGCTCGACGCGCTCGAGAAGACGTTGCCGCTGGTCCGCGAGCACGAGGGCGTCGAGATCGACCTCGCAAAGCTGCCGGCGGACGACCCCGCGACCTACGCCATGATCCGGCGCGCCGACACCGCCGGCGTGTTCCAGATCGAGAGCCGCGCGCAGATGGCGACGCTCCCGCGCCTGAAGCCCGAGCGCTTCTACGATCTCGTGGTCGAGGTCGCGATCATCCGGCCCGGACCGATCGTCGGCCGCATGGTGCACCCGTACCTCGCTCGCCGCGCCGGGCGCGAGCCGGTCCGCTACCCGCACCCGAGCCTCGAGCCCGTCCTCGCCCGCACGCTCGGCGTTCCGCTGTTCCAGGAGCAGCTCCTTCGCATCGCGATGACGGTGGCCGGCTTCACGGGCGGCGAGGCCGAGGAGCTGCGCCGCGCGATGGGGATGAAGCGCTCGGCCGCGCGCATGGCGGCGATCGAGCGCAAGCTGCGTCGCGGAATGCAGGAGCGCGGAATCGAAGGCGATGCGCAGGAGGAGATCGTCCGCGGCATCACCTCGTTCGCGCTCTACGGCTTTCCCGAATCGCACGCCGCGTCGTTCGCGCTGCTGGCGTACGCGTCGGCGTATCTGAAGGCGCATCATCCCGCGGCCTTCCTGGCCGGGCTGCTCAACGCCTGGCCGCTGGGCTTCTACTCGCCCGCGACGCTGGTGAAGGACGCGCAGCGCCACGGCGTCGAGGTGCGCCCGATCGACGTCGCACGCTCGTCCTGGGAGTGCACGCTCGAAGCGGCGTCCGCGGGCGCGCGGCCCGCCGTTCGGATCGGCCTGCGCTTCGTCTCGGGGCTGCGCGAGGAGGCCGCGCGCGCTCTCGAAGCGGCAAGAGCGCGTGCGCCCTTCGCGAGCGCGGCCGACCTCGCGAAGCGCGTCGCGCTGCGCCGCGCCGAGCTCGACGCGATCGCGAGCCTCGGCGGGCTCGCCTCGCTCGAGACGCCGGCCCCCACGCGCCGCGCGGCGCTGTGGCAGGTGGCGGCGATCGAGCGCGACACGGCCTCGCTTTTCGCTGGCGCGGCGCCCGAGGCCTCCGCATCCCCGCTCGACGACATGACGCCGCTCGAAGAGACGCTCGCCGACTACCGCGACAGCGGCCTCACGACCGGCCCGCAGGTTCTCGCGCACCTGCGCGCGGAGCTGGCGGCCCGCGGCGTCGTCACGGCCGAGGCCCTGCGCCGCATCCCGAACGGCCGCAGCGCGCGCCTCGCGGGGCACGTGATCGTTCGCCAGCGCCCCGTCGCGGCGAAGGGCTTCTGCTTCCTCACGCTCGAGGACGAGACCGGAACCGCCAACGCCGTCCTCGCGCCGGACGCCTTCCGCCGCTTCCGGGCCACGCTCCAGACCGCACCCCTCGTCGAGATCGAGGGGCCGCTCCAGAACCTCGAGGGCGTCGTCCACCTGCGCGTGCGAAGCCTCGCGCCGCTGCGCCTTCACGGCGCGCTGCCGCCGTCGCACGATTACCGCTGAGGCAAGGCCGCGTAGCGGCCGCGCAGCGAGCGGAGCGAGCGAAGGCCGCTGCCGGCGAGCGAAGCGAGCCGTGCGGCTCACCCCCGCGCGATGCGGGCCTCGCAGCGCGCGATCGTCTCTTCGAGCAGCCCGAGCACCTCGTCGCAGTCCTCGGGACGCAGCAGCAGCCCCGGCTTGAACTGAAGCACCGAGCGGTCGTAGCCCGCGAAGAACGCCCACAGGCCGGCCTCCCAGCCCGACGCCGTCAGCATCGGGCCGGCCATCTCGTGGCCGAACCGAAGGCCCATCACGAGCCCGTTGCGCCGGATCTCGACGAGCAACGGGTGGCGCTCGCGGATCGCGTCGAGCCCGCGCCCGAGCGCGTCCGACATCGCCTTCGCGTTCTCGAGAACGCCCGGCCGCTCGAGGATCTCGAGCACCTTGAGCGAGACGTGGCAGCCGATCTCGGAGCCGCCGAAGGTCGAGACGTGCCCCCAGCCGTTGTCTTCGAGCCAGCCGGCGACTCGCGGCGAGAGCAACGTCGCCGCCATCGGGTAGACGCCGCCCGAGAGGCCCTTGCCCGTCACGAGGATGTCGGGATCGACGCCGTAGCCCGAGACGGCCCACATCGTTCCCGTTCGTCCGAGGCCGGTCTGCACCTCGTCGGCGACGAGGAGCGCGCCGTGCTCCTCGCACAGCACCTTCACTCCCGACAGATAGCCCGGCGGCGGCATCGGGAAGCCGAGCGTCGCCGGGATCGTCTCGATCATCACCGCCGCGACGTCGCGTGGCGCGAGCGCCGCGCGCATCGCGTCGAGATCGCCGAACGGCACCTGCGTGAACTCGGAGGGCGGGCCGTCCGAGAGGAAGTACCCCGCGTTCTTGACGTCCCCCGCCGCGAGACACAGCCCGGTGTGCCCGTGATAGCTGCCTTCGAGCGACACGATTCGGCGTCGGCCCGTCGCGCGGCGGGCGGTCTTGATCGCGACGTCGTTGGCCTCGCTCCCGCCCGACGAGAACACCGAGTAGCGAAGCCCGCCGGGTGCCGTGTGCGCGAGCGCCTCGGCGAGCCGCGCGCGCGGCTCGCTCACGAAGTGATGGTTTCCGACGTCCCAGCGGTCGGCCGCCTCGTGCAGCGCGGCGACGATCTCGGGGTTGCGATGGCCGAGGCTGAACGTCCCGCCGTTGATGTGGACGTCGAACAGGCGCCGCCCGTCGATGTCCCAGAAGTAGTGGCCCTCGCGCCGGCCCATCACGGGCTGCGTCCCGAGGAGCTTGAAGGTGTTGACGCGCCCCGGGCACACGTACCGGGCGGCGAGATCGAGGATCGCCTGTTTCGCGGGGCTGGGGGCTGCGGGCGAGCTCATCGGGCGTCCTCCTCGATCGACCGAGTCTAGATCCGACGCCGTCACGGCGCGAGCGAGCGGCCGACGAACCAGAACAGGCCGAGCGCGCACAGCGCGGCCGACACCGCGTCGAACGCGAGCCGCGTGTCTCGCGCCGCTCCGAACCGCCGCACGACGAAGCGGCCGGCCGCCCACAGCGCGGAGACGATCGCGAGCTGCCCGATCTCGACACCGACATTGAAGCCGAAGAGCGCGGCCGCGACGCGATCGCGCGGAAGCCCCACCTCGAGCAGCACGCTCGCGAAGCCGAGGCCGTGAACGAGGCCGAAGAGCAGCGTGAGAAGAGGCCGCAGCCGCGCGGCCTCGGCCTCGGTGCGTGCGAGACGAAGATGGCAGACGCTGAACAGCGCGAGGCCTGCGAGCGTCACGAACGGGAGCCCTGCCCCCGTCGCGGCCCGCAGCAGCGCGAGCGCAGCGATCCCGGCCGCGGCCACGAGCGCGATCGTGGCTTCCGCGCCCGCGCGAACGCCGACGTTTTCGGCGGCGACCAGCGCGATCGTGAAGCCGATGAGCGCCTCGACCACCGGAACGTCGGGCCGGACGACACCCAGCACCGCGAGCGCCAGCGTCACGCTGTGGCCGACCGTGAAGCCCGTCACGAGGAACACGACGTCGCGAAGGCGCCTGCACAGGAGAAGCAGCGCGACGAGGAAGGCGACGTGATCCGCGCCGCCCGCGATGTGCTCGACGCCGAGCCTCACGTACGCCGCGAGCGACGCGCCCGTGCTCGGGTCCGCGGACTCTCCGCCGATCGTTCGGACCCGCTCGCTCGCCTTGAACAGGAGATCGATGGCCGGACGGGCGCCGATGCGAACCCGCGCGGTGTGGACGTGCGACGGCGCCGCGTCGAAGAGGGCCTCGTTCGTGATGCGAAGCGCGCCCGCGGCCGCGCACGCGAAGCGCAGCTCGATCCGCAGGTATCCCGTCCGCGCGGCGAGCGGCCGCGGTGCGGACGCGCTGCACGGCGCACCGCCGCGCTCGACCGACACGCGCGCGGCGAGGTGTGCGGCGAACGCGCCCGCGAGGTCGGCGTCGCCGGCGCTCGACCCGAGACGCGTCGCCTCGACGGCCGGAGCGCTGAAGACGGCCGTCACCTCGCCGCCGCGGACGTCCCACGTCGAGA
>JAYRMX010000075.1:0-12323 GCA_041912475.1 Myxococcota bacterium
ATCACCCGCTTCACGCGGTTTCGGATCGCTGCCTGCACCACGTTCTCGGCGCCGAGCACGTTGGTGTGGATGCACTCGAAGGGGTTGTACTCCGCGGCCGGAACCTGCTTGAGCGCCGCCGTGTGGATGACGTAGTCGATGTCGCGCATCGCCATCTCGAGGCGCGAGAGGTCACGGACGTCGCCGATGAAGAAGCGCAGGCGCCGCACGACCTCGGGAGGGAACGCGCGCTCCATCTCGTACTGCTTGAGCTCGTCCCGCGAGTAGATCACGGTGCGAGCCGGCCGTGCGATCTCGTTGATCCGGCGGATGAACGCCTGGCCGAACGAGCCGGTGCCGCCGGTCACGAGGACCTGAGCGCCGTCGAGCTGCCGGAGCACGTCGAGGTCGGGGGAGATGCGAGGCAGGAAGCGTGACGTCACGATCGCTCGTCCTCTCGTCGGGCCGCCAGGAGTTGCGTGAGGGCGCGGGCGACACGCGCGGCCCCGCGCCCGTCGACGAGCCGCCGGCCCGCCGCGGCCATGCGGCGGCGGCGAAGCGGATCCTTCGCCAGACGGCAGACGGCAGCGCCGACCCCGCGGATTCCGGCTGCGGTCGTGCCGTCGAGCGCGACGGCCGCGCGCGCTCGAACGAGGCCGCGCGCGCTCTCACGCTGGTTCTCGGCAGCGACGACGATGACCATCGGCACGCCGACGCAAGCGAGCTCGCTCGCGGTCACGCCGCCCGCCGTCACCGCGAGGCTGGCCGCGGCCATCCAGCGGGCGAGGTCGCGCGGCGCGACGACGCAGCGGACGCCGGCGGCCGCGGCCTGCCGAACGAGCGCTCGGCGGCGCCGGTTTGCAGGCCCCACGACGAGGAGCGTGTCGAGGCCCGTCTTCTCGCCGGGCGGCAGCGTCGCGAGGATCCGCCCGGAGAGCCCCGCCGGATCGGCTCCGCCGAGCGTCACGAGGAGCCGCCCGCGCCGCCCGGAGCGCCGCGGCCGGCGCGCCCGCCGAGATCGAACGACCTCGGGGCGCATGAGCGCGTAGCGCGGGCCGAGCAGCAGCCGCGCGCTCCCCGTGCCGCAGCGCGCGTAGTCCGACGCGCGGCGCAGCGGGCCCGAGTCGACGAGGAGGTCGCAGTCGTGCCGGCGGTCGGCGAGATCGTCGAGGACTGCCACCACGCGCGCGGCTCCGCGCGCCGCGCGCTCGAACGACGCTCCGAGCCCGTAGTGATCGACGCACAGGCAATCGATCCTCTTCGCTGCGACGGCCTCGGCGACTGCGCGCGCTCCCGCTTCACCGTCGGGCACGACGATGGGCCGGCGCCCTTCGACGAGCGGCGCGGCTGCGCGGCTCGTCGCGAACCAGCAGCGCCAGCCTTCGGCTTCGAGGGCCCGCGCGAGCGCCGTGCAGCGCATGACGTGCCCCGCCCCGACCTTCGCGCCGCCGTCGCACCGGAACAGGGCGTTGGGCACGCGCCGCCCTCTCTCACCCGACGTCGCTGAAGGCCACGCGGTGTCCCGCGGGCAGGTCCGTCTTGAACGTGAGCGCGGCGAGCGTCTCGTAGAGGTCGGGGCCGATCCCGAAGCCGGGCCGGCGGAACTCGACGTTCGCGTCCGAGAGGCGGGTCCCGGCGCGCACCGGCTCCCGCAGGTACGCCGATCGGCGAACGTTCCGGCGCTTCTCGATCTCCTGCTCGTGGAGAATCCTTCGCGGGCTTCCGAGCGCGCACTCGAGGTCGCGGATCGCCCGCACGAACCGCGACATGTCGTCGGGTTCGAGCGACATGACGTGCTCGACCGAGCGCGTCGTCCGGTCGAGCGTGATCGTCTTCTCGACGAGCGACGCGCCGAGCGCGACCGCGGCGATGTCCATGTCCCAGCCGGGGGTGTGGTCCGAATACGCGATCGGGTACGGGAACATCTGTCGCAGCGAGGTGATCACGCGCAGGTTGATGCTCTCGAGCCGCGCCGGGTATCCCGAGGGGCAGTGGTGGATGATGATGTTCTCGTTGCCCGCGCGGCGGATCACGTCGATGGCGGCTTCGACCTCGCCGATCGTCCCGTTTCCCGTGTCGAGCTGGACGTTGAGCCCCGTTCGCGCCGCGCGCCGCAGCAGCGGATGATGGTTGAGGTCGCCCGACGCGATCTTGATCGAGTGGCAGCCCATCGAGGCCACCAGATCGATCTCCTCTTCGAACAGCACCGTGCAGAAGAAGGCGAGGCCGAGCCCGTCGCACTCCTGCTTGAGGTCGCGCCATTCGGCTTCGGGGAGCGTTCGCCGGCAGAGGATGTCGTAGAGCGGCTCGGTGACGGTCTCGGTCCGGCCGCTCTCGCGGTCGATCAGAACGTCGTAGCTGAACGGGAGCGCCCGGTCGGCGACGAGGCGGTCGGGGTCGAGGATCTGGAACTTGACGGCGTTCGCTCCCGCCTTCGCGGCGTGACGCGAGAGCGCCTTCGCCGATTCGAGACCCGAGTGCGTGGGCCCGGCCTCGAACGTGATGAAGCACGGATGGCCGTCGCCGACCACGCGGTTGCCGATCTCGATGGGGGTCCGGGACACGGTTCGCCTCAGTGTTCGCGGCGGCACGCGCGAGCTCGCGACCGATCGGGGCGCTGCGCCTCGCCGAGAGCCGCTCGCGGCCGGCTGCGGCTCGCGGGGCACTTCTAGCATGGCGCCCCCTTCGTGTGCCATGTCGGCGCCGCGCACGGGCGGGCGCGACCGCACGCCGCGGGCGTGGCCGCGGGGCTTGCGCGCGGGGCCGCGGGCGCGATCCTGACCGTCGATGACCTCCGGCGCGAGCGACTCCACGCCGGGACCGGGCGCCGCCCGGTCACGGAGCGTGCTCGTCATCGGCTGCGGGTCGATCGGCGCACGCCACGCGGCGAACGCCTCGCGGCTCGCGACGGTCACGGTCGCCGACGCCGTCGAGGATCGCGCCCGAGCGACGGCGCAGTCGCTCGGCATCCGGGCCTGCGCGTCCGCCGCAGAGGGGCTCGCCGCGGGTCCGAGCGCGGTCGTGATCGCGACGCCGCACACGACGCATCTTCCGCTCGCGCGCGAGGCGCTGGCGGCCGGCGCCGACGTGCTGATCGAGAAGCCGCTCGCGGCGAGCCTCGAGGGTGTCGAGCAGCTCATCGAGAGCGCCGAACGCGGAGACCGGCGCGTTCGCGTCGTCTGCAACATGCGGTTCCATCCGGCGGTGCAGGCGCTGCGCCGCGCGCTCCCGCGCGTCGGACGGCCGCTCTTCGCCCGCGCGCAGTACGGGAACTACCTGCCCGACATGCGCCCGGGCGCGGACTACCGCGCGCTCTACTGCGCGCGCGCCGAGTCCGGCGGCGGCGTGATCCTCGATGCCATTCACGAGATCGACTACCTCGGCTGGCTCTTCGGTCCCGTCGAACGCGTCGTCGCCGAGGCCGCCCGGCTCGGCGACCTCGAGATCGACGTCGAGGACTACGCGGCGCTCGCCCTGACCCACGCCAGCGGCGTGCGATCCGAGATCCATCTCGACTATCTGCAGCGGTCGAAGCGGCGAGGCTGCGAGATCGCCGGCAGCGGCGGGACGCTCGTCTGGACGAGCGAGGGGCGCGACCCCGAGTACTGCTCCGTTCGGTTCCGTCCCCCGGCGAACGGGCCGTGGGAGACCCTCCTCGAGGAGCCCGCGGTCGATACGGCCGCCCCCTACGCCGCGCTCATGCAGCGCTTCCTCGGCGCGGCCGACGACCCCGATCTGCTCGGTGTGCGCGGGGCGGCCGAGGACCTCGCCGTGGCGCTCGCCGCGCGGCAATCTGCGGCGACGCGCGCCGCCGTGCGGCCCGAGCCCGTCGCCGGGCGCGCATCGGGACGCGACGCCGGTGCCGGCCGGCCTCGCGCCGCCTCTCGGCCATGACCGCCGGACGAAGCGCCCCGGCGTCGAGTAGGCTTGAGGGCCGCGGGCTCGCGCCGCGAGCCTCGAGGATCTGGAGCCGTCCATGAGCCGTAAGCCCGGCGACGACCGCTACGCCCGCTCGAACGCGCTGCTCGCGCGCGCGGAGAAGGTGATTCCCCTCGGCTCGCAGACCTTCAGCAAGAGCTGGACGCAGTATCCGAAGGGCCATGCGCCGCTGTTCCTCACCCGCGGCCGCGGCGGGCGAGTCTGGGACGTCGACGGAAACGAGTACGTCGACCTGGTGGGAGGGCTGCTGCCGGTCGTCCTCGGCTATCGCGATCCCGACGTCGACGCCGCGATCCGGGCCCAGCTCGAGAACGGAATCAGCTTCAGCCTCGCGACGGAGCTCGAGGTCGAGCTCGCCGAGCTGCTCGTCGAGCTGATCCCGTGCGCGGAGAGGGTGCGCTTCGGAAAGAACGGATCGGATGCGACGTCGGCGTGCGTGCGGATCGCTCGCGCCGCCACGGGCCGCGACCGAATCGCCGCGGGCGGCTACCACGGCTGGCAGGACTGGTACATCGGAGCGACGGCGCGGCACAAGGGCGTCCCGGGCGCCGTGCGAGCCCTCACGCACCGCTTTCCCTTCCTCGATCTCGAGGCTCTCGAGGCGCTGCTCCGCGCGCACCCGAACGAGTTCGCCGGCGTGATCGTCGAGACCGTCGGGGCCGCCGAGCCGCCGGAAGGCCACCTCGACGCGCTCCGGGATCTGACGCATTCGCACGGCGCGCTGCTCATCTTCGACGAGATCGTGACCGGCTTCCGGGTCCACCTCGGCGGCGCGCAGGCGCGCTACGGAGTCACGCCCGACCTCGCGGCCTTCGGCAAGAGCATGGGCAACGGAATGCCGATCTCGGCCGTCGTCGGACGCGCGGATCTCATGTCGGAGATGGAGCACATCTTCTTCTCCTCGACGTTCGGCGGTGAGACGCTGTCGCTCGCCGCATCGCTCGCGACGCTGCGAAAGATGCGCGCCCTGCGCGTGGTCGACGCGCTGTGGCGAAAGGGCGAAGCGCTCGCGGACGGCGTTCGCCGGCTCGTCGAGACGCACGGGCTGGCGGGCACGATCTCCGTCGCGGGAATTCCGGCGTGGACGCTGCTCGGCTTCGGCGACACGCCCTCGGGCGAGCCCAAAGAGGCCGTGAAGACGCTGCTGCTGCGCGAGCTGCTCCGCGGCGGCGTTCTCACGACGGGTTCGCACAACGTCTGCTACGCGCACGATGAGGAAGACCTCGCGCTCGTCCTCGGCGCGTACGATCGCGCTCTCGCCGCCGTGAGCGAAGCCGTTCGCAAGGGCAACGTCGAGGCCGGGCTCGGCTGCCCGGTGATCCGCCCGGTGTTCGCGGTCCGGGGCTGACGGTGCTGCTCGCCGAGCCGATCGAGACGCGCGACCTCGTGCTGCGCTCGCTCGACGCCCGCGCGGCGCGAGGCCCCTATGCCGCGTGGCTCCGCGATCCCCGGGTGACCCGCTACCTCGAGGTCCGCTTCGCGCCGCCGGACGAAGCCGGGCTCGTGGCGTACATCGAGCGCATGAACGCCAGCGTGGACGATCTGCTCCTCGGGCTGTTCGCCCGTAGCGAGCCGGACCGCCACGTCGGCAACATCAAGCTCGGCCCGATCGATCGCCGGCACCTCTCCGCCCCGGTCGGCATCGCCATCGGGCCGGTCGAGTTCTGGGGCAAGGGCCTCGCGACCCAGGCCATCACCGCCGTCGCCGAGCACGCGTTCGGCGCGCTCGGGCTCGAGCGCCTCGAGGCCGGCATCTACGCGGACAACGAGGGCTCACGCCGCGCCTTCGAGCGCGCCGGATTCTCGGTCGAGGGCCGCCTCCGTGGCGCCCGGCTCTGCGAGGGGGTAAGAACGGACGAGATCCTGATGGGGAAGCTGCGGCCCGCGCCGCGCTCCCCGGGGAAGGAACGCCGATGAGAACGTGCACGCGGTGCGTGCTGCCCGAGACCGCCGAGTCGCTGACGTTCGACGACGAGGGCGTGTGCTCGGTCTGCCGGCAGATCGAGTACAAGCACTCGCAGATCGACTGGGACGAACGCGGCCGGGCGCTCGATGCGCTGATCGAGCGCCACCGCGGAAAGCACCCCTACGACTGCATCGTCCCCTTCTCGGGTGGGAAGGACTCGACCTACACGCTCTGGTATCTGGTTCGGGTGAAGAAGCTGCGCCCGCTCGTCGTCCGCTTCGACCACGGCTTCCTGCGGCGGACGGTGCAGGAGAACAGCCTGCGAACGTTCCGGACCCTCGGCGTCGACGTGCACCACTTCACGCCGAACTGGCAGGTCGTCCGGAAGCTCATGTTCGAATCGCTGCGCCGGCGCGGCGACTTCTGCTGGCACTGTCACACCGGGATCTTCTCCTACCCGATGTGGGTCTCGATCTGGCAGCGGACCCCGCTGGTCATCTGGGGCGAGCCCACGGCGGAGTACGCGTCGTTCTACCGCTACGACGAGGAGGAGGAGGTCGACGAGCGCCGCTTCAATGCCTTCGTGAACCTCGGCATCAACGCCGAAGACATGCTCGGGATGCTCGACGACACGATCTCGACGTATCCCGTGACCGCACGCGACCTGCTCCCCTACACCTACCCGCCGGCCGACCAGCTCGCTGGCGTCCGGTCGATCCTGCTCGGCTCGTACGTCCCCTGGGACGTGAAGAAGCAGGTGCAGATCATCAAGCGCGAGCTCGGATGGCAGGGAGATCAGGTCGAGGGCGTTCCGCCGGAGTACGACTACGAGAAGATCGAGTGCTTCCTGCAGGGCGTCCGCGACTACATCAAGTATCTGAAGCGCGGGTTCGGCCGAACGACGCACCTCGTCTCGATCGACATCCGAAACGGCCGGAAGACCCGCGAGGAGGGCGTAGAGCTCGTCGCGGAGTTCGATGGCCGTCGTCCGGCCGCCCTCGACCTGTTCCTCGACTACCTCGGCATCACCGAGAAGGCGTTCTTCGAGCTGATCGAGCCGCACGTCGTCGCGCCGCACGAAATGCCTTCGTGCGACGAGTGCCGGCAGCGCTGCAACGCCTGGGTCCCGAAGGACTTCGCGCTCTGGCCGCGCGTCACCGGAAGCCCCGAGAAGGACAAGGCCATCCCCCGTTGATCGCCGGCGTTCGATGAAGGTCGTCATCGTCGACTACGGCGCCGGCAACATCGAATCCGTGCGCAATGCTCTCCGAGCCGCCGGCGTGGACGCGACCGTCGCACGCGAGCCCGAGGCCGTACTGTCGGCCGACCGGCTCGTCCTGCCCGGCGTCGGCGCCGCCGCACCCGCCGCCGAGCGCCTCGGCCGCTCGGGCCTCGGCGAAGCGATGGTCGAGGCCGTTCGCCGCAAGGGCCGGCCGATGCTCGGCATCTGCCTCGGGATGGAGCTCCTCGCCGAGCGGCTCCTCGAGTTCGGCTGCACGTCCGGACTCGGCTGGCTCGGGGGAGACGTCGTCCACCTGCGCGACGCCGGCGTTCGCTGCGCGCGCGTGCCTCACGTCGGCTGGAACGTCGCCGAGCCCGCCGAACGCGCGCGCCATCTCTTCGAGTCGCCGGAGCGGATGCGGACCTTCTACTTCTGCCACTCCTACACGCTCGTCCCGGCGAGCTCCGACGCCGTGGCGGCGCTCACCCGCTACGAGCAGCCGCTCGTCGCCGCGGTCCTCGACGGGACGGTCTTCGCGACCCAGTTCCACCCCGAGAAATCGCAGATCAACGGGCTGCGCTTGCTGCGCGCCTTCCTCGCGTGGGCGCCGTGAGCGAGGCCGGAGCCGCCCCGTGCTGAAGCGGATCATCCCCAGCCTCCTGCTTCGCGGCGGACGGCTCGTGAAGGGCGCTGCGTTCGCCGATCACCGCGACGCCGGGAGCCCGAGCACGACCGCGCGCGTTCACGATGCGCAGGGAGCCGACGAGCTCATCCTCCTCGACATCGATGCGAGCCGCGACGGGCGAGACCCCGACTTCGCCTCGTTCGCCGCGGTGGCGCGTGCGTGCTTCATGCCGCTCACCGTGGGAGGCGGGATCGCCAGCCTCGACGTCGCGCACCGCTGCCTCGAGGCCGGCGCCGACAAGCTGTGCCTCACGAGCACCGCCCTCGCCTCTCCCGCTCTCATCGGCCAGCTCGCGCACGTCTTCGGCGCGCAGGCCGTCGTGCTCGGCGTCGACGTCGTGCGCACGCCCGCCGGCCGCCTCGTCTACGACCACCGCACGCACCGCCCCGTCGCCTCTCCCTCCTGGGACGAGTGGCTTCGCCGCGGCGTCGGCGAGGGCGCCGGCGAGGTGCGCCTGCTGGCGGTCGATCGCGAGGGGCGGCGCACCGGCTTCGACCTCGACCTGCTCGCCGACGCCTCCGCATGCGTCGACGTGCCGATCATCCTCGAAGGGGGAGCGGGCTCGCTCGAGCACGTCGCGGCCGCGCTCCGGGCCGGCGCCGACGCGGTCGCGCTCGGAACGATGCTCGTCTTCTCCGACAACAACATCCACAAGGTGAAGTCGTTTCTCCGGAACGCCGGCCTCGAGATGCGGCTGTGACGCCCGCTGCGCGCCGCGTCGGCGTGATCGACTACGGCCTCGCCAACATCCGGTCGGTCGTGAACGCACTCTCGTGTTTCGATGTCGACGTCGAAGTCGCCGAGACCGGCGCGGCGCTCGCCGACGTCGGCCGCATCGTCCTGCCCGGCGTCGGCTCGTTCGACGCCGGCATGGCGGGCCTCGTCGCGCGCGGGCACGCCGAGGCGCTCGAGCGCCGCGTCCGCGAGGCCGGCGTCCCCTTTCTCGGGATCTGCCTCGGCATGCAGCTCCTGTTCTCCGGGAGCGAGGAAGGCTCGGCGGCCGGCCTCGGCTGGATCGGCGGCACCGTCGTCCGGTTTCCGTCCGGCGAGGGACATCCGAAGGTTCCCCACGTCGGCTGGAGCGCGGTCGAGATCGCGCCGTCGTCGGCGCTGCTCGCCGGCCTCGGCTCGCCGTCCGACTTCTACTTCGTCCACGAATTCCACGCGCCGCTCTCGGACACCGCCGGCATCGCGACCGGAATCTGCGACTACGGCGTGCGATTCTGCGCTGCGCTCGAGACCGGCAACGTCGCAGCCGTGCAGTTCCATCCCGAGAAGTCCCAGCTCGCCGGAATGAAGCTGCTCGAAACCTTCCTCGGCGGATGACCATGGCCGCGAACCCCAAACCCCGACTGATCGCGAGCCTGCTCGTCCACAACGGCCACGTCGTGCAGACGCGCCGGTTCCGCCCGACCAACGACGTCGGAAGCGCCTTCACCGCGGTCGATTTCTTCAATAGCTGGGCCGTCGACGAGATCATCGTCCTCGAGATCTCGGCCGACGACCGGCACCTCGACCGCTTCGAGGCGATCATCGACGGGCTCTCGCGCCGCTGCTTCGTCCCGCTCACCGTCGGAGGCAAGATCGACGACCTCGACCGCGTCCGGCGCTATACGCGAGCCGGCGCGGACAAGATCACGCTCAACACCGGCGCGCTCGCACGGCCGCAGCTCATCTCCGAGATCGCCGAGCACTTCGGCCGCCAGTGCGTCGTGCTCTCGATCGACGCCCGGCGCAGCGCGCAGATGCCGTCGGGCTACGAAGCCATGGGCGGGCGGGGCCGCGCGCCGAGCGGGCGCGACGTCCGCGAGTGGGCGCTCGAGGGCGTCGCGCTCGGCGCCGGAGAGATCCTCGTGAACGAGATCGAGCACGACGGCGACAAGCGAGGCTACGACCTCGATCTCGTCCGCATGGTGAGCCAGGCCGTCGACGCGCCGGTCATCGCCTTCGGCGGCGTCGGGAGCTGGGATCATCTCGTCGACGGCGTTCGCCTCGGCCACGCGCAGGCCGTCGCCGCCGGAAACATCTTTCATTACACTGAGCACAGCACGAAGAAGGCCAAGGAGCACATGGCCCGGGCAGGGCTCCCCGTTCGCGAGAGCACTTTCTACAAGATCGCCATGCCCCGGCGCCCGCGCTATGCGCCCTTCTGACGCGCCCCCATCTCACGAACGACCGGGAGCACCCGCATGGACTACTGCAAGCGCTGCGTCTACCCGGCCAACGCGAAGCCCGGCATCGTGCTCGACGAGCAGGGCGTGTGTTCCGGATGCCGGTCGTTCGAGGCCCGGACGATCCACCTCGGCCGCATCGACTGGAGCGAGCGTGAGCGCCGGCTGCGCGACCTGCTCGACGAGTACCGAGCGCGGCAGCGGGAGAAGGGCAGCCCGTTCGACTGCATCGTCCCGGTCTCGGGCGGCAAGGACAGCCACTTTCAGGTGTACACGGTCAGGGAGCGCTACGGGCTCAACCCTCTCCTCGTGAGCTACAACCACGCCTTCAACACGCCGCTCGGGATCCGGAACCTCACGAATCTCGTCGAGCGCATGGACTGCAATCTGCTCCGCTTCACGACCGCGCCCGGATCGGCGAAGCGAATCGCGCGCGCGATGCTGCTCCGCGTCGGTGACGTCACGTGGCACTACCACGCAGGAATCATGACGTTCCCGATCCGTGCCGCCGTCCAGTACGACGTTCCGCTCGTGATCTGGGGCGAGGAGGGCTTCTCGGAGCTCGTCGGCATGTACAACGTCGACGACTTCGTCGAGTTCACCAAGAAGAAGCGGCAGGAGCACTCGATGCGCGGGTTCGAGCCCGAGGATCTCCTGCTCGACGCCGACTGCGGGCTCACGCCGTACGACCTCGCGCCGTTCTTCTATCCCTCCGACGAGGATCTCGAGCGCGTCGGCGTGCGCGGGATCTACCTCTCGAACTTCATGCCGTGGGACGGGCGCGCGCAGGCCGAGTTCGTGATCGAGAAGCTCGGCTTCGAGACGGCGCAGTCGCGCGAGCGCACCTTCAACCTCTACGCGAAGATCGACGACATCCACGCGAGCGGTCTCCACGACTACCTGAAGTACCTGAAGTTCGGCTACGGGCGGGCCACCGACGACGCCTCGAACGAGGTCCGCCACGGCCGCATGACGCGGGAGCGCGCGATCGAGATGGTCGCCCGCTACGACCACGTTCGCCCCTCCGACACGGACGTGTTTCTCCGCAGCGTCGGGATGACCGAGGCGGAGCTGCTGGCGGCGATCGAGCCGATGCGCGACCCGGCGATCTGGGAGCGCGACGCGTCCGGCGCCTGGCGCACCGCAGACAGCGTCGCGAACCATCGGAGCGACCCGGGGGTCGAGGAGGCGCGGATCCCGCTCGTCGATGCCGACCGCCCGTTCCTCCGCACGCGCGAGCGGCGAAGCGCACGCGAGCAGAGCGACGTGGGCCAGAAGGAATACGTCCTGCTGTGACCGCCGAGATCCGCATCGCCGGGCGCCGGATCGGCCCCGGCCATCGGCCGTACGTCGTCGCCGAGCTCTCGGCGAACCATCTCGGGGGCCTCGAGCGCGCGCTCGCCATCGTCGATGCGGCCGCCCGCGCGGGCGTCGACGCGGTGAAGCTCCAGACCTACACGCCGGACACGATCACGATCGATCACACCGGACCGGGCTTCGTCCTCGAGAGCGGGCCGTGGCGCGGAAGGCGCCTGTACGAGCTCTACCAGGAAGCGCACACGCCGTGGCAGTGGCACGCCGCGCTCTTCGAACGTGCGCGCGCGCTGGGGATCGCCGCCTTCTCGTCGCCCTTCGACGCGAGCGCCGTGTCGCTCCTCGAGAGCCTCGGCTGCCCGGCGTACAAGATCGCGTCGTTCGAGCTGGTCGACCCCGCGCTGATCGCGGCCGCAGCGGCGACCGGCAAGCCGCTTCTGCTCTCGACGGGCATGGCCGACGGGAAGGAGATCGCCGAGGCGATCGCGGCGGCACGCGCCGCGGGCGCGCGCGAGGTCGCCCTGCTCCACTGCGTCTCGAGCTATCCCTCCCGGGTCGAAGATTCGAACCTGCGGACGATCCCGGACATGGCGCAGCGCTTCGGCGTCCCGGTCGGCCTCTCCGATCACACGCTCGGCACGACCGTCGCGGTCGCGGCGACGGTGCTCGGAGCGTGCGTGATCGAGAAGCACGCGACGCTGCGCCGCGCCGACGGCGGCCCGGATGCCGCGTTCTCGCTCGAGCCCGACGAGCTCGCACGCCTGGTCGAGGACGCCGCCGCGGCGTTCGCGGCCCTCGGCGCCATCCACTACGCGCCCGAGGAGTCGGAGCTGGCGATGCGCGCGCTGCGCCGGTCGCTGTACGTCGTCGCCGACATGGCGCCCGGCGAGACCTTCACGCAGCAGAACCTGCGCTCGATCCGCCCCGGCCACGGCCTGCCGCCGCGGCACCTTCCCGAGGTCCTCGGGCGGCGCGCGCGTGGCGCGATCGCGCGCGGAACGCCGCTCTCCTGGTCGCTGGTCGACGAGATGTAGGCGCTCGCGACGCCGGCGCCCCGCGACTCGAGGACCGCTACTTCCGCCCCGGCGGCTTGCCCTTCGCCGGGAG
>JAYRMX010000076.1:0-31513 GCA_041912475.1 Myxococcota bacterium
CGTCACGATCACGGCCGACAAGCCGACCAACTCGCTCATCATCCAGGCGAGCCAGGAAGGCTTCGCGACCGCGAAGCAGGTGATCGAGAAGCTCGATATCCGGCGGCCGCAGGTGCTCGTCGAGGCGCTCATCATGGAGGTGACGGTCAGCAACAACCAGCAGCTCGGGCTCAACAGCGTCTACCGGCACGTCGGAGACTCGAGCTTCACGGTCGCGTCGCTCACCGACTCGGCGGGCCGGCCGACGGTCTTCGGCTCGGGCGCCTCGTCGAGCACCGGCAGCACCACCACGAGCGGAAGCAGCGCGAGCGGTGACGTCACCGACAGCATCCTCAGCAACCTGATCGCGGTCGCTTCGAAGAACAGCCTGCGCTACGGCACAGGCCCCGCCGGCATCGCCACCGCCGTCGGCGGCTCGCTGATCGAGGGCATCCTGCGCGCCTCGGAGAACCTCAACAACGCCAACATCCTCTCGGCGCCGCACATCCTCACCTCCGACAACGAGGAGGCCGAGATCAAGGTCGGCAACAACATCCCGATCATCTCGAGCCGCGTGCAGTCGGCCGCGGGCGTCACCAACGCGACGGGCAACCTCGCCACCTCGGTGAACGTCGAGCGCCAGGACATCGGCATCACGCTTCGCGTGACGCCGCAGATCTCCGAGGGCGAGTCACTGCGCCTCAAGATCTTCCAGGAGATCACCAACATCAATCGCGGCCTCATCGCCGACACCGGCGACCCGAGCCAGGTGGGCGTTCCGCTCTCGAGCCGCAAGATCGAGAACAACGTCGTCGTCTCGGACGGCGAGACGGTCGTGATCGGCGGCCTGCTCGACAACAACCAGCAGAACACCGAGAACAAGGTGCCGTGGCTGGGCGACATTCCCTTCCTCGGCTGGGCGTTCAAGAGCACGACCGACACGCTCTCGAAGATCAACCTGCTCGTGTTTCTGACGCCCCACATCGTCCGCAACGAGGCCGACCTCGAGCAGCAGTCGATCCGAAAGCGCGAGGAGTTCCAGCGCGAGTCGGCGCAGGCGATCAAGCAGACCCAGGACGAGCTCGACCAGGAGGACGCTCGCCGCGAGGAGGCCGAGGCGAAGGGCGTCCCGTACGAGCCGCCGAAGTACACCGGCAACGCGATCCGCGACGAGCTCTCTCAGCTCTCCGCTCGCTACCCGCTCGCACGCATGGGCGAGATCGAGGCGCAGCAGGCCGCCGAACGCGACCGCAGACAGCGGGAGGAGAACGAGAGCGATCACGGGCCGACGTGGGGAGTCCTCGCCGCGATCTTCCGTTCGGAGAGCGCGGCCCGGTCGCAGCTCACGGAGCTGGTCGACGCCGGCTACGACGGCACCCTGCTCTCGAGCCAGCAGGGCGGCGCGGTCTTCTACGAGCTGCGCCTCGGTCCGTACGACACGAACGAGCAGGCGAACCACGCCGCCGAAGCGGTCCGCCGCGGCTACGGGCTCTCGCCGACCGTGATCCAGATCGAGGCCGCGCCGGGGGCGGGAGCGCCGTGAGCACGTCCGCCGCCCCGGATCTCGCGCCCGAGCGGCTCGACCTCGGCGAGATGCTGCTGCGCGGGACCCGCCTCACGCCCGAGCAGCTCGACGCCGCGCAGCGCAGGCAGGCCGAGAGCGGCGGCCGCCTCGCCGAGATCCTGATCGAAGACGGCGCCCTCACCGAGGAAGAGCTCCTCGACGCGCTCGGCCGCCAGCTCGCACTGCGCGTGCGCCGCGAGATCCGCGCCGAGGACGTCGACGAGGAGGTGATCGCGCGCGTTCCGATCGGCTTCGCCAAGGCGCACCGCCTGCTGCCGCTCGGCCACGACGACCACGGCGCCCTGCGGGTCGCCGTCTCGGACCCGTTCGAGACCTCGCCCCTCGACGACCTGCGCCTGCTCTTCGACGGCGCCGAGATCGAGGGCGAGCTCGCGAGCGAGCGGACCGTGCTCGCCGCGATCAACCAGGTCTACGACCGCGGCGCCGGAGACTCGGCCGCGGCGCTCGCGTCCGACGCGGTCACCGACCTCGAAGCGCTCGCGCAGGAGCTCTCGAGCCAGGAGCCCGAAGACCTCCTCGAGGCGTCGGACGAGGCCCCGATCATCAAGCTCGTCAACTCGCTGCTCCAGCAGGCGGTGAAGGAGCGCGCGAGCGACATCCACCTCGAGCCCTTCGAGCGCGAGATCCGCGTGCGCTTCCGGATCGACGACCTGCTCTACGAGCCGATGCACCCCCTGCCCCGCGCAATCCAGTCGAGCATCACGTCGCGCATCAAGATCATGGGCGGCCTCAACATCGCCGAGAAGCGCCTGCCGCAGGACGGACGCATCCGCCTCAAGATCGCAGGGCGCGACTACGACGTGCGCCTGTCGACGGTCCCGGTCGCGCACGGAGAGCGCGTCGTGATGCGCCTCCTGCCGAGGACGACCGAGATGCTGAACCTCGAGAAGCTCGGCTTCAACGAGGCGCAGCTCCAGGTCTGGGAGAAGCTGATCGCTCGTCCCAACGGGATCGTGCTCGTGACCGGCCCGACCGGCAGCGGCAAGACGACGACCCTCTACGGCGCGCTCTCGCGCATCAACACCGCCGACCGCAACATCATCACGATCGAAGACCCGGTCGAGATCCAGCTCCCCGGAACCGGCCAGATCGAGGTGAACCCGAAGATCGGCCTCACCTTCGCGAGCGGGCTGCGCTCGGTGCTCCGGCAGGACCCGAACGTCATCCTCGTCGGCGAGATCCGCGACGTCGAGACGGCCGAGATCGCGATCCAGGCCTCGCTCACCGGCCATCTCGTCTTCTCGACGCTCCACACCATCGACGCGCCGAGCGCGATCACGCGTCTGGTCGACATGGGCGTCGAGCCGTACCTCGTCGCGTCGTCTCTCGTCGCCGTTCTCGCGCAGCGCCTCGTTCGCGTGCTGTGCCCGCGCTGCAAGGAGCCGTGGGAGCCGACGGCCGAGCAGCTCGCCGAAATCGGGATCCGCTCCCGCGGAGGGTCGCTGCGCGTGTACCGGCCGACCGGCTGCGAGCACTGCAACCACACCGGCTACCGCGGCCGAATCGGCATCTTCGAGCTGATGCTGATCGACGACGAGCTCCGGGCGATGGTGACGGCCAGCACGGACGCCAAGACGATCAAGCGCCGCGCGATGGACAAGGGCATGCACTCGCTGCGCGCCGACGGCGCTCGCAAGGTGCTCTCCGGGCAGACCTCGATCGCCGAGGTTCTGCGCGCCACCGAAGACGAGGGCGGCGTCGCCCAGATCTGATGCCGGTCTACACCTACAGGGGCGCGAACGCCGCAGGCCGGAGCCTTCGGGGCTTCGTCGACGCGGAGAACCTGCGCGCCGCGCGCGCGCGCCTTCGCCGCGACGGCGTCTTCGTCACCGAGCTCACCGAGAGCGCGGCGTCCGGCGCGAAGGCCGAGCGCAGCAGCTCCGGGAGCTTCTCCTTCGCCTCGCTGCGCCGCGTCTCGCAGATGGACGTCGCTCTCGCGACGCGCCAGCTCGCGACGCTGGTCGGCGCCGGCATCCCGCTCGTCGAGGCGCTCGCAGCGCTCGGCCAGCAGTGCGAGAACCCGCGACTCAAGTCCGTGGTCGGACAGGTGCGCGACCGCGTGAACCAGGGCAGCTCGCTCGCCGACGCCATGGCGAACACCGGACCGTTCTCGGACCTCTACGTCGGCATGGTGCGCGCCGGCGAGACGGGCGGCGCGCTCGAGACCGTGCTCGCGCGGCTCGCCGAATATCTCGAGAGCCAGGTGCGTCTTCGCAACAAGGTCGGATCGATCCTCATCTACCCCGCGGTGATGTTCGGGTTCGCCCTCGTCGTGGTCGCCGCGCTCGTGGTCTTCGTGCTGCCGCAGATCGCCGAGCTGCTCAAGAGCCTCAACCAGCCCCTGCCGGTCTACACCCGCATCATCATCTCCGGCTCGCACTTCGCCCGGCAGTGGTGGTGGGCGCTGCTGGCCGGAGCCGTCGCCTTCGGATTCGGCTTCCGCGCCGTCGTCCGGACCCCTCCCGGGCGAGCCTGGTACGACCGCACGAGGCTGCGACTTCCCGTCGTCGGCCGAGTCTCGCGAACGCTCGCGATCTCGCGCTTCACGCGGACGCTCTCGACGCTGCTGGCCGGCGGCATTCCGATCGTGCGCGCGCTCGAGACCGCGAAGCACGTCGCCAACAACGTCGTGATCGGCGGAGCCGTCGACGCCGCGAAGGATGCGATCACCGGCGGCGCTTCGCTCGCGAAGCCGCTGCGGGCGAGCGGACAGTTCCCGCCGCTGGTGACGCACATGGTCGAGGTGGGCGAGGCGTCGGGGGAGCTCGAGGCGATGCTCGGAAAGGTGGCCGACACCTACGACGAGCAGGTCGAGACGACGATGACGCGACTCACGGCGCTGCTCGAGCCGCTGCTCATCCTGCTGATGGTCGGAATCGTGATGGTCATCATTTCCGCGACGCTCGTACCGCTGCTCCAGATCACGAGCTCGCTCCGATGAGAGGAGAACGCGACATGGAAACGTCCCCCCGGCGCGCACGCTCGGGCGGCTTCACGCTGATCGAGATCATGGCCGTCGTGCTGATCATCGGTCTTCTCGGCGGCATCGTCGGCACCGTCGTCTTCTCTCAGGTCGACAAGGCCCGCGTGAGTGCGACGCGAACCCAGGTGAAACAGCTCGAGGGCATCCTCGAGCTCTATCGCATGGACAATGTGCGCTACCCGAGCACCGAGCAGGGCCTGCAGGCGCTGGTGCGCAAGCCGAGCGGCGACCCCCAGCCGAGGAACTACCGGCCCGAGGGCTACGTGCAGGGCGGCGGCGTCCCGAAGGACTCGTGGGGCCAGGAGTTCCAGTACCGCGCGCCCGGCGAGCACAACCCCTACTCGTTCGACCTGTGGAGCCTCGGCGCCGACGGCAAGCCCGGCGGCGAGGGCAACGACGCCGACATCGGCAACTGGGCGAGCGACGAGCCCGGAAAGGGATAGGCGTGACGCGGAGAGCGGCCCGTTCAGCGGCGACCCCGGCGGCCGGCGGCCGCCGCGCGGGCTTCACGCTGCTCGAGCTGCTCGCGGTGGTGCTCATCATGGGCCTCATCGCGTCGATCGTTCTGCCCGCGCTCGGCGCGCGCAGCGCCGCGCAGCTTCGCGATCAGGCGAACCATCTGGCGAACGACCTCGAGTTCGCGCGGCAGCGAACGGTGATGACGGCGATCCCGCACCGCCTGCTCCTCGACCTCGACGGCGCCGCCTACCGCGTCGAGTGGCTCGTCACCGACGACGAAGCCGAGGGTCGCGCGCCGGCGCCGCCCGACCTCGACGCGGAGCTCTCGGCCGAGAAGAGCCTCGACCTGCGGCCGCCGCGCGAGGCCGAGCGCAGCTTCCGCCCGCTTCCGACGCAGCTCGGGCGCACGGCCGTCCTCACGGACGGAATCGAATTCGCCGCCGTCGACGCAGGACGGGGCCCCGTCGAGCGCGGCGCGGTCGCGATCCCCTTCGATCGCGACGGAACGGCCGAGCCGACGACCATCGTGCTGATGGACGCGAGCGGCCACCGCATGGCCCTCGAAATCGCCCCGCTCGACGAGGCGGTGGTGGTGCGCGATGCGTCGGGCTGACCGGAGCTCCGGCTTCACGCTCCTCGAGGTGCTCGCCGCGGTGGCGGTGCTCGGCCTCGTCTACACGGTCCTCGCGACTGCGGCGATCGAGGGGCTGCGCGCCGAGGGCGACGCCGGCCGGCGAATTCGCGCGTCGCTGCTCGCCGACGAGCGGATCTCGGACATCGAGGCGCAGGTCGCCATGGGGCAGACGCCCGAGATCGGCAGCGCCGAGGCCGAGGAGGACGAGTTCGTCGTACGTACCGAGGTGCGCCCGCTCGACCCGGGAATCGCCGAGACGAAGGCGTCCAAACGCGCGAAGGACCGCCTCGACCGCGCCGTCGGCGCGCGGCCGAAGGGCGGCAAGGCCGAGGCCGGGACGCTGCTGCACCCCGCCGGTGCGTCGAACCAGCCACTGCTCCGGCGCATCGATCTCGAGGTCGCGTGGAACGAAGGAGATTCCGCGCGCAGTGTTCGCCGCACCACGTACGGCATCGACATGGTCGCGGCGGCGCCGCTCATCGAGCAGCTCGTCGCCGCGGCCGAAGCCGAGAAGTCCGAGGAGTCGCAGACGAGCGCGGCGCGAAAGGAGGCGACGCAGAAGGCGGGCTCCGCATCGACGACGAAGTCGAGCAGCTCGTCGGCGAAGGCCGGAACGTCCGGGAGCGGCACCTCGAGCCGCTCGTCCGGCTCGTCCTCGCGCGGCTCGATCCTCCCGGGCGCCGACCCGGGCGCGAGCGGAGACGAGTGATGACTTCACGGCTCCGCTCGGGTTTCACGCTGATCGAGATGCTCGCGGTCGTCCTGCTCACGACGCTCGTCCTCACCGTCGCAATCAGCTTCTTCATCGACCTCTCGCACGCGAGCAGCGGCTCGACGGACCGAACGCGCGCCGCGCGCCGCGCGACCGCGCTCCTCGATCGGCTCGCCCGCGACCTCGAAGGAAGCACGCTCATCAAGAAGCCGAAGGACACCGACCCGCTCGAGCATCCCTGGCTCTTCCTCGCGGAGTCGGACGGCGGCGGCCACGGCGCGGGCCGCCTCAAGTTCATGACGCGAACCGGCGCGCGGCGAACGTCGAGCGAGCACGAGTCCGATCTCTCGGTGGTCGCGTACTCCGCCCGCCCCTCCGCCGATGGCGGGGTCGAGGTCCTGCGCTGGAGCGATCCGCGTCTTCCCGAAGGGCTCGATCGCGAGATTCCGTCGGACGAAGCCGCCGGCGCGCGCGTCCTCGCGTCCGGCATCGCGTCGTTCGGCGTTCGTCTTCTCGACGAGAAGGGCGCGTGGCACGACGTGTGGGATTCGTCGCAGCTCACCGACTCGAGCGAGCTCCCGCTCGCCGCGGAGATCGAGGTGTCGATGCTCCCGCCCGCCGGCGCGGCCGTGACGACCGGCTCCGCAGACGCCGCGACCGCCGAGGCCGGCGCCGGCCGCCCGTTCGTCCGGCGAGTCCTCATTCCGGTGCGGCCGATCGACCTCGAGGCGCTCCTGCATCCCGACGAGGCCGATGCCGCCGCCGCCGGCGCGGCGAAGGACAAGGAGAAGGAGAAAGGCTCGGACAAGGACACCGAGAACGACACGCCGAGCCAGCAGGCTCGGTCCGACGAAGACCGCGACGAGCCGTGCATGACGGTCGCGCAGTGCGTCGCCCTCAATCCGGGCATCCTGCAGCAGTACCCGCAAGCGCAGGGAATCCTCTCGGCGATCGGCGGGCAGTGCTTCCGTGACGTTGCGGCCAGCCTCCCGCCCGGGCTCGGCCTCGCGGGCTGCAAGTGAGCGCGGCGCGCGGCGAGCGGGGGATCGTGCTCGTGGTGGTGCTCGTCTTCGTGCTGCTGCTCACGGGGGCGATCGCGACGTTTCTGCGCCGCGCCACCGTCGACGCGATGATCGCGCGCCACCGCGACGAGGCGGCCGAGGCCGAGTCGCTCGCTCGCGGCGGCGTCCGCCTCGGCGTCGCGCTGCTGCTCGAGGACCGCCTGCGCGAGGAGGCCGACGGGTTCCGCAGCGAGACGCTCCTCGACGTCTGGGCGCGCGCGGAGGCGGTCGAAATCCCGGCGCCGGAAGGAGAGAGCCTTCGCCTGCGGATCGAAGACGCGGGCGCCCGCCTCGACCTGAACGCCCTGCTCGACGAAGACGGCGCTCCGCGCAAGAACGCCGACCTCTACCTCGTCGAGCTTCTCGAGAAGGTGATCGACGACATGCCGGGCCGGCCGGAGCAGAAGCGCTACGAGCCGGAAGAGCTCGCCCGCAACCTGCTCGACTACATCGACGCGGACGAGGTCGCGCAGAACGGCGGCACCGAGGCCGACGCCTACGCGAAGCGAACGCCGCCGGCCGCGCCTGCGAACCGCCCGCTCCTCTCGGTCGCCGAGCTGCGGCTCGTCGAGGGCTTCGACGGCCCGCTCGTCGACGCGCTCTCGCACTACGTCACCGTCTTCCCGTACGCGAAGGCCGACGGGATCAATCCCAACACCGCGCCGCCGCACGTCCTCGGCATCCTCTATCACGGCGTGGGCACCGAGATGGGACTCGCCGACGAGGACACGGTGCGCCGCGTGCTGAAGGCCCGAGAGGGCGGCGAGGTGCTGTGCGCGGACGAGGCCAAGAATCCCGCGTGCAGCCCGCTCTCGGCCGTCGTCGAGGGCGAGATCTTCCCCCCGCCGACGTACAAGACCGACGTCTTCACCCTGGTGGCCGAGGCGAGCGTCGGCGAGGTGCGCCGCAGCGCGCGTGCCGTCGTCGACCGGTCGAAGCCGGACCAGCCACTCCTGCTCTCGTGGCAGGTGGAGTGAGGGATGCCATGCCGATCGTGATGCGACGCGTGCTCGGGCTCGACGTGGGAAGCCACGGCGTGAAGGCCGTCGCGCTGGACCAGACGCTGCAGGGGCTCGTCGTCGTGCAGCACCACTGCCTCGCCGCCGCGGAAGAAGGCGATGCGTCGCTCGACGAGCGCCTGCGCGAGCTCGCGCGCACACACTCGCTGCCGCGCGACCACGTCGTCTGCGCGCTTCCCGGCGACCGGCTGTCGAGCCGGCGGCTCACGTTCCCCTTCCGCGACGGCAAGCGCCTCTCGCAGGCGGTCCCTTTCGAGGTCGAGGGACAGCTCCCGTTCGACCTCGATCAGGTCTTCGTCGACTGGGAGCGGGTGGGCGGCGACCGCCAGCACTCGGAGGTGCTCGCGACGGTCGCGCCGCGCGCCGAGGTCATGAAGCTGCTCCGCCTGCTCCGCGAGGCCGACCTCGAGCCGCGGGTCGTCGAGGCCGAAGGGCTCGCCCTCGGCAACCTCGCTGCGCTCGTGCCGCTGCCGGGAACGCGGCTCCTGCTCGATCTCGGCCACCGCAAGAGCAGCATGAGCCTGAGCCTCGACGGCCGCGTCGTCTCGACCCGAACGATCCAGATCGGCGGCCTCGCGCTCACTCGCGCGATCGCGCGCGAGCGCGGCTGCTCGGAAGCCGAGGCCGAGCGCCAGAAGTGCGAGAGCGGGATCTTCGCCGAGGGAGGAGAGGCGGGCTCTCCGGCGGCGCTCGCCATCGTCGATCGCCTGGTCCGCGAGATCGTGCGCACGCTCTCCGCGCTCGAGCCCGTGCTCGGCGGCCCCGCCGTCGCGCGGCTCGACGAGATCACTCTGCTCGGCGGAACCGCACGGCTGCCGCACCTGGCCGACCACCTCGCGCAGAGAACCGGAATCCAGACCGCGCTCCTCGACCTGCCGCCGATCGCCTCGGGCGCGGCGCTCCTCGCGGGAGCGGACCCGCTGCTCTACGCCCCGGCGCTCGCCCTCGCGCTTCGCGGCAGCTTCCAGGCGCGGACGCGGATGAACTTCCGGCAGGCCGAGCTGGCCTACCGGCGCGACCTGCGCGCGGTCGGGCAGGAGTTCGCGTGGACGGGCCGGCTGGCCGCACTCGCCTGCGCGCTGCTCGTGGCGTCGATCGGAACCTCGATCGCGGTCCAGTCGCGACGCGCCACGCAGCTCGAGCGCCTGGTCGCGGCCGAGTACGCGGCCGCGTTCCCGGGAAAGCCGCAGCCCGCGAGCGCAGTCGCCGCGCTCCGCGACGCCGTGAAATCCGCGCGCGACCGCTCCGACTTTCTCGGCGTGAACGCCTCGAACCTCTCGGCGCTCGACATCCTCACGCAGCTCTCGGCGCACGTGCCGCCCGACGTCGACGTCGTCTTCGAAGAGGTCGGCATCGACCCCAACGTGGTTCGCATCCGCGGCTACTCGAAGAGCTTCGAAGCCGTCGAGCGCCTCAAGACCGAGCTCTCGAAGATCGAGGGCTTCTCACAGGTCCAGGTGAGCGAGATCCAGAGCGACGCCCGCCGCGGCGGCAAGTCGTTCAGCGTGACGCTCACCGGAAAGCCGAGGGGAGAGAGCTGATGGACGAGCTTCTCGGACGCCTGCGCGCGCAGATCCAGGCGCTCACGCTCCGTGAGCGGCTGCTGCTGGCCGCCGTCGGCGCGCTGGCCGTACTCAGCCTGCTCTACTTCGCGGGGATCGCCCCGGTGCTCGGCGCGCGCCAGCAGGCGCGCGCGCGCGCCGCCGGCGCCGAGCAGGAGCTCGAGCTCGTGCGGCGCCTGCACGCCGAGTACGCGGGCGCGAGCGCCGCGCTCGCCGGCATCGAGACGCGCATCCAGCAGGGGCCGAGCAGCAATCTGCTGACGACGCTCGAGACTCTCGCCCGGAGCTCGTCGGTGAAGATCGAGTCGATGGAGCCGCAGGCCGCGGGGGCGAGCGATCGTTACCGCGAGACGCGCGTGCAGCTCGTCCTCAAGGGCGTCACGCTCTCGCAGACCGTCGGCTACCTGCAGCAGATCGAAGCCGCGCCGCAGCCGCTCACGATCCGCAACCTTCGCCTTCGAACCCGCACCGACAACCCGGAGCTCCTCGACGTGAACTTCACCGTCTCCTCGTTCGAGGCCGTCTCGTGACGGCTGCCGCGCTCGCGAGCCCGTCGCTTCGCCGCCTGCAGCGCGTCGCCATCCCGGCCGGCGCGGCACTGCTCACGCTGCTCTTCGTGGCGATCGGATTCCCGTACGACCGCCTGCGCGACGTCGCCGCCGCGAAGGCCGGACAGATGCTCGGCGCGCAGGTGCGAATGGCGTCGCTCGCTCCGACGCTCTCGCTGCTCGGTCCGGGAGTCGCGGCGAGCGAGCTCTCGGTGACGCTCGCCGATGGAAGGCACTTCGGCGTCGCGAAGGCCCGCGTGCGGCCCGCGTGGTCGGCCGCGTGGCTGCGCGGCCGGCCGGCGCTCCACGTCGACGTCACGGCGGCCGAGGGCCACGCGGCCGGCACGCTCGTCCTCGGGCCCGAGCCCGGATTCGCCGGCACGGTCTCCGACGTCGACCTCGCGAAGCTTCCGGCTGCCGCCGCGCTGCCGGGGCTCTCGCTCGACGGCACCGCGAGCGGCGACGTCGATCTGCGAAGAACGCCCGCCGGGCCGCGCGGAGCGATCGATCTCACCGCGCGTGGCGGCTCGGTCGCGATGCCCGGAATGCCGATCGCCCTCCCCTTCGAGACGCTCGTGGCGAAGGCCGCGATCACCGATGCCGCGCTCGCGGAGGGTGTCGACGTCGACCTGCAGGGCCCCATGCTGACGGCGAAGATCCGCGGAAGCGTCGGGCAGGCGCCCGTCGTGACGAATGCACCGCTCGATCTCCAGCTCCAGGTCAAGGTCGTCGATCCGTCGCTGCGCCCGGTGCTCGGCGCCACGGGCCTTCGGCTCGCACAGGACGGAACCGCAGAGATGCGGCTCACTGGCAGCGTGGGCCGGCCCCTGCTCCGCTAGTGGCCGGCGCGCCGCCGCGGCTTCGCGCCGTTCTCTTCGACGCTGCGGGAACGCTGATCCGGACGCGCGAGAGCGTCGGCGTGACGTACGCGCGCCGGTTCGCCGAGCACGGCGCCGTGATCGGCGCCGAGCGCGCCGGCGATGCCTTCGCGCGCGTGATGCGCGGCATGCCGCCCATGGCGTCCGGCGCTGCGGAGGCGGCAGCCGCACGCGAGAAGGACTGGTGGCGCGAGGTCGTCCGGCGAACGCTCCGTGCCGCCGACGGCACCGCACGGCTTCGCGACTTCGATGCGTGCTTCGAGGCGCTCTTCGCGCACTACGCCGCCGCTTCGGCGTGGGAGCCGGCGCCCGGCGCCGCGGAAGCGCTCGAGACGCTCGCCGCGCGCGGGCTTCGCCTCGCGGTGGTCTCGAACTTCGACCGGCGCCTTCCGGCGCTGCTCGCCGGGCTCGGGCTCGCCCGCTTCTTCGACCGCGTCGTCCTGCCGTCCGATGCGGGCGCCTCGAAGCCCGATCCCCGCATCTTCGCGTTCGCGCTCGAAGCGCTCGGCGTCTCCCCGGCGCAGGCCGTGTACGTCGGCGACGATCCGTCGGACGATCACGAGGGCGCGGCGGCGGCCGGCCTGCGGGCGGTCGACGTGCGCGCGCTTGCTACTCTCGCGCTGCTGCCCGAGATCCTCGCGCGCAAGGAAGATCCCGAATGAGCCCGGTCGCCGAGAACGCTCCCGGAGTCTTCTTCGCGAAGCGCTTCGGCGTCGACGAGCGCGGCCTCGGCACCGCGCTCGCGTCCGCGCTCGAGCGGCGAGCAGACCATGCGGACCTGTTCTTCGAGTACACCATCGAGGACTCGGTCGTGCTCGAGGAGGGAATCGTCAAGAGCGGCGACCGCCACCTCACGCAGGGCGTCGGCGTTCGCGTGCAGGCGGGGGAGCGTCAGGGCTACGCCCATACCGACGAGATCAGCCTCGAGAGCCTTCGGGTCGCCGCCGCGGCGGCGCGCGCGATCTCCGAGCGCCCCGGAGAGGCCGCCGCCGTCGCGGTTCGCGCCGGCGCTCCCGCGCACGACCTCTACCCCGTTCGGCGGCCTCCGACCGACGTCCCGGCCGCTCAGAAGGTGGCGCTCCTCGAGGCGATCGACGCCCATGCGCGGCGCCTCGATCCGCGCGTGCGGCAGGTGATGGCGAGCCTCGTCTGCCAGCAGCGCACCGTGCTCGTCGCAGCGAGCGACGGAACGCTCGCCGGCGACGTCCGCCCGCTCGTCCGCCTCAACGTGCAGGTGATCGCGTCCGACGCCGCCGGCCGGAGGCGTGAGATGGCGTACCAGGGAATGGGAGGCCGCTACGACGTCGACCGCCTGTGCGCGCCGCAGACCTGGCAGCCGCTCGTCGCCGAGGCCGTACGCGTCGCGACGGTCAACCTCGAAGCGGTCGCCTGCCCGGCCGGAACGATGGACGTCGTGCTCGGACCGGGCTGGCCCGGCGTCCTGCTCCACGAGGCCATCGGCCACGGGCTCGAAGGCGATTTCAACCGCAAGCAGACCTCGGCGTTCTCGGGCCGCATCGGCGAGCGCGTCGCCGCGCCCGGCGTCACGGTGATCGACGACGGAACGCTCCCCGAGCGTCGCGGCTCGCTGAACGTCGACGACGAGGGCACGCCGACGCGCCGCACCGTCCTGATCGAAGACGGCATCCTGCGCGGCTACCTGCAGGACCGCCTCAACGCCCGGCTGATGGGCGCCGCACCGACCGGAAACGGCCGCCGCGAGAGCTACGCGCATCTTCCGCTGCCGCGGATGACCAACACGTTCATGCTCGCGGGGATGGACGACCCGCAAGACATCGTCCGCTCCGTCTCCCGCGGCCTGTACGCCGTCTCGTTCAGTGGCGGGCAGGTCGACATCACGAGCGGCAAGTTCGTCTTCGCCGCGAGCGAGGCGTACCGGATCGAGGACGGCCGCATCGGCGCGCCGGTGAAGGGCGCGACGCTGATCGGCAACGGCCCCGACGTGCTGCTGCGCGTCTCGCGGATCGGCAACGATCTCGCGCTCGATCGCGGCGTCGGCACCTGCGGCAAGGACGGGCAGAGCGTTCCGGTCGGCGTCGGGCTCCCGACGCTGCGCGTCGACGGCCTCACCGTGGGCGGGACCGAGGGATGAGCGAGCGCCTCTCGCAGCTCGAACAGGCGCTCGCCGCCGCGCGTGGCGCAGGCGCCGCTTCGGCCGACGCCGTTCTCGTCGAGAGCGAGGGGACGAGCACGCGCGTGCGCGGCGACGAGATCGACTTCGTGACGCAGGCGCGCGAGCGAACGCTCGGAATCCGCGCTTTCGTCGCGAGCCCGAAGGGGCTGCGCTGCGCGGTCACGTCGACGAGCGACCTCACGCGCGACGCCATCGAGCGAATGGCGCGCGAAGCGGTCCTGCTCGCTCGCGAAACCGCGGGAGATCCGGCCGCGGGACTTCCCGAGGCGGGCTTCGAGCACGCTCCTCCCGAGCTCGCGCTCGCCGATCCGGCCGACCGCGAGGTCGGCGTCGAGGCGCTCATCGAGAGCGCGCGCCGCGCCGAGCGCGCCGCGCGCGCCGTGGACTCGCGCATCGTGCGCTCCGAAGGGTCCGAAGCGAGCGCGCAGTTTCTCCACTTCGCGTACGCGAGCAGCGCGGGCATGCTGGCCGAGTACGCGTCGGCCGCTCACCAGCTCTCGTGCACGCCGATCGCGAGCGAGGCCGGCGCCATGCAGGTCGAGTCCTGGTGGACGATCGCGCGCGCGCGGGCGCGGATGGCGGCGCCCGAGGACGTCGGCCGGCGCGCCGCGCAGCGGGCGCTGCGCCGCCTCGGCGCGCGGCGGGTGGCGACGTGCGAGGCGCCGGTGATCTTCGATCCCGTCACCGCCGCGAGCCTGCTGCGCCACGTCCTTGCGTGCGTGAGCGGCTACGCCGTCTACCGCGAGGCGTCGCTGCTCGCCGGCCGCCTCGGCGAGCGCATCGCGAACGAGCGGCTCACCGTGATCGACGACGGCCGGCTTCCGGCCGGGCTCGGCAGCCGCCCCTTCGATGGCGAAGGGCTGCCGACACGCCGGAATGTCGTCATCGACCGGGGACGGCTCGCGAGCTGGCTCCTCGACACGTACTCCGCGCGCAAGCTCGGCCTCGCGAGCACGGGAAGCGCCTCTCGCAGCGCCGGCAGCGCGCCGGGCGTGTCGGCGACGAACTTCTGGATCGAGCCGGGCGACGCGGTGCCCGAAGAGATCGTCGCGACGACGCAGCGCGGGCTGCTCGTGACGTCGCTCTTCGGCCACGGCTTCAATCCCGTGACGGGCGATTTCTCTCGCGGCGCGGCCGGCCTCTGGATCGAGAACGGACGCCCGGTTCACGCCGTCGAGGAGGTGACGATCGCGGGAAACCTCACGGCGATGCTCGAGTCGATCGATGCGATCGGCCGCGACCTCGAGTGGCTCGGCGCCGTCGCGGCCCCGACGCTCCGGATCGCGCGCATGACGGTCGCCGGGGAGTAGCGCCGTGGAGCGCGCGGCCTCCGCGCCGGCGGCATCGCCCACGATGATCGGGCTCACGCAGCCCGAGGTGAGCGTCTGGTCGGACCGCGTCGCCGTTGCGCTCGGGATGAATCCCGGGCTGTTCTCGGGTCCGGGAACGAACACGTTTCTCGTCGGGACCGGGCCGCGCCGCATCCTCATCGACACGGGCCAGGGAAGGCCCGAATACCCGGCCGTGCTGGAGCGAGCGCTCGGCCTCGCCGGCGCAGAGGGCGTGCAGGAGATCGTCCTCACGCACGGCCATTCGGACCACATCGGCGGCCTCACGGACGTGCTCGCGCGCTTCGGCCCGCTCCGGGTCTCGAAGCGGATCCCTCCCGGCGCCGCCGCACCGTCGGGGATCACGCCGATCGACGACGGCGCCGTGATCGAGACCGAAGGAGCGACGCTGCGGGCGATCTTCACGCCCGGCCACGCTCCCGACCACCTGTGCTTCGCGCTCGAGCAGGAGAGCGCCGTCTTCTCCGGAGACAACGTGCTCGGCGTCGGAACGACCGTGATCCCGATCGAGGGAGGCGACCTCGCGCTCTACCTCGCGTCGCTCTTGCGCCTGCTCGAGGAGCCTCCGGGGCGGATCTACCCGGCGCACGGGCCGTGCATCGCCGACGGCCACGCGAAGCTCCGCGAGTACCTCGCGCACCGCCAGCAGCGCGAGGACCAGATCCTCGCGGCGCTCGGGCCGGCGCCCGCCTCCGTTCCCGAGGTCGTCGCGCGCGTCTACACCGACGTTCCGGCCGTGCTCCACGCCGCCGCCGCGCACTCCGTGACGGCGCATCTCGTGAAGCTCGAGCGCGAGGGCCGGGCGCGCCGCGAAGGCTCGGCCGCTCCGCTCGCCGACCGCTGGAGCGCAGCGTGACTCATCCCATCGCCGACGCGCTGCGCTCCGCCGAGCCCGCCGACCGGCTCGCCGCGTGCCGCGCAGCGCCGGACGATCCGTCCGCCGTCCTGCTCGCCGGCGCGCTCGGCGAGGCGCTGGGAGATCCCGTGCGCGCGGTCGCCCGCGCAGCGATCGACGCGCTCGTCGTGCTCGCGCGGCGCGATCGCGGCGCCGCCGAGGTGCTGCAGCGCGCGCTGCGCAGCGACGACACGGGGCGCCGGTTCGGCGCCGCCGCCGCGCTCGCACGCCTCGCGCCTCCCGGCCCCGCGCTCCTCCCGGCGCTGGTCGGCGCCCTCGCGCACCGCGAAGGCGACGTGCGCTGGACCGCCGCGCGGCTTCTCGTCGACGCCGGCCGCCTGCACGGCGAGGTGCTCCCGCTCCTGCTCGGCCTCGCCCGCGGCGACGAGCGGCCGCGCGTTCGTCGCATGGCGGCCTTCGCGCTCCGCGAGCTCGCGCCCGACGACCCCGAAACCGCCTGCGCGCTCGTCGACGCGAGCCGCGACGACGACACCGACGTGCGCCGCGCGGCGCTCGCCGCGATGGCCGCGCTCGCGGACCCGCCCGGCCTCGTGTTCGAGCGCCTCGCCGCTGCGCTCGAAGACGACACGGACCCGGCGAGTCGCAGAATCGCGACCGTCGCCCTCGGAGAGCTCGGCGGGAACGACCCCGAGCGCCTTCCGGCGGGAGTCGCGGAGCGGCTGCGAGAGCTCGAGACCGGAGCACCGGACCCCGACCTCCGGCGCGGCGCGGCGCGCGCGCTCGCGCGGCTCGGCATCGCGCCCGCCGCCGACGCCGGCGGGCCCGCGAGCGGCCCGGGGCGGGCGCCGCGATGACGGCGCCGCCGCGACACACGATCGTGACGGGCGGAAGCGGCGCGCTCGGCCGCGCCGTCGTCCGCGCCTTCCTCGCGGCGGGCGACCGCGTCACCGTGCCGTGGATCGTCGCGAGCGAGCGCGAGGCGCTCGAGGCCGCCGAGGAGAAGGCGATCGTCGGCGGACGGCTCGTTCTGGTCGAGGCCGACCTCACGGGCGACGAGGGCGCCGCGCGGGTCGTCGCGGCCTCGGGCGGCGCCGAGGTGCTCGTGAACGGCGCGGGCGGCTACGCCGGCGGCGCCCCGGTCCACGAGACCGAGCTCGAGACCTGGGACCGCCTCCATCGCATCAACGTGCGGACCGCGGTCGCGATGTGCCGCGCCGTCGTGCCGGGAATGATCGCTCGCCGCAGCGGCGCGATCCTCAACATCGCGGCCCGCACGGCGCTCGTGCGGCCGGCGGGGCTCGCCGCCTATTCCGCTGCGAAGATGGCGGTCGTCGTGCTGACGGAGACGCTCCACGCGGAGCTCGGCGGCTTCGGCGTCCGCGTGAACGCGGTGCTGCCGACGACGATCGACACTCCGGCGAATCGCGCCGCGATGCCCGGCGCGGACTTCTCGACCTGGACCCCGCCGGCGCGCATCGCCGACGTCCTCGTCTGGCTGGCGGGCCCCGCCGGCGCGACCGTCCGCGGCGGACTCATTCCGGTGTAGGGCGCGGCGCCGCGGCGGCCTCGGGCCTCGACGGGACGAGGATCGCGACGCGGCGATTTCGCGGATCGGCCGGCGCGTCCGGGATCCGCAGCCGCTGGTCGGCGTAGCCGTGAACGGCCTCGATCCGCTCGGGCGGCAGGCCGCCCGCCTCGAGCGCGCGGCGCGCGCTGTTCGCGCGGTCGGCCGAGAGCTCCCAGTTCGAATAGCCGCCCTCGCCGCGGAACGGGACCGCGTCCGAGTGCCCCTCGACCACGACGCCGCCGCCGAGCGCGGCGAGCTCCTTTCCGATCGCACGGACGATCTCCGCGCCCTCGCGCGAGAGCTCCCGGCCGCCGCGCTCGAAGAACGACGAGCCCTCCTGCTCGACGAGATCGATGCGAAGCCCGTCGGCGGAGACGTCGAGCGCGACGAATCGGCCGAGGGCCTGGAAGGACGGCATCTCTTCGAGCGTTCGGCGCAGCGCCCGCGCGGCGCGATCGAGCGCCTCGCGAGGCGCGGGCGGGCGAGGCTGGCGCGGGGCGAAGAGCAGGCCGTCGATCGGGCCGTTCCCGGTCCCCGACCGGCCGAGCGGCGAGCGTCCGCCGTCGGGATGCCGGTCGAAGGCGATCGGATCCTGGAAGTAGCGCGCAACGGCCTTGCGAACGGCGGCGTCCTGGTTGCCGAGCCAGAGCACGAGGAACAGCGCCATCATCGCCGTCGCGAGGTCGGCGTACGCCACCTTCCACGCGCCGCCGATCCGGCCGATCGGGGCCTGCGAGCGCTTCACGACGACGCGGTGAGAATCATCGGACATCGTCTCCCTCACTGCGTCAGCGGCGCGCGCGGCAGACTTCGAAGAGCTCGCGGGACGTGGGCCGCACGTCGTCGGGGAGCGAGCGGCGCGCCAGCTCGACGGCGACCGACGGCGGAGCGCCGCGCTGGATCGCGACCAGCACCTGCTTCTGCGCGACGAGCAGCGTCCTGCGCGCGGCCGCCTTGTTGCCGAGGTTCGTCGCGAGCCCCTGGAAGAAGCCGTACGAGATGAGAACGCCGAGCAGCGTTCCGACCAGAGCGGCCGCGACGTGCCGGCCGATGTCGACGGCCGGGCCGTCCATGTGGTTCATCGTGATGATGATCCCGAGGACCGCGGCGACGATTCCGATTCCGGGAAACGCGTCGGCCATCGTCGACAGGACGCGCGACGGCATGAGATCGTGCTCGTGCCGCGCCTCGATGTCGAGGTCGAGGAGCGACTCGAACTCGTGCGCGCCGATCGCGCTGCCCGACGTCACCAGCTCGAGCGTGTCGGTGAGAAAGGCGAGCGCGCGCGCGTCGCGCAGCAGGCCGGGATACATGCCGAGGATCGGCGACGCCGCCGGATTCTCGACGTGCGGCTCGAGGCTCACGAGCCCCTCCTTGCGCGCGAAGCTGAACAGGGCGGCGAGCATCGCGAGCAGCTCGAGGTAGTCGTGGCGGTCCGGCGTGCGGCGGGCGATGAACACGAGCTGCCGCACGGTCTCGATCAGGACCGCCGGCGGCTGGGCGATCACCTGCGCGCCGAGCGCGGTGCCGAGGATCACGACGTACTCCGCCGGTTGCCAGAGCGCGAGCAGATTGCCGCCCCCGACGACGAACCCGCCGGCGACGGCCGCGAAGACGATGGCGATCCCGAGATAGGCGAGCACGCGGCACCTCGGACAGGGCTCGCCCCCCGCGGGCCGATCCCCCTGCCCGGATGCATCGACGGACGGCGCGCGGGCTTGAGGCCGGCGCAGCGGCGGCCGAGGCCTCGCTACTGGATCCGGATTCGTCCGGCGAAGCCTTCGTCGTAGCCGTGGAAGTGTTCGAGGTTGGCCTCGGGCCAGCGCCAGCAGTAGTACCCGCTCCCGTTGTCGAAGTCGACGAGCCACAGGCCCTTCACTTCGAGCCCGAGCGCTTCCATCTCGCGCGCCCATCGGCCGATCACGCCCTGCAGCCGCTCCTCCGCGCGCGCTCGGGCTCGCAGGTCGGCCGCCGGCGCGTCGCGCTCCGCGACGATCCGATCCGACTCGCGCACGGCGCGCTCGGTGCGCGCGCGCACGTCGCCGACGATCTCCCGCGCCGCCTCGAGCGTCCAGCGTCTTCGTTCGTCCTCCATCAGGACGAGACTAGGGCATCGCGGCCCAGGCCATCCAGGCCGCCGGCGATCGGGCCACCGGGTGTCGCTCGCGCCGCGCGCGGGGCGTCCTTGACGCAGGCGATCCTCGCGGGTACTCCCGGTCCGCATGTCGCCGCGCGCCGGAAAGCCGCTCGTTCTCGCCAGTGCATCGCCGCGAAGGCGCGCGCTCCTCGCGGCGGCCGGCATTGCGTTCGAGGTCCGGCCGGCGGACGTGCCCGAGGACGCGCTCCCGGGCGAGGCGCCGCGCGCGATGGCCGAGCGGCTCGCCGCGGACAAGGCGCTCGCCGTCGCGCGCGCTCTCGCGGGCGATCCCGGCCGCGTCGTTCTCGGCGCCGACACGATCGTCGTGATTGGCGGCGACGCTCTCGGCAAGCCCGAGAGCGAGGAGCACGCCGTCGCGCTGCTGCGCCGTCTCGTCGGGCGATCGCACCGCGTGATCACGGCCGTGGCGCTCGCCCGGGCCGGCGGCGGGGCGCCGCGCGTCGTGTCGGTCGAGAGCGAGGTCCACATGCGCGCCGCCGACGACGCCGAGATTCGCGCGTACGTCGCCACGGGAGAGCCGCTCGACAAGGCCGGCGCCTACGCCGCGCAGGGCGAAGGGCGGCGCTTCATCGAGCGCATCGCGGGAAGCGAGACGAACGTGATCGGCCTTCCGATGGACGAGACGCTCGCGCTGCTGCGCGACGCCGGCTTCGTCCCGCTCGCGTGAGCGCCGAGACGATCGCTGCGCGCCTCGCGTCGATCCGTGCGCGGATCGCTACCGCAGCGCGCCGGGCCGGGCGCGACCCGGGCGATGTGACACTGGTGGGTGTTGCGAAGCGGATGCCCGCCGAGAGCGTCGCCGAAGCCGCTCGCTCCGGCCTCACGTGCGTCGGCGAGAACTACGTGCAGGAGGCCCGCGACAAGCGCGCCGCGCTCGCGGGCCGCTCCGAGGCGCAGGGACTGCGCTGGCACTTCATCGGCAACCTGCAGCGCAACAAGGCGCGCGACGCCGTGGCGCTGTTCGACGTCGTCGAAACGGTCGACCGCGCCGAGATCGCGCGCGAGCTCGACCGGCGCGCGGCGGCGGCGGAGCGGACGCTCGAGGTGCTGCTGCAGGTGAACGTGAGCGGCGAGCCCCAGAAGTCGGGAGCCGTTCCGGACGAGGTCCCGGCGCTGCTCGCGGCCTGCGCGCCGCTCGGGCACCTGCGCGTGGCCGGCCTCATGACGGTTCCCGAGGTCTCGGACGACCCGGAGGCGACGCGGCCGGCGTTCGCGCGGCTCCGTGCGCTGCGCGACGCGCTCCGCGAGCGCCCCGGCGGAGCCGGCCTGCGCGAGCTCTCGATGGGAATGTCGGCCGACTTCGAGGTGGCGATCGAAGAAGGGGCTACGCTCGTTCGCGTCGGGACGGCCCTGTTCGGGCCGAGGGAGGCGTGATGGAGGGAGCGCTCGCGGAGCTTCGCGTCGGCTTCGTCGGCGGCGGCGCAATGGCGGAGGCGCTCGTCGCCGGGCTCGCGGCCGCCGGCGTCGCCGCTTCGCGAGTGCGCGCGTCGGACCCGGTCGCCGCGCGCCGCGATCAGCTCGCGAAGCGCTTCGGGATCGCCGTCACGGCGAGCAACGCCGACGTCGTGGCCGCGAGCGACCTCGTCGTGCTCGCCGTAAAGCCCGCGCTGGTGGCCGCGGTCCTCGACGAGATCGCCGCGGCGAATCCGGCCGCCGCCGCGCGCCCGCTCTGGCTCTCGATCGCCGCGGGGGTTCCGCTCTCGCGCCTCTCGGCGGCGCTTCCGGCCGGTGCGCGCGTCGTGCGCGCGATGCCCAACACGCCCGCGCTCGTCCGGTCCGGCGCGACCGCGCTCGCTGCGGGAGACTCGTGCAGCGCGGAGGACCGCGCCCTCGCTCGCGCGCTCTGCGAGACCGTCGGCAGCGTCTGGGAGGCGCCCTCCGAGGCTCTGCTCGACGCCGTGACGGGCCTCTCGGGAAGCGGCCCCGCCTACGTCTTCGTCTTCCTCGAGGCGCTGTCCGACGCGGGCGTGCGCGTCGGCCTCCCGCGCGAGGCGGCCTCGATGCTCGCGATCCAGACGGTGCTCGGCTCGGCCCGCCTCGCGCTCGAGACGGGCCGCCACCCCGCGCAGCTCAAGGACCAGGTCACGAGCCCGGGCGGAACGACCATCGCGGGGCTCGAGCGCCTCGAGGCCGGGGGCCTGCGAGCGGCCGTCTACGAGGCCGTGGCGGCGGCGACCGCCCGCTCGCGACAGCTGGGAGAGGATGCGGCGAAGAACCGCTAAAGCCGGCCGGGGGTTGGGACGATCCGCTGCTTCGTCACGAACCGGCAGGAGACCCGCATGCGCCTCACTCCGCTCGACCTCCAGAACCACCGCTTCCAGAACCGCTTCCGCGGCTACGACCCGGCCGAAGTCGACGGCTTCGTCCGGATGGTCGCCGAGGACTACGAGTCGCTCGTCCGCGAGAACGAAGCCCTTCGCGAGACCGCATCGGGCCTCGAGGCGCGCGTCGCCGAGCTCACCGGGCAGGAAGGCCGCCTGCGCGAGACGCTCGTCACCGTCCAGACGCTCACGGAGGACCTGAAGCGCACGGCGATCCGCGAGGCCGAGATGAAGGTCGGCGAGGCCGAGGTGCGTGCCGAGAAGATCCTCGACGCGGCGCACCGCCGCGCGGCGAAGCTCGAGGATCAGGTCCGCGAGCTGCGGCTGGTTCGCGGTCGCGTCGCGGCGGCCGTACGCAGCGCGCTCGAGACGCACGCCGCGCTGCTCGAGGGCCTGCTGTCCGAGGCGGAGCCGGACGACCAGGTCCGCGCGGCAGCGCCCGGCTGGAGGCCGCTCGGCCTGCCCCCGGCCTCCGAGGCCGCGGCCGCCGCTCCGGCGGTCCCGCCGGCTTGACGTCGGCCGGAGCGGGCCTCACTGTTCAGCCCGTCCCGGACGGAGTTGCGTTCTGGATCCACGTCACGCCGCGTGCCAGCCGCGAGCAGGTGGGAAGCCTGCACGGCGACGCGCTTCGCGTGCGGGTCTGTGCGCCGCCGTCCGAGGGAGAAGCCAACGCGGCGTGCGTGCGCGCTCTGGCCCGGGCCCTCGAGGTGAAGGCGAAGGACGTCGACCTCGATCCCGGGGCGCGAGGACGGCGCAAGCGGGTGCGGATCCAGGGCGAAGCGGGCGTGCTCGAGAGCCGCCTGCGGGCGCTGGCCGCGCGGATCTGAGTCGCAGCCTCGAACCCGAGTCGAAGCAGAGGTCCGGAGATCCATGCCCACCTACGAATACCGCTGCGAGAAGTGTGGACACGAATTCGAGCGCGAGCAGCGAATCACCGAAGAGCCGGTGAAGAAGTGCCCGAGCTGCCGGTCGGCGCGCGCGAAGCGCCTCATCTCGGCCACCTCGTTCGTCCTCAAGGGCGGCGGCTGGTACTCGGACCTGTACTCGAGCGCGAAGGGCAAGAGCGACTCGGGTGACGGCGGGACCAAGGCAGCGAGCAGCGAAGCGGCTCCGAAGGAGAGCGGCGGCAAGGCCGCGAGCTCGTCCGAGACGAAGCCCGCTGCGGGCGGCAAGAGCAAGTCGGCGAAGACCGCCGCCGCGTAGGCGCGCTGCCCCGTTCGCCGCCGCGCCGCCGCGGACGAGCGCCTCCCCGCGCGCACCCGCGGCGATCGCGACGTTCGCCGACGCTGGTATACTCGCGCCGCGAGCTGTCGCGGGGGCCCCCAATCACGTGAGCGTCGAGAAGCGCGACACCGTCGTCGTCGACGGGATGGCGCTCGCCAGCGATCTGCGCGAGCGGCTCGCTCGCGAGGTGGCGGAGCTCGTCGCCGGCGGGCGTCGCACGCCGCGGCTCGCCGTCGTCCTCGTCGGCGACAACCCGGCGAGCGCGTCCTACATCAAGGGAAAGCGCCGCGCGTGCGCGCGCGTCGGAATCGACTCCGTCGAAGAAGACCTTCCCGAGGCCGCGACCGAGGCGCAGGTGCTCGCGGTGATCGAGCGCCTCAATGCCGACGCGGACGTCGACGGCATCCTCGTCCAGCTCCCGCTCCCGAAGCAGGTCCGCTCGCTCGCCATCACCGAGGCGACGAGCCCGGCGAAGGACGTCGACGGCCTCCACACGCAGAACGCGGGACGCCTGCTCGCCGGCCTTCCCGGCCTTCGCCCGTGCACGCCGCTCGGGATCCTCGAGGTGCTCGCGCGCCACCGCGTCCCGATCGAGGGCGCGAATGCGGTCGTGATCGGCCGCAGCATCCTCGTCGGAAAGCCGATCGCGCTGCTCCTTCTCGAACGCAACGCCACCGTCACGATGTGCCACTCGCGCACGCGCGATCTCGCCGCCGTGTGCCGAGAAGCCGACATCCTCGTCGCAGCGGCCGGAAGCCCGCTCCTCGTGAAGGCCGACTGGATCAAGCCCGGCGCCGCCGTGATCGACCTCGGCGTGAACGTCGAGGGCGGCCGGCAGGTGGGCGACGTCGACTTCGACGCTGCGCTCGGCGTCGCGGGCCTCATCACGCCGAGCCGAGGGGGCGTCGGCCCGCTCACGATCACGATGCTGCTCTACAACACGGTGCAGGCGTACCGCCGGCGGATGGGCCTTTGACGGCGCTGCGCGAGACACCGCTCGCCGCGACGCACCGCGCGCTCGGCGCGCGGATGGTCGAGTTCGGCGGCTTCCTGATGCCCGTGCAGTACGCGTCGATCCTCGCCGAGCACGCGGCCGTCCGCGAGCGTGCGGGGATCTTCGACGTCTCGCACATGGGCGAGATCCATCTTTCCGGGGCGGGAGCGGTCGCCGCGGCCGAGCGGCTCGTCACCTGCCCCGTCGCATCGCTCGCGGTCGGCGCCGTCCGCTACGGCTGCCTCTGCAACGAGGCCGGCGGCACGGTCGACGACGTCACGGTTTACCGCCTCGCCGAGGACGCCCTCTTCTTCTGCGTGAACGCGTCGAACGTCGAGAAGGACTTCGCGTGGATCGCCGCTCACGCCGGCGACCCGGCGACGGTCCGCGTCGAGAACCGGAGCGACCGCGTCGGTCTGCTCGCCCTGCAGGGCCCGCTCGCGCAGGACGTCCTCGCGCGCGTGACGGATCTCCCGCTCGCGGCGCTGCGGCGCTTTCGCTTCGCCGAGGGCCGTGTCGCCGGCGAGGACGCGGTCGTCTCGCGAACGGGCTACACCGGCTCCGACGGCTTCGAGCTCTACGTCGCCGCGGACCGCGTCGTCGCGCTCTGGGAGGCGCTCCTCGCGGCGGGCGGGCCGCTCGGCCTCGTCCCGGCCGGACTCGGCGCACGCGACACGCTGCGGCTCGAAGCGGCGCTCCCGCTCTACGGCCACGAGCTCGACGACGCGACGTCTCCGCTCGAGGCCGGCCTCGCGCGCTTCGTGAAGCTCGACGCGGGCGGCTTCATCGGCTGCGACGCGATCCGCGCCCGCCTCGCACGCGGACACACGCGCGCGCTCGCCGGCTTCGTGCTCGAGGATCCGGGCATCGCGCGCGCCGGACACCTGATCGTCCACGCCGGGCGAGAGGTCGGCGCCGTCACCTCGGGAGCGCCCTCTCCGACGCTCGGGCGCTCGATCGGCCTCGGATGGGTCCCGCCTGCGCTCGCAGCGAAGGGAACCGAAATCGCGGTCCGCGTGCGGGGGCGCGATCTGCGCGCGCGCGTGGTAGAAACCCCCTTCGTGCGCAAGGCGGGTCACGCAGCGGCCGCGGGCTGAGCGGCGCGCAGTCGAAACGGGAGGACGAGATCGGTGGCCGACTACGAGATCCCCGCAGGTCTGCGGTACAGCAAGGAAGACGAGTGGGCGCGCGCGGAGAACGGCCGCGTCACCGTCGGCATCACGGACTACGCCCAGGGCCAGCTCGGCGACATCGTCTTCGTCGAGCTTCCCGAGGTGGGCCGCACCGTCGAGAAGGGCGAGCCGTTCGGCGTGATCGAGTCGGTGAAGGCCGTCTCGGACCTCTATGCGCCGATCTCGGGCGAGATCGTCGAGGTGAACGCCGACCTCTCCGAGCGCCCCGAGGTCGTCAACGAAGACTGCTACGGCGACGGGTGGATGATCGCGATCGCCCCGGAAGACGACGCCGAGCTCGGCGGGCTCCTCGACGCCGACGCGTACGCCGAGCACGTTCGCAGCCGCAAGGAGTAGCCGCGCGTGCGCTTCGTCCCGAACACGGACGCCGACGTCCGCACGATGCTGGCGCGCATCGGCGTCCCGTCGCTCGACGCGCTCTTCGCCGGAGTCCCCACCCGCGCGCGGCTCGGCCGAGCGCTCGACGTCCCGCCGGGCGCGAGCGAGCAGGAGGTGCTCGCCGAGCTCGGCGCGCTCGCCGCTCGCGACGCGAGCCTCGCGAGCCACCGCTATTTCCTCGGCGCAGGCGTCTATCCGCACTTCGTTCCGAGTGCGATCGACGCGCTCGCTTCGCGGGCCGAGTTCACCACCTCGTACACGCCGTATCAGCCCGAGATCAGCCAGGGAACGCTGCAGGTCATCTTCGAATGGCAGACGATGGTCTGCGGCCTCGCGGGCCTCGACGTCGCGAACGCATCGCTCTACGACGGCGCCTCGGCAACGGCCGAGGCGGCGCTCATGGCGATGCGGCTCACGCGGCGCCCGAAGATCGTGATCTCGGCCGGACTCCACCCGCACTACCGCGACGTTCTCGCGACCTACGTCGGCGGCCCCGGCGGAAAGATCGTTCCTGCGACGCGCGGCCGTGACGGCCGGACGGCCGGGCTCGCGTCGCTCGTCGACGACGAGACGGCGTGCGTGATCGTTCAGCAGCCCGCATTCCTCGGGGTGCTCGAGGACCTCGCCGAGGCGGCCGCGGCCGCGCGGGCGAGCGGCGCGCTGCTCATCGTCTCCGTCACCGAGGCCCTCTCGCTCGCGCTGCTGCGGGCCCCGGGCGACTTCGGCGCCGACGTCGTCTGCGGCGAGGCGCAGAGCTTCGGCGTCCCGATGGGCTTCGGCGGCCCGCACCTCGGCTTTCTCGCCGCCCGCTCGGCGCACGTCCGGCAGATGCCCGGACGCCTCGTCGGCGAGACGGTCGACACGCAGGGCCGGCGCGGCTTCGTCCTCACGCTCTCGACGCGCGAGCAGCACATCCGGCGCGAGCGAGCGACGTCGAACATCTGCACGAACCAGGGCCTCATGCTGCTGCGCGCCGCGATCTACCTCGCGCTCCTCGGCCCGAGTGGCCTGCGGCGCCTCGCCGAGCTCAACTTCGCGAAGGCCGAGTACGCGAAGGCGCAGGCGGCGCGAACGCCGGGGCTGCGCCTTCCGCTCGCGGCGCCGACGTTCAACGAGTTCGTCGTCGGCGTTCCCGATTCGGGGGCTGCGGCGCTCGCGCGCGCGCTCGACGCGGGGATCGTCGGCGGCCTCGACCTCGCTCCGTACGCCGACGACCTCGGCCCCGCCGTCCTCGTGTGTACGACCGAGCTCGTCTCGCGAGCGGACATCGACCGCCTGCTCGGCGCGCTCGCGGGGGCCGCGCGATGAGCCAGAAGACCACGCCGCCCGGGCCTCGCGCCGCCGACTCCGCCGCGAGCATCGCCCGCGTCGGCCACGGCGCGCGCGGCATCGCGTACGAGGAGCCCGTCGTCTTCGAGCGCAGCCGTCCCGGCCGCGAGGGCTGCCAGATCCCGCGTCTCGACGTGCCGCCCGTCTCGGCCACCGACCGGCTCGGCGCCGCCGCCGTTCGCGCCGATCTGCCCGGCCTGCCCGAGCTCTCCGAGGTCGAGGTCGTTCGCCACTTCACGCGCCTCTCGACCTGGAACTACGCCGTCGACCTCGGCCTCTATCCGCTCGGCTCGTGCACGATGAAGTACAACCCGAAGCTGAACGAGGTCGCCGCGTCGCTGCCCGGCTTCGCGCACGCGCACCCGCTCCAGCCCGCGTCGCTCTCGCAGGGAATCCTCGCGCTGATGCACGACCTCGAGCGGCACCTCGCCGAGGTGAGCGGCATGGACCGCGTCTCGCTGCAGCCGGCCGCCGGCGCGCAGGGAGAGCTCGCGGGAATCATGATGATCCGCGCGTACCACGAGAGCCGGGGCGACCGGCGCTCGAAGGTGCTGATCCCCGACAGCGCGCACGGGACCAACCCCGCGAGCGCCGCTCTGAACGGCTACACCTGCGTGTCGGTGCCGTCCGGGCCCGACGGCCTGCTGCACCCCGCGCAGGTCGCCGAGGCGATGGGCGACGACGTGGCCGCGCTCATGCTCACGAACCCGAACACGCTCGGCCTGTTCGAGGAGCACGTCGTCGAGATCTGCGAGATCGTTCACGCGAGGGGCGGCCTCGTCTACGGCGACGGCGCGAACCTGAATGCGCTGCTCGGAATCGCGCGACCGGGCGACCTCGGCATCGACGTCATGCACTTCAACCTGCACAAGACGTTCTCGACGCCGCACGGCGGCGGCGGCCCCGGCTCGGGGCCGGTCGGCGTCAAGAACGCGCTCGCGCCGTTCCTTCCCGTCCCCGTGGTGCGCCGGCTCGGCGGGAGCGAGGGCGAGGGCTACGTGCTCGACTACGAGTTCCCGCGCTCGATCGGCCGGCTCCACGGCAACCTCGGCAACGTCGGCGTTCTGGTCCGTGCGTTCGCGTACCTTCGCAGCCTCGGGCCCGACGGGCTTCGCCGCTGCGCCGAGATGGCGGTCCTCAACGCGAACTACCTCCTCGCGCGTCTGCGCGACGCCTACGCGCCGGCGACGACCGGCCCGGTGATGCACGAGTGCGTGCTCACGGACCGCCTCTTCGAGGGAACGGGCGTCACGACGATGGACGTCGCCAAGCGCCTCATCGATCACGGCTACCATCCGCCGACGATCTACTTCCCGCTGATCGTCCACGGGGCGCTCATGATCGAGCCCACCGAAAGCGAGAGCCTCGAAGGCCTCGACCGCTTCGCCGACGCGCTCCTCGAGATCGCGCGCGAGGCCCGCGAGGAGCCCGATCTCGTTCGCGGGGCGCCCCATCACACGCGCGTGTCGCGCCTCGACGAGACGCGCGCCGCGAGGCGCCCCATCCTGCGATGGCAAGCTCCCGGCGAACGCTAGCCGCCGCGGCCGCACTGCTCGCGCTGCTCGCAGCGTGCGCGTCCGACAAGAAGGGGGCCGGCCCCGGCTGGAACCCGGTGCGCCAGCTCACCGAGGTGAGCGAGGACCAGGAGCGCGACCTCGGCATGCAGTTCGACCGCGAGGTGTCGAAGCACCTCGCGCTCGTCGACGATCCGGTCGTTCTCGGCTTCGTGAACGACGTCGGCAACGAGATCCTCAAGAAGGTCCCGCAGCAGCCCTTCATCTACCGCTTCCGCGTGGTGCAGGACCCGACGCTCAACGCCTTCGCGGTTCCGGGCGGCTACGTGTACCTGCACAGCGGGACGATCCTGGCCGCGGGGAGCGTCGACGAGCTCGCCGCCGTTCTCGCTCACGAGATCGGACACGTGAAGGGTCACCACTACGCGCGGATGCGCGAGAAGGCGGCGATCCCCGAGATCCTCACGACGCTCGCCGGGCTCGGCGCCGCGGCCGCCACGGGCCAGGGCGGCGCCGCCCTCGCTGCGCAGGGCGTCAACCAGGCGATCGAGCTCAAGTTCAGCCGCGAGTTCGAGAACGAGGCCGACCAGACCGGAATCGACCTCATGTCGCGCGCAGGCTGGGATCCGAACGCGATGGCGCGCTTCTTCGACCGCCTCGTCGAGATCGAGAAGAAAGACACGCGCGCGGGCGTCGCGATCCCGCCGTACCTCTACAGCCATCCCGACGTGAAGGAGCGCATCGTCACGGTCGAGATCCTCGCGCCGCGCTCGCGGCCGCAGAAGGCGCCCGACGCCGGCTTCGAGCCCCGGCTGCGCGAGGCGCAGGCGCGCCTGAGCATCCTCGCCGACGCGAAGCGAGGGTCGGTGCGTCCGCCCGCGCCGCCGCGCTCGCCGGCCGGCGACGTCGTGATCGCCGAAGCCGACCGCCTCGCAAAGGCGGGCCAGCTCGAAGCGGCGATCGGAACGCTGGCGCAGGGCGAGGATCGTGCGCCGGCCGACCCGCGTCTTCCGTACCGCCGCGCCGAGCTGCTCGAACAGGCCGGGCGCAAGGCCGACGCCGTCGCCGCGTGGCGCCGCGCGCTCGATCTCGACCCGCAGCAGGCGATGGTGCTCTACCGCCTCGGGCTCGCGTGCAAGGCCGCCGGCGACCGGCGAAGCGCCGTCTTCTACCTCGAGCAGGCGGCGCGCCGCTTCGGCGAGAAGAGCGATCTGCAGAAGGACGCGCGCTGGGAGGCGTACAAGCTCACCTTCAAGGCCATCGAGCAGTCGGGCCTCGCCGACGGGTCGAACGAGCGCGGCGCCGACACGGTGGCCGGCTACTCGCGCGAGCAGTTCGGTGCGGGAGACGAGAAGGCCGTCTGGTGGGGCCGCCTCAACGCGCACTACTCGGACCACCGCGACAAGCTCCGCGTGCGCTGGACCGGGCCGGCCGGCGAGGTCCTCCACACCGACGCGGGAGAAGACCTCTCGGCGCCGCTGCTCGTCTCCGAGCTCTCGCTCGAAGATTTTCGGAGCGTGTCGCCCGGAAGCTGGAGCGTCGAAGTGCTCGTCGACGACGACGTCGTCGACCGCAAGACGTTCCGCGTCACGCGCTAACGCCCGCACGCTCCGGCGGTGAACGCGGTCACGAGCTCGGAGAGCGACCGGCGCTCGAGCGCGAGCCCGGCGTCGAGCGCCTCGCGCGGCAGCACGCGGAGCACCTTGCGTGCGAGCTCGTCGTCGAAGTGCGCCGACGCGAGGCTTCCGGGAGGAAGATCGATCCGCTCCGAGACGGCCCCCGCGTCGAGCTCGATCGTGACGCGCGACGGGAAGTAGAGCGGAATGCCGTCGCCGCCCGGCGCGTCGGGTGCATCGCTCCGCGAGCGGCCGCGGAGCAGCGCGGCGAGATCGCCGAGCCGCAGCGCGCGCGATCGCGACTCCTGCGCGTACCGCCGCCGCCCCCGCAGCAGGTCGCGCAGCGAGTGCGCCGAGAGAGCGCCGCGGCCGGCGCCGACGCCGCTCGCGCCCGCGGCGATCTTCGCGCTGAGGCCCGGCGCGTGCGAGACGGCGATTCGCGTTCGCCACCGTTCGAGCGCGGGCAGGTTCGCCGCGAGCCAGCCGGGCTCGAGCTGCTCGGCGCCGAGCTCGCCCGCGTGCAGCAGCACGGCAGCGGCGCGGCCGAGGTCGAAGCACACGCCGACGGGCGTCCACTCGGCCGACGCCTCGTTCGCGAGCCGGCTCACCTCGCACGCGAGCAGCGTCGACTCGATCCGCACGCCGCGCACGCGGTCGAGCGACAGCGGGCCGTTCCGGCGTCGCAAGCTCTCGATCGCGGCGAATGCGGTCTGAAAGTAGTGACAGCCCGGGAAGGTCTTGAGCGTGAGTGTGTCGAGAACCCACGTCTCGCCGAGGCCGCCGAGCATGTGCGGCATCGGCAGGAACGAGAACCGGCTCCAGAAGCCGCGTGGATCCTCGAGGATCCGGAGCGCGCCGGTCATCCCGGCGCGGGCGAAGTACGCGGCCTCGATCCCCGCCGCCGCGGGCGTCGCCGCGGCGAGGAGCTTCGACGACGGCGCCAGGAAGCCCGGCTGCAGCGGGAACGTCGGCTGCGCGAGCGCGATCGCCATCGCATGGGCCGTGCGTGGCGCATCGAGTCCGAGCAGCCTCGCGGTCGCCACCGCGGCGCCGGCGAGATGGATGAAGGTCCACATCTGGCCGTTGAGCGGCCCGAGAAAGCTCGACGCGCCGAGCCTTCCCCCGACCTCGTTCGCGACGACGACGGCTTCGAGCAGCTCGCTCGTGCTGCGCCCTTCGTGCTCGGCGACTGCGAGCGACGCGAACACGGCCGAGTGGCAGGTGTGGCCCATCCACACGATGTCGTCGAAGTCCTGCGCCATCGAGCACGCCGCGTTCGCGAGCGCGGCGTCGGCCGGCCCGCGGCGCTCGCCGGTCGCGAGCAGCGTCGAGCGGCCGGGCCCGGAGAAGCCGCGCGCACCGTCGAGGACGCAGCGCACGTCGCGGGTGCGTGCGGCGGCGTGGAGTGCCGCCGCCATGTCGAGGATCTGTGCCCGCGC
>JAYRMX010000077.1:0-4812 GCA_041912475.1 Myxococcota bacterium
GCGCGGCGCGTCAGGCCCTTCGTCGCAGGGACAGCAGGGCGGCGAGCCCGACACCCAAAAGCGTATGCGTGGCCGGCTCCGGGACGGAGGCGCCCTCGAGGACGAAGGCGAGGTCGAGCCCCTCGCGGGCGAAGGGCGGGTTGCCGAGGTCCGTGGCCCACTGGGGCGGGCCGTGCGGCGGTCCGAACCAGAGGCCCTGCACCGCGGGAGCGTTCCAGTGCGACGAGGAGGTCTTCCAACCGAAGTCCTCGTAGGTCGAGGGATACACGCCGATCGCCAGCCAGTAGACGGTTGCCTCGGCCGGTGAGCCGGAGCGCAGGAACCAGTCCGAGGGATTCAAGGAGACGTTGACCTGCCAGGTCTCGATGTGATCGGCGGGGCTGTACTGGCCCGTCGCCGCGTCGTACCACCCCTGCTCGCCGGTTCCCCACGGCCGGACGACGACACCGCCGTACGTCGCCGTATCGATCGTCCGCTGCCAGAGCATCTCACCCGGATGGGCGAAGGGATGGACCGGGTCCTGTCCCGCCGGAACGCCCGCATGGATGCTGAGGCTGATCTTCTGGATCTCGCCCACGTCGTCGCCCTTCCACGAGCCCCAGAAGTGGATGCCGGTGATCCAGCCGCTCTCCGAGGACGCGAAGTCGTCGGCCAGGAGCGTGACGAGATCGTCGTGTACGTCCCAGCCGTTCGGGTCGGGAAGCTGGGTCCAGATGGACGGATCGCCCGGATCCCAGTCCGCGCGCGCGAGGCCGGGCGCGAGACCGAGAACGGCGAGCACGATCGCGAGATGTCGCAGCTTCATCGTCCACTTCCTTCCGCGTGTGTTTCGTGATCGCTCCGGCCGTTCCGTACGGCCCGGCGAACCCGCCGCGCGGGCGACCGGAGCGCCAGCCCCAGGCGCCGGCATGCGCTCCGCCTGCGCGCGAGCTGCCGTTCTCGAGCCGCGAGAGAGACCCTCTCGGGGGGAAGTGGCCGACTTCGCGGCAAAGTGTCAGCGAGCGGAAGATCCTCTCGCCGAGGGGGGCGCCGGGCGGCCACCAGGACGATCACGAACAGGGACGCGGCCGGGCGGACGGCAACCCGAGCGTTCATCGGAATCGACCGGTTCGCCTTCGACCCGGCGCCGCACGCCGGCGCTTTCGCCGATGGGTCTACGCGAAGAGCGCCTCCATCGGGTGCGGCTTCTCGTACGCGAGGCGCACGATGTCTTCGAGCGCGCGTGCGACGTCGAGGCGGGGCACGGCCTGCGGCTCGCGGCAGTAGACGTAGGCCGTCGCGCAGTAGTCGTCGACGCGCTCGGCGATTCCCATCGCGAGGATTCCGGGGCGCGGATTTCGCCGCCAGCCCGCGCCCGCGACCGGATGCGTCTTCTCGTAGCGCGCGAGCTCCGCCTCCTGGCCTTCGCCGAAGAGCTGGAAGCCGATCTGCTGGATCGTGACGCGCAGCTCGCTCGCGAAGACGATCGGGTCGGGGACGTGCCAGCGCTGGAACGAGACGAAGTCGGGCTGCCGCGCACCCGCCGCGCGGACATCGAGCGGAACGCCCTGCCACGGGCTCTGGTGCGCGCCGAGGCCCCATGCGCTCCCGACGTAGTCTTCGAGGCCGGTGCCGCAGATCGTCGGGAGCAGATCGTCGCCGTCGCGGTAGACCTTCACCTCGCCCTCGCCGTACCACGAGCCCTCGTCGAGGACGCGAACGCCGACGTTCATTCCGAGCAGGCGGCCGGGGCCGCGAAGGCCGTCGGCGATCACGAAGTCGCGCCGGAGAACGGTCGGGTTCTCGCGGCGGAACGAGACGTGGAGCAGCCCCGTGTTCTCGGCGGGCCGACCTTCGAGCGTGTAGTCGATCTGGTAGTAGAGATCGAGCGGGCGCGTCGCGTGGTTCGTGAGCTCGGCGCGCACGCGATCGCGGAACGGCATCGGGAGCCACGCGTTGAAGCCCCGGCCTTCCTGCGCGGCGACGAGCGGACACGCGTACGGAGCCGGCCGGCCGTGGGCGAAGCCGAAGAAGTCGAGCGCGGGGACCGAGATGCTCGGCTCGGATGCGCCGTCGTAGAAGACCTCGAGCACGAGTGCGCGCATCACCTCGGGCGGCGCGGGCGGGAAGGTCATCCACCAGTGCCGAAGGCGGCCCGGCCCGCGCAGATCGGCGAGAACGACCTTCTCGCCGGGGGCGAGGCGCCGCGACGGCGCGCCCTTGCGGCCGGCCGCTGCGCTGCCGCCTGCGCCTCGCGCACCGGTCGGGTTCTCGAAGCTGACGGAGCGCGAGTCGAGTGTGAGGTCGATGCGGGCCGGATCGTCGAAGAGGCTCATGGCGGGATAACCTACCAGAGTGTTTCCGTCCGCGAGGGCAGGCGGCGATCCGCCGCGGCTGATCGGTGCGCGCGCGCTTCGCGGCTTCGCCGACGGCGCGGTGAGCGTCGTCCTTCCCGCGTACCTCACGGCGATCGGCCTCTCGCCGCTCGAGGTCGGCGCGGTCGCGACGGCGACGCTCCTCGGGTCGGCGGCGCTCACGCTCGCGGTCGGCCTCGCCGCGCACCGGCTCTCGGCCCGCGCGGCGCTGCTCGCGACCACGCTGCTGATGCTCGGCACGGGGCTCGGCTTCGCGCACGTGACCGGCTTCTGGCCGCTGCTCGCGATCGCCTTCGTCGGGACGCTCAACCCCTCGGTCGGCGACGTCAGCATCTTCCTGCCGCTCGAGCAGTCGCTCCTCGCGTCGAGCGCGCCGGCGGCCGGCCGCACCGCGCTCTACGCCCGCTACAACGTGGCGGGCGCTCTCGCCGCCGCGCTGGGCTCGCTCGCCGCGGCCTTCCCGGACTGGTTCGCGAAGTCGGCGGGCATCTCGCACGCCGCGGCGCTGCGCGGCGTGTTTCTCGTCTACGCGGCCGTCGCGGTGGCGGTCGCCGCGCTCTACCTCGGTCTCGGGAGGACGGCCGGAGCCGCGGCCGAGCGCGCGCCGCGCCGGCCGCTCGCGCGCTCGCGTCCCGTCGTGCTGCGGCTCGCCGCGCTCTTCACGCTCGACTCCTTCGGCGGCGGCTTCGTCGTACAGTCGCTCCTCGCGCTCTGGCTGTTTCGCCGCTTCGACCTCTCGCTCGCCGCGGCCGCGCAGGTCTTCTTCGTGACGAGCCTGCTCGGCGCGCTCTCGCAGCTCGTCTCGCCGCGGCTCGCGGTGCGGATCGGCCTCATCCGCACCATGGTCTACACGCACGTCCCGGCGAACGCCTTCCTCGTGATCGCGGCCTTCATGCCGACGGCGCCGCTCGCGCTCGCATTCCTGTTCCTTCGCATGGCGCTCTCGTCGATGGACGTCCCCGCGCGACAGGCGTACGTCATGTCGGTGGTTCCGCCCGAAGAGCGCGCCGCGGCGGCGAGCGTCACGAACGTTCCGCGAAGCCTCGGCACGGGGCTCGCGCCGCTCGCTTCGGGCTGGATGCTCGCGCACTCGAGCTTCGGCTGGCCGCTGCTCGTCGGCGGCCTGCTCAAGATCGCGTACGACCTCCTGCTGCTCGCGCAGTTCCGCCATCACGAGCCGGCGCCGGAGCAGACCGGGACCGCGTGACCGGAGCGGCGCTCCGGCGGCTCGGCGAGCACGGCGGCAAAGCGGGCCTCCGGAGCCGGCACCCGGCTGCGGCACGGACGCCCTCCGCCGCTACGCTCCCGGCGCCGGCGAGCTTCGCCCGTTCGGATTCGAGGAGCAGGTGGGCAAGACGGCGCTCCGCATGCGCTCGATCGGCCGACCGCCGCGTCGCCGCCATCGGACGAGGTTCCATGCACTTCGCGAGCTTCGATCTCGACGATCCCGCGTTCGACGCGCACGGCTTCACGCTCTCGCTGCAGGTCGTGACGCGCGAGAACGTGTACGGGATCGACCCGGCGAAGACGAGCGCGCGAATGGAGGACGGCGTCTTCGTCGTTCGTGCGGCCGGCCTGCGGGCCGCGGGCGGGCAGGTCGCCGCTCCGGGCGCCGCGATCGTTCGCGTGACGCCGGGAAAGCCGGGGCAGGTGCGGGTGCAGGCGAAGGCGAAGGCCGCGGAGCCCGTCCGCTGCGTGAAGCTCCTCGTGCGCGGTCTCGGCGCGCCGCTCCGGCTCGTCGAGGAGAGCGGCGAGCGGGCCGTCGGCCCCGCCGGCGAGATCCTCTCGTACCCGAACCGCCTCGCGACGCCGCTCCTCTTCGTCCGTTCGGGAGAGGATCTGCTCGGCGTTCGCGTCGAGGACGAGCGCGTCCGCGAGAAGCGCTTCGCGCTCGCGGCCGAGAAGCTCGGGCCGCGCGCAGGGCAGGGCGTTCTCGAGTGCATCCTCGATGCCGACGCGACGCAGCCCTCGCGCGAGCTCGAGGCGCCGCCCGTCGTGATCGCGCGCGGAGCGGACCGCGCCGCCTTCACGGTTGAGCATCTGCGGTTCCTCGAGGTCCGCGCCGGCCTCGTGCCGTGGCGCGAGCGGAGCGACGTTCCTCCGTGGGCGCGCGACCTGCGGCTCGCGCTCACGCTGCACGGCATGCACTGGACGGGCCGCGTCTTCCTCGACTACGCGGCGATGCTGGACGCTGTTCGCTTCGTCGCCGAGCGCATCGACGGGCGACACATTATTGCGTATCTCCCCGGCTGGGAGGGGCGCTACTACTGGCTGTACGGAGACTACCGCCCCTAACCGTGTCTCGGCGGCGAAGCGGGCTTCGCCGCGCTGTGCGAGGGCGCGCGCCGGCTCGGCGTCCACGTGATGCCGATGTTCGGAGGCAACTGCGTGAATGCGTGGCTGCCGCGGTTCGCTCACCTCGATCCGTCGGCGCATCTCGAGAGCGCGACCGGGAACC
>JAYRMX010000078.1:0-8831 GCA_041912475.1 Myxococcota bacterium
AAATCGTAGAGATGGAGGGGTACGGGCTCCGCCCGGTAAAACAGGAAGCTCGAGGGGATCGCCAGGCCCGGGAAGCGCTTGATCGGAAGCGAAAGGTGATCGCGGGCGAGCTCGTAGACCTTACCGCCTTCCTCGAAGCGAAGCGGTCGCTCGCAGCGCGTTACGCCGCGGCGTTCGCGAGTGTCGCCGGCGTGCGCTTCTTCGTCGAGGCGCCCGGCGCGACGAGCAACTACTGGCTGAACGCCCTGCTCCTCGATCCCGAGCACGCCGCCTCGCGCGACGTGCTGATCGAGACGCTGCACAAGGATCGCATCTTCGTGCGTCCCGCGTGGACGCCGATGCCGAGCCTTCCGATGTACCGGGAGTGCCCCGCGATGGACCTCGGCGTCGCGGAGTCGCTCCACGCACGGATCGTCAACTTGCCCAGCAGCCCTCACCTCTAGCCGCGCCGCCCGGCATGCAGCACCCCGACGAGCGGCCTCGAAGGATCTGCGTGCTCACCGGCAGCCGCGCCGAGTACGGGCTGCTGCGCTGGGTGATGCTCGGCCTGCGCGACGACCCGGCCTTCGAGCTGCAGGTGCTCGTGACCGGAGCGCATCTCTCGGACGCGCACGGGAGCACGTGCGCCGAGATCGAAGCGGACGGCTTCTCACCGCTCACGCGCGTCGACATGGAGCTCGCAGGCGACGATCCGGTCTCGCTCGGCGAGGCGGCGGGCCGCGCGGTCGGCGGCGTCGCCCGCGCGCTCGCGGACCTCGAGCCGGATCTGCTCGTCGTGCTCGGCGACCGCTACGAGATCCTCGCCGCCGCCACCGCCGCCACCCTCGCGCGCGTCCCGATTGCACACCTGGCGGGGGGCGACATCACCGAGGGTGCGTTCGACGACGCGATTCGCCACGCGCTCACCAAGCTCTCGCACCTCCACTTCCCGACGAACCAGCCCGCCGCGCAGCTTCTGCTGCAGATGGGGGAGGACCCGCGACACGTCCACGTCGTCGGGAGCACCGCGATCGACGCGATCCGAAAGCTGACGCTCCTCACGCGGGCGGAGCTCGAGGCCGACCTCGGCGCCGCGCTGCGGCGGCGGAACGTCCTGGTGACCTTCCATCCGGTGACGCTCGACCCCGTGCCGTCGAAGACGCAGCTCGCGTGCCTGCTGGACGCGCTCGAAGCGCTCGGACCGGACCTCGGCGTCTTCTTCACCGGAGCGAACGCGGATCCCGAGGGTCGGGCCCTGAACGACACCATCCGCCGCTGGGTGAGCGTGCATCCTCACGCGCGCTTCTTCGCCTCCCTCGGCCAGCTCCGGTATCTGAGCCTCCTGTCGCAGGTCGACGCGCTCGTCGGAAACTCGTCGAGCGGCATCTACGAGGCTCCCGCCGTCGGCGTCCCGACGGTGAACGTCGGAATGCGCCAGGCCGGCCGCCTGCGGAGCGGGTCCGTCATCGATTGCGCGCCGGAGGCCGGCGCGATCGCGGCCGCCGTCCGCCGCGCGCTCGACGACCCGCCGCGGCCCGGACAGACACCGTACGGTGACGGTCACGCCGCGGACCGGATCGTCGCCGCGCTGCGCGCAGTTCCCGATTTCGCCGCCCTGCTCCACAAACGGTTCGCTGCGCGCGGCGAGCCGGCGGCGCCGCGCGGAGCGAAGTGAACGTGGAGAGCTCCAGGGACGATGCCGGCGCTCTTCTGATCGTCCTCGGCGCGGGGGGGCACGCGAAGGTCCTGATCGACGCGCTGGAGCTCGCGGGCCGGCACGTCGCGTTCGCCGTCGACGCGGACCCGGCGCGCCACGGCTCGTCGGTCGCCGGGGTCGCCGTCCGCGGCGCAGACGAACTCGTCTTCGTGCACCGCCCGGAGCGCGTCCTGCTCGTGCACGGGCTCGGCTCGACGCGGCAATGCGAAGACCGGCGGCGCCTGTTCGAGCGGATGAAGCAGCGCGGCTACCGATTCGCGAGCGTCGTCCATCCGTCGGCGGTCATCTCGCCTTCGGCGAGCCTCGGCGAAGGCGCGCAGATCCTCGCCGGCGCCGTCGTCCAGCCGGACGCCGTGCTCGAGGAGAACGTCATCGTCAACACGAATGCGTCGGTCGATCACGACGCCCGCGTCGGGCGGCACTCGCACGTCGGCCCCGGCGCGTGCCTCGGAGGCGGCGTCCGGGTCGGCGAACGAACCCACATCGGCGCCGGCGCCACCGTCATCCAGTACCGAACGCTCGGCGCGGGCGTTCTCGTCGGAGCGGGCGCGGTCGTCGTCTCCGACCTTTCGGACGGCGTCACGGCGTACGGCGTCCCGGCCCGAGTGGTGCCCGGAGAACACGGCTAGCGTGTCGCGGCTGGAAGGCAGCGCCCCGGCGGGGGCCGCCACGTGACCGACGTGATGATGGACCTTCGCTGGGAGGGTCTTCACGGGATCGGACGCTACGCTTCGGAGCTCGCGCGAAGACTCCCGTCCGTCCGTGCCCTCCCCGTCTCGGGAAACCCCGCGGCGCCGCTCGATCCGCTTCGCACCGCCCGCGCGCTGCACAGGCACCGGCCGGAAGTCTTCTTCACGCCGGGCTTCAACCCGCCCCTGCGAAGCCCCGTCCCCTTCGTCTTCTGCATCCACGACCTCATCCACGTGCGCGTTCCCGAGGAGTCGAGCCCGGCGAAGACGGCGTACTACCGGTGGATCGTGCGGCCCGCGGGCCTTCGCGCGCATCGCGTGATCACCGATTCCGAGTTCTCGCGCCGCTCGATCCTCGCGTGGTCCGGATGGCCGGACGAGCGCGTCGTGGTGGTGCCGCTCGCCGCCGGCACGGCCTTCCGGCCAGACGGCGCGCGCCACGACGCGGGCGGTCCGTATCTGCTCCACGTCGGGAACGCGAAGCCCCACAAGAATCGCAGGCGCCTGATCGAGGCGTTCGGTGCGTCGCGGCTCGCGCCGGCGCTGCGGCTCGTGCTGCTCGGCGACTCCGAGCCCGGCGAGATCGCTCTCGCGCGCAGGCTCGGCGTCGGCGAGAGCGTGGTCTACGCGGGCGTCGTTCCGGAGCCGCGGCTGCCCGACTGCTACCGCGGAGCCACCGCGGTGGTGTGCCCTTCGCTCTACGAGGGCTTCGGTCTCCCGGCTCTCGAAGCGATGGCCTGCGGAACCCCGGTTGCGGCTGCTCGCGCCACCTCCCTGCCGGAGGTGGCCGGCGATGCGGCGGTCTACTTCGATCCGCTCGACGTCGCGGACATCGCACGTGCCCTCGTCGCCGTCGCGACCGATGGCGCGCTCCGCGCCGCGCTCGTGTCGCGAGGCGCACGCCGCGCTGCAGCCTTCTCGTGGGACGCGACCGCTCGCGGCGTGTGGACCGTTCTCGAAGAGGCCGCGCGCCGGTGCTAGGCTGCGCGGCGATGGTGCCGCGACCGGTCCCCCACCCGCGATCGGGCTTCGCACGCCGGGAGCGTGCACCCGCACCTCGCCGCGCCTGACGCCCGTTCGACGTGGGAACGCTTCGCACCGCGCTCTTCGTCGCCGACAGCCGCGGCTCTTTCCGAGAGCTCGCCGAGGTTGCGAGGCTGCTCCAGGCGTCGGGGAGCTGGTCGTGCGCGATCTGCCTCGCCTCGCACGGCATCGCCGGAGACGACGAGCTCGCCGCGTGTCGCTCCGAGGGGATCGCGTGCGTCGACATGCTCGGAGAGCGCTACGTGCCTCCGTCGGCGAACGGGGTGACGCATCCCTTCCTGCAAACCCTGGTCACCCGTCTGTTGGCCGGGCCACGCCGCGCGTGGCAGCGCCTGCGAGCGCGGCTCCGGCCGCTCGTCCCCGAGAGCCTCGTCCCGCCGCTTCGCCGCGTGTTGGCATCGCGCTGCGTGGCCGCGCTGCGTCGTGCCGCATCGCACCTCGAGCGCAGCGCCTACCACGCGCTCACCCGTCTCGTGACGCCCGCCACCCGCGACGCCGTGTTCCTGCGCCTGCTCCGGACGAGCGGCATCGCATGGCAGATCCAGCGGCGAAGCCTCGTCCTGCGCTGGTCACGGGCTCTCACCGATCGCGTCCGCCCCGCTCTCGTCGTCCTGTGCGAGGACAACGTCGAAGGCGTGAGCGCCCCCATCGTTCGCGCCGCCCACGAAGCGTCGGCCATCGTCGCGATCCAGCCGAACACGATCGCCACCGCCGCCGAGCCGGCGGAGACGTACTGGGGCAACCCCGCGCACTCGCTCGATCGCTGGTCGAACCGGGTGGTCGCGAGGCTGTATCCGCGCTGGGTGTACACGCACCGGGGGCGTGCGCTGCTGCGCCTGCCAGCCGCGGGCGTGCTCGCTGCCGAGTGGCTCGGCCTCGCTCCTCCTCTGCCCTGGCAGATCAACAGCGGCGGCGCCGACGTGATCCTCGCCGAGAGCGAGGCCGTTCGCCGCTACTTCGCTCGCGCCGGGCTTCCCGCCGATCGCCTGCGCCTCACGGGAACGCTCGCCGCCGACCGCCTTGCGCGCGGCATGGCCGAGGCCCCGCGGCGGCGCGAGCGGCTGCGCGCGGCCCTCGGCTTCTCCGGCGACCGGCCGGTCGTTCTCTGTGCGCTCCCGCCCAACCAGCTCGACGTCCGTGCGAGCGCGTGCTGCTTCGCGCGCTACGAAGACCTCCTCGCCTTCTGGATCGAGACGCTCGCGAAGTCCGGCGAGTGCGATGTCGTGCTGAGCCTCCACCCGCGTTCGCGGCGCGATCCGGTCCGCCACTTCGAAGGGCCGCGGGTGCGCATCGCCGAGGAGCCCGTCGTCGATCTCATTCCCGCCTGCGACGTCTTCGTCGCGAGCGTCTCTGCGACGATCCGCTGGGCGATCGCGTGCTCGAAGCCGGTGCTGAACTACGACGTCTATCGCTATCATTACGACGACTACTCGGGCGTGGACGGCGTCGTGACGATCGACGACCGCGAGGAGTTTGCTCGCGAAGCGGCTCGGATGCTGACCGACCCGGACCATCGCGCGCGGCTCGCGCGGCGGCAGGCGGCCGCCGCGGCCGACTGGGGAACGCTCGATGGACGGGCCGCGGAGCGGATCCGCGCCCTGTTCGATGAGTTCACGTCGAAGGCTGCGCGGAGGGTGGAATGAAGGCGGCGATCATCGGAGCTGGACGGATGGGCCTTCGGCACGTCCAGGTCGTTCGCTCGCTGGGCCTCGAGCTCGCCGGCCTCTGCGACCGGCGGCCCGAGGCGCTGGCAGCCGCCCGGGAGGCCGGGATCCCCGCCGCGCTTCACCACACGGACGCGCGCGCGATGCTCGAAGCGACGCGGCCCGAGTGCGTCGTCATCGCAACGACCTGCCCGTCTCACGCCGATCTCACGTGCCTCGCCGCCGAGTCCGGCGCCTCGCACGTCCTGTGCGAGAAGCCCATGGCCGCATCGCTCGCCGAGTGCGACCGAATGCTCGACGCGTGCCGCAGCACCGGAGCCCGTCTCGCGATCAACCATCAGATGCGCTTCATGGAGCAGTACACGCGGGTCCGTGAGATCGTCTGGTCCGACGCGTTCGGCGGCCTCGCGAGCGTCACGGTCGTCGCCGGCAACTTCGGCATCGCGATGAACGGAAGCCACTACTTCGAGATGTTCCGCTACATGACGGGCGAGCCCCCGGTCGAGGCGACCGCGTGGTTCTCGCGCGAGCGCGTCGCCAACCCGCGCGGGCCCGAGTTCGAGGACCGCGCGGGCGCCGTACGCCTCTCGACGCCGAGCGGACGCCGCTTCTACATGGAGGTCGGTGACGACCAGGGGCACGGCGTCCGGGTCGTCTACGCCGCGCGCTCCGGAATGCTCGTCGTCGACGAGCTCGCGGGCGTGATGACGTCGAGCGTGCGCGACGAAGAGCACCGGGCGGCGCCGACCACGCGCTACGGCATGCCCGGCAGCGACACGACACTGCGGATCGAGCCCGCGGACAGCGTCGCTCCGACGCGGGCCGTCCTCGCCGCGCTGATCGACGGCAAGGACTGGCCGACCGGCGAGGACGGGCGGCTCGCCGTGGCTGCGCTCGTGGCCGCCCATCGGTCCGACGAGGAGGGGCACCGGCCCGTGCGCATCGACGCCGATCTCCCGTCCGGGCGGCGATTTCCCTGGGCGTGAGTCAGCGCGCCGGCTGCGCTCGCCCGGCGTACCAGCACGCGAGGTCGTAATCGGCCGGCTCGTCGATGTCGACGGACCGCTCGCGGGGCATCACGTGGCCGCGAAGCCCGGGCCCGTAGAAGGACCGGACCCGCCGGAAGTCGGCGACCCGTGCGGCGTAGGTGCTTCCGTTGTCGACGACGAGCGGACCGATCTGGCTCGCCCGGCGACCGACCAGCTCGGGCCACATCGGAACGAGCACTCCTTCCGCCGTGACGCGAAGCGCCTGGTGCGGCGGCAGCGCATAGTGCGTCGCTGCGAGAGCGAAGGCGTGCGAATCGTCGATCAACGAGAGCACCGCCGCGATGTCCTCGGCGCGGCGCAGCGGTGCGGTCGCGTAGAGGCACACGAACGTGTCGTGGGCCCTGCCCTCGCGCTCCTCCGCGTCGAGAACCTCGAGGCACACGTCGACGACCGCCGCCTCGTCGCCCGCGAGCCGCGACGAGCGCGCGTGGACGTGCGCACCCGCCCCTCGCGCCACGCCGGAGATCTCCTCGTCCTCGGTCGACACCACGATCCGGCCAAAGCACCCGCTGTGCGCCGCGGCCTCGATCGTGTGCACGATCATGGGCCGGCCGAGAAACGGCAGGACGTTCTTCCGCGGAAGCCGCTTCGATCCGCCGCGGGCGGGAATGATCGCGAGCCGCGCGCTCACCGCTTCCCGAGCACGCTCGCGAGGCTCTCGGCCACGCGGGCGACATCGTCGTCGCGCATCGCAGGAAACAGCGGAAGCGACAGCGTGCGCGCGTAGTAGGCGTCCGCGCCCGCGAGCGAGCGCGCGCCGTAGCGATCGCGGTAGTAGGGCTGGCGGTGGACCGGGATGTAGTGGACCTGCGTGCCGATTCCGCGTGCGCGAAGGCCCTCCATGACCTCGCGCCGCGTGAGGCCGGCGGCCGTGTAATCGATCAGCACCGCGTAGAGGTGCAGCGCGGGATCGCAGCCGGGCACGGGAGGCACCGGCCTCACGACGGGCGAGAGGCGCGCGAGCTCGCGATCGTACAGCGCCGCCAGCGAGCGGCGGCGGGCCACCCAGCGGTCGAGCTTGCCGAGCTGGCTCATTCCGAGCGCACAGAGCACGTCGGGAATCCGGTAGTTGAATCCGGGCTCGTAGATTTCGTAGTACCAGGGGTTCGGCGCGCCGCCGGGATCGTACGCGAGCTCGCGGTCGCGAAGCGGCGCCGGGTGCCGCGTCATGCCGTGGCTCCGCCGCAGCCGTGCGCTCTCGGCGAGCGGCGCATCGTTCGTCGTCAGCATGCCGCCTTCGCCGGCGGTGATCGTCTTCACGGGATGCAGCGAGAACGCGGTGAGCCGCCCGTAGCGCCCGTCTCCGACCCGCCCCGCCCGGCCGTGCGCCGCGTCGTACGTCGTGCCGAGCGCATGGCACGCGTCCTCGACGATCGGCAGCCCCCTGCGCGTGCAGATCTCGGAAATCGCCGCGAGCGGCGCCGTGCGCCCCGCGAGATGGACCGGCATCACGGCGCGCACGCGCCGGCCCATCCGGTCGGCCTCGCGCAGCGCCTCGTCGAGCGTCGCCTCCGTCATCAGCCCGCGTTCGGGGTCGACGTCCGCGAACTGCACCTCCGCTCCCACGAGGCGAGCGACGTTCGCCGAGGCCACGAACGTGATCGACGGGACGACGACCCAGTCGCCGGATCCGAGGCCGAGCGCCATCGCCGACAGGTGCAGCGCCGCCGTCCCGCTGTTGCAGGCAACGGCGTGCGCTGCGCCGACGCGCGCCGCGAACGCCTCTTCGAAAGCCGCGACGGCCGGACCGGTCGTCAGGTACTCCGCGCGCAGGGCGGCGGCGACCGCGGCGACGTCGTCGTCGTCGATCGTCTGGCGGCCGTACGGAAGGACCGGCGGCGCCTCCACCGGCCTAGACCCCATCGGCGAGCAGGGCCCGGAGCCGGTCCGGATCGAGCCAGTCCGGGTTGTCGTCGCTCGCGTAGCGGAAGTCCTCGGGAACGCGCTTGCCGAGCGTGCCTTCGAACGTCGCGCGGTCCCACCACGCGAACGACGGCTCGATCACGTACCGGTCCGGCATCTCGACCGTGTGTCGCGCGTCTCCCTCGGTCACCATCGTCTCGTGGAGCTTCTCTCCCGGCCGGATACCGACGACGCGCTGCTCGAGGCCGGGAGCCATCGTCGACGCGAGGTCCGTCATCTTCATGCTCGGGATCTTCGGAACGAAGATCTCGCCGCCGCGCATGAGCGGAAGGCACGACAGGACGAAATCGACTCCCTCGCGAAGCGTGATCCAGAATCGCGTCATCCGCGGGTCCGTGATGGGGAGGCTGGTCGCTCCTTCCGCGATCAGCTTCCGGAACAGCGGAACCACCGATCCGCGCGATCCGATGACGTTTCCGTACCGAACCACCGAGAACCTCACTTTGGTCGAGCCGCTCAGGTGGTTCGCCGCCGTGAAGATCTTGTCGGACGCCAGCTTGCTCGCGCCGTACAGGTTGATTGGATTCGACGCCTTGTCCGTCGAGAGCGCGATCACCCGCTTCACGCGGTTTCGGATCGCGGCCTGCACCACGTTCTCGGCGCCGAGCACGTTGGTATGGATGCACTCGAACGGGTTGTATTCCGCGGCGGGAACCTGCTTGAGCGCCGCCGTGTGGATCACGTAGTCGATGTCACGCATCGCCATCTCGAGGCGCGAGAGGTCGCGGACGTCGCCGATGAAGAAGCGCAGCCGCCGCACGACCTC
>JAYRMX010000079.1:0-26117 GCA_041912475.1 Myxococcota bacterium
CCGAAGCGCGCGATCACGGCCTCGATCGCGCGCGTGCACGCCGCCTCGTCGCGAACGTCGCAGCCGAGTCCGAGGGCCTGGCCGCCGCCGCGCTCGAGCTCGGCGGCCAGCGCAGCGGCCTTCTCGCCGTCGACGTCGAGGAGCGCGAGCTTCGCGCCGTCCCGGGCGAAGCGGCGCGCGTACGCCGCGCCGAGCCCGCTCGCGCCCCCGGTCACGACGACGACCCTGCCCGAGAACTCGCGGCGCCGCGGCATGCGCGCATGCTGCACGAGGGCGCCGGCGAGCGCCAGCCGCGCCCCGATTCCCGCCTCTCTTCGGTGCCCTTCGCGACCTCCGCCTCCGCGACCAGAGCGAGGGCGGGCGCCGTGCGAGCGCAAGCTCCATTGCTCAGCGCGATACCGCGCGCTCGTGACTCAGCCTGACGGCATGCGGACGCGAACGCGATCGGGCTCGACCGTAACGATTGCAGCGTGTTCGAGATCCGCAGCATGGTCGGTCAGAACGCGGCTCGCTACGGACCCTTGCTCGCGCGCACGGACACCAACGAGCCGCACGATCCCCGCGTGCGGCGCTCCGCTCACGATCGCCAGCTCGGCGAAGTCCTTGTCGAGGGTCACCAGGACGCGGCCCTGCTCGTGCGCAGCGCGGAGGATCTCCTCATCGCCCGGATCTCTCCCCCACTCGCTCACGTCCGCCACATCGTGCCCGCGAGCCTCGAGGGCGTCCCGAGCGCCTCCCCACACGCACGAGTCGAGGAGGACTCTCATGCGGCAGAGTTGGAAATCCTGGGAGCGACGCGTTCGTGGGCAACGAGGCGTCGCGCATACTCGAGGCACGCGAGGACGTCGTCCCGCTCGAGCCAGGGGTAGCCAGCGAGGATGGTCGCCACGTCGTCGCCGGCGGCGAGCATCCCGAGTACGTGCTCCACGGCCAAACGGTGGCCGCGGATGATCGGCTTCCCGCCGAAGATCGACGGATTCACGGTGATGCGGTCGAGCAGGTCGGTCATTCTCGTCTCACTGCCCCGATGCGGCCGGAGCCTCCATGGCGGCCGGGCGGGAATTTGCACGGCCAGCGTTGCGAGTGACAGGCTGCACCGCGGACGGCGAACCCGTCAAGCCTCATCACGCTCGTCCTCGAAACGTCCGTCGACTCGCGGTCGCGGCCGGAGCCGGGACCCCGCCGGCCCGGGAGGTAGCGGCTGCGCCCGCCCGAGCTACGGGCGAGCGACACGGAGCGGCCAGCGGTCGAGCGCGACCGTGCCGTCGAGGAGGTCGTCGGCGAGGTCGGGAAGGCGCGCGAGGCGGCTGCGCGCGATGTCGATCGCGGCGGCGGTGTGCGCGGCGGCGGGGCGGCCTTCGGCGTCGCGAAGGCGCAGGTACACGATCTGCGGATCGCTCACGGGGCTGCCGATCCGGCTCACGAGCCAGCAGTGCGCCTCGCTCACCGCGGGAATCTGCTCGGTGAGCTCCTGCGCGATGAGGCCGGCGGCGAGGTTGTAGAGCTTGCCGACGTGGCTCACCGGGTTCTTGCCCGCGGCGGATTCGAGGGTCATCGGGCGGCCGGGAGCGATGAGGCCGTTCACGCGGTTGCCGCGGCCGGCCTCGCCGTCGTCGCCCGCTTCGGCGGACGTGCCCGTGACGGTGAGGTAGAGGCTGCCATGCTCGGCGTCGTCGGCGGCGTTCACGGCGACGCGAACGTCGGCCGCGCCGACCGCGCGTGCCGCCTCGGCCGCGAGGCGCTCGACGTTCGCGCGCTTCGCGAGGTAGTCGTCCGTGTTCGCGACGAAGCGGTCGACGAATGCGCAGGCGACGGTGAGATCGACGTGCCGGCCGCGCCGCACGCCCATCACCTTCACGTCCTCGCCGATCTCGGGATGCCGCTCCTTCACGGGCGGCGAGTTGAGCCGGCGCTCGACGTGCGCGACGACGGTCTCGAGCAGGCTGAGCGGCGCCCATCCGACGCCGCACGAGGTGTCGTTCGCGGGAGCGGCGGCCCCGGGCTTCGCGCGGCCGTAGAGGTCGACGAGATCGGCCGATCCGGGCCGAACGAGCGAGTGGAGGACCACCTGCTCCTTCGCGTCGAGGTGGCGAAGGTTCGACGCGAGCCAGCGCCGCGATCCCTCGAGCGCGAGCTCCTCGATCGGAACGCGCACGCCGCGCCACTCGGCCGTCGCGCGCCCGGCGAGGAAGATCTCGATCGGGCGCAGCACGCTGCCGCCGCCGAAGGCGGGGCGCGACGCGCCGCCCCAGAGCAGCGCCTTGTCGACGTTGTGGTGCAGGATCGTTCCGAAGCGGTCGCGGCAAAAGCGCGAGAGGCCGAGCGAGAGCTCCTCGGCGAGCGCGTCGCACAGGGTGTCCGGATGGCCGAGGCCTTTGCGCTCGACCACCTCGACGCCGCGCTCACCGGCCGCCGCACCCGGCAGCGATTCGATCGTCACCTGCATCGCGACACCACTCCAGCGGGCGAGCGGCGAGCGCCGCACGCGAGACGCATTCTACGCCCGCCGTCGCGGGCGCCGCCCGTCAGTGGACGATGACGACCGACTTCCGGGTCTCTCCCAGGACGCGGTGCGAGAGGCTGCCGAGCGCCGCGCCCGAGAGCGCGCCGCGCCCCCGGCTTCCCATCACGATGAGGTCGGCGTCGGCGGCGGCGTCGACGATCGCGCGCAGCGGAGGCTCGACCTCGATTCGCCACGCGACCGGAACGCCTGCGGCCTCGCACACGCGCCGGCAGCGGTCGAGCTGCACCTCGGCGTCCTTGCGCAGGCCGTGCTCGACTTCGCCCGGCGGCAGCGCGAGCTGCGCATCGGCGAGCGCGGTCACGCCCGAGAGCCAGCGCAGCTTGCGCGGGTCGATCGCGTGCAGGAGCGTGACGCGCCCGCCCGAGAGGCGAGCGAGCGTCGCCGCGAGCTCGGTCGCTCGCAGCGAGGGGCCCGAGCCGTCGACCGCGACGAGGATGCGCCTCGGCGCTTCGGGAAGCGGAGGGAGCGCCGCCTGCCGCGCCGCCTCGGCCTCCGCCGACTGCGCACAGCCGAGCGAGCAGAAGCGAACGGTCTGCCCGCCGACCAGCGCCTCGACGGTCACCTCGGCGGGGGTGTGCGCTCCGCACTTCGGACACTTCACCAGCATGGATCCTCCTTCCGGCGTCTCGCGTACCGGCCTTCGCTTCCCGCCCGTCTCTCTTTGCGGTCTCTCCTTGCGCTCGGGTCTTCCGCCTGCGGGCGAGCCGGCCTTCCCGGCCACTCATCTTCTCTCGTCTTGCCTCTCCCGTCTTCCCTGGCTACCGGCCCGCCGCGAGGCGCTGCTCCAGCTCCGCCACGCGCAGCCGCGTCGCGACCGCGACGTCCGTCGAGAGCGAGAGGCTGTCGATCCCGGCGCGGACCAGCCGCTCGGCGAGCTCAGGATAGTCGCTCGGCGCCTGCCCGCAGATGCCGATCTTGCGCCCGGCGCGGCGCGCCCCCTCGACCGCCATCTCGAGCGCGCGAACCACGGCGGGATTTCGCTCGTCGAAGACGCCGCCGAGGATCCCCGAGTCGCGGTCGACGCCGAGGACGAGCTGCGTGAGGTCGTTCGATCCGATCGAGAAGCCGTCGAAGTGGCGCGCGAACTCGTCGATCAGCAGCACGTTCGCCGGAATCTCGCACATCACGTAGATCTGGAGCCCGCGCTCGCCGCGAACGAGGCCGTGGCGCGCCATCTCCCCTTGCACCGTCTCGGCCTCGGCGATCGTGCGGCAGAAGGGGATCATCACGATGAGATTCTCGAGGCCCATCTCTTCTCGGACCCGGCGCAGCGCGCGGCACTCGAGCGCGAAGCCCTCGCGATACGCAGGGTGCGCGTAGCGCGACGCGCCGCGGAACCCGATCATCGGGTTCTCCTCCTCGGGCTCGAAGAAGCGGCCGCCGAGAAGGCCCGCATACTCGTTCGTCTTGAAGTCCGAGAGCCGAACGATCACCGGCCGCGGATGGAAGCCTGCCGCAATTCGCGCCACGCCTTCGGCGAGCTTCTCCTCGAAGAAGGCGGAGCCGTCGGCATAGCCCCGGATGCGCGCCGCGATCTCGCGGCGCGTCTCATCGTCGGTGCGCTCGGGATGGATGAGCGCCATCGGGTGGATCCCGATCGCGCTCGTGATGATGAACTCCTCGCGCGCGAGTCCGACGCCGTCGACGGGGAGCATCGAGAGCGCGAACGCCTGTCCGGGGTCTCCGACATTGACGTAGATTTGCGTTCGCGTGCGCGGAAGGTCGCTCACGTCGAGCTCGCTGCGGTCGAAGCCGAGGATGCCCTCCATCACGACGCCGGTCTCGCCTTCGGCGCACGACACCGTCACCGGATCGCCGTCGCGAAGCAGCGCCGTTCCGTTGCCGGTCCCGACGACGCACGGCAGGCCGAGCTCGCGGCTCACGATCGCCGCGTGGCACGTTCGCCCGCCGTGGTCGGTGACGACGGCCGACGCCGTACGCAGGATCGGCTCCCAGTCGGGGTCGGTCATCGCGGTGACGAGGACCGATCCCGGCTGGAAACGGTGCAGCTCGGCGGCGCTCGTGAGGCGCGCCACCGGCCCGGCGCCGATCTGCGTCCCGACGGCGCGCCCCGACACGCGAACCGGGCTGCGCTCCTTCAGGGTGTAGGTCACGAGCTTCGCGGTATCGCGCCGCGCGTGCGCCGTCTCGGGGCGGGCCTGCACGATGAACAGCGCACCGTCGCGGCCGTCCTTCGCCCACTCGATGTCCATCGGGCGCCGCTCGCCGGCGCGCTCGCTGTAGTGCTTCTCGATCGCGATCGCCTGCCGCGCGAGCTCGACCACCTCGTCGCGCGAGAGCACGAACTCGCGTCGCAGCGCCTCGGGGACGCTCACGTTGCGCGTGCTGCGCCCTCCCCCTTCGTCGTAGATCATCGCGATCTCTTTCGAGCCGAGGCGGCGCGAGATCTCGCGCAGCGTCGGCTTGAAGACGAGGTACTCGTCGGGGTTCGCGACGCCCTGGACGATGTTCTCGCCGAGGCCGTAGACCGCGGTGATGAAGACGACGCCGTCGAAGCCGCTCTCGGTGTCGAGCGTGAACAGGACGCCCGACCCCGCCTGATCCGAACGCACCATCTTCTGGACGCCGACCGAGAGGTAGACCTTCCCGTGGTCGAAGCCGCGCTCGGCGCGGTACGAGATCGCGCGGTCGGTGAACAGCGACGCAAAGCACTTGCGGCAGGCCTCGACGAGCTGCGCCGCGCCGCGGATGTTGAGATAGGTCTCCTGCTGCCCGGCGAAGCTCGCGGTCGGGAGGTCTTCGGCGGTGGCGCTCGAGCGAACGGCGACGTCGGCGGCCTCCTGCCCGTACTGCCGCGAGAGCTCCGCGTACGCCTCTTCGATCTCGCGAACGAGCTCGGGAGGCACCGGCGCTTCGCGCAGCAGCCGGCGCGCCGCGGCGCCGCCCGCGCGCAGCGAGTCGACGTCCTTGGGATCGAGCGCGGCGAGCGTGCGCTCGAGCGCCGCGCGAACGCCGGGCCCGTCGAGCAGCGCGCGGTATGCGTCGGCCGTGAGCGCGAAGCCGTCGGGGACGCGGACGCCGAGCGGCGAGAGCGAGCGGATCATCTCGCCGAACGACGCGTTCTTCCCGCCGACCAGCGGGATGTCGTCGAGCGTGAGGGTGTCGAAGCGGCGGATGAAGCGCACGGTCCCCTCCTCGGGCCGGACGCCGGCCCCGTCCGTGAGGATGTCGCTCCGGACGAAGACGGCCAGAGCAAGCGGCGTGCCGAGGAGCGCGGGGGCTCCGACGCGTGCGTTCTCGCACACGATTGCCGTGAACGAGCGCCCCGGCGCTGGCGCGAGAAGTCACGTTTTCGCGGCCCGGGTGAGTCGAAGCGACCCGCAGCGAGAGAGGCCGCCGCACCCTGCGGGCGCCCCGGGCCGGCGGCACGCGTCGCGGCGCGACGCCGCGGCGCACGCGCGCCACGGGGCCTCCTGGCGCCGGGACGGAGCGGCCCCGCCCGTCAGTCGGCGTCGCGGGGGAGCGAGTCGAGGAAGGTCGAGACGACCGCGTTGAAGGCCGCCGGCGCGGAGAGGTTCACGACGTGGCCCGCGCCGGGAATGACCGCGAGCTCGGCGCGTGGGAGCAGCGCCGCGAGCGCGCGGCTCGGCGCGAGCGAGATCGCGTCGGCCTCGCCGGCGATGACGAGCGCGGGAGCAGCCAGCGCCGTGAGCTGCGGCGCGCGCGCATCGAGCGACGGAAGGCGCGCGAGAAAATCGCGCAGCACGGCGGCGAGCGAGCGCGCATCGTGCTCGAGGAAGCCCTGCCGGACGAACGCCGCGGCGCTGCGGTCGAAGCCCGACTTCGCGCCCCACACGAACTCGGCGCCTGCCGCTTCGAGCCCGTCGCGCTCGAGGACGTCGGCGAAGCGCGTGGCGATGGGCGTGAGGCCTCCCGGCCCCGCGGCCGGAAACGACGCGAGCACGAGGGCCTGCACGCGGTCGGGATGCGCGAGCGCAACCTCGAGCGCGAGCGCCGCTCCCATCGAGAGGCCGCCGACGACGGCGCGCGCGGCGCCCTCGCGATCGAGGACGCGGACGACGTCGGCGACGAGGCGCTCGGCCGTGCACGCGCCCGGCCCCTCCGCTCGCGGGCTGCGGGCGTGCCCGCGGACGTCGGGCAGCAAGACGCGCCAGCGGCCCCGCAGCGCGCGCGCCTGCGGGCGAAAGTTGCGCGCGCTGCCGCCGAAGCCGTGGAGCAGCAAGAGCGCGGGTCCGTGCCCGTGCGCCTCGACGAAGAGGTCTTCGCCGGTCGCGTCGCGAGCATCCTCCTTCGCGCGAGAAGGCAACCCGATTCCTCCGGGCCCGCCGCGAGGAGAAACCGGGGGCCTTGTGCCATCCTACCGGTCTGCACGCCCCGGAGCCCGAATGACCGCGCCTTCGCCGCCCGTTCCCCGCCCCGCATCGACGCTGCTGCTGATCCGCGACGGCGCTTCCGGCCTCGAGGTCTTCGTCGTGCAGCGCCATCACCAGATCGACTTCGCAGGCGGCGCAACGGTGTTCCCGGGCGGCAAGGTCGAGGACGGCGACCGCGACCCGGGCCTTCGCGAGCGCTGCGCGGGCGCCGGCGCGCTCGGCGACGACGAGCTCGCGTTCCGCGTCGCTGCGATCCGCGAGGCGTTCGAGGAGTGCGGCGTGCTGCTCGCACGCGCGCGCGGCCAGCAGGCGCTCGTGCCGGTCGCTCGCCTCGCCGACCTGCTGAAGCGCTGGCGCGCCGAGGTGCGCGGGCACCGCGTCTCGATCGCCGATCTCGCGAGCGCCGAGGACCTCGAGCTCGCGTGCGACCTGCTCGTTCCGTTCGCGCACTGGATCACGCCCGAGGGCATGCCGAAGCGCTTCGACACCTGGTTCTTCCTGATGGCCGCGCCGCCCGGGCAGTTCGCCGCGCACGACGGCACCGAGTCGGTCGACTCGGCGTGGATCTCGCCGCGGCGCGCGCTCGAGCAGGCCGAGGCGGGGCAGCGAACGATCATCTTCCCGACGCGCCTCAACCTCGCGAAGCTCGCGCGCAGCCGCACCACGGCCGACGCCGTCGCGGCCGCGCGTGCGTCGCGCATCGTGACCGTGCTGCCGCGCGTCGAGCGCGGGCCGAAGGGGCTCGTCCTTCGGATCCCGGCCGAAGCGGACTACGACTTCTGCGAGGGGCCCGTCGACGCGTTCGGGCCGCGCTGATCCGCGGCGCTCCGCGCGCGGGAGCGCGATGCGCCTCGGACCGGCCGGTCAGCCGCGCATCAGCGCGCGCAGCGCGCGCATCCCGGCCGTCTTCACGCCCGCCTCGGCGAGCGCGCTTCGCCCGGCCTCGCCTCCGTAGAACGAGCGCTCGAAGTCGCGCTGGTGCGCGCCGAACGTCATCGCCGCGCGAAGCTCCTCGGAGTCTCGCGCCGGATGGCAGATCAGGTACGTGACGCCGCGAACGAGCCGCGCGATGCGGCCGCGGTTGTGCGCGACGCCCTCGCCGTCGGGAAAATCGAGCGATTCGGCGTCGAAGGCGTCGAGGACGGGAACCCCCGCCTCCTCGAGGCGGTCCATCAGCCCCGCGAAGAGCTTCTCGGCGCCGGGCAGGCCGCGCGCGGCGAGCAGCTCGGCGTCGGGCCTCACTGCGAAGGCCGGCACGCGGTACTCGCGGGCGAGCTTCGTGTAGATCGGAACGAACTGCGGGAAGAACACGGTCCCCATGTGCGAGTCGATGTGCGTGACGTCGATTCCCGCGGCGAGCGCCTTCTCGATCTGCGCACGCAGCTCGATCTCGACCTCCTCCGGCTTCGCGTTCTTCGCGACCTCGATCGCCGTGCGCGGCAAGTAGCCGTCGGCGTCGAGCAGGGACGGGACGCGGTCGCGCGAAGCGACCGGCCCCCAGCGGTAGCTCACCCACTCCGCGGTGAGCGTGAGGTGAACGCCGAGGTCTGCGTCCGGGTTCGCGCGAGCGAGCGCGGCGGCCTCCTCGAACCACGCGCACGGCACCATGATGCTGCCGCAGGTAGCCGGGCCGCTCAGCAGCGCTTCGAACGCGCCCTCGTTCGCGGAGTGACACATTCCGATGTCGTCGCAGTGGATGACGGCAACGCGGTCGTCCGGTGCGAACCCGAGGCGCTGGGCGATCGAGGGCGGCATGGCGGTCTCCTTCGCGCGGCCGACATCCTACCCCGGCGCGGAGCGCGCCGCGCGTTCGCGGCGAGCGTGATACCGTCCCGCGCGATGCCTCCCCTCGACCTTCCGCAGCTCGCCCGCGCCGCCGAGGCCGCCTGCGACCGCGCGCGCGCCGAGATCCTCCGGCGTTTTCGAAGCGTCGCCGTCGAGATCAAGGCCGACGGCTCGCCCGTCACCGAAGCCGACCGCGCGGCCGAGCGGGTGCTCCGCGAGGCGCTCGCCGCGGCGCTGCCCGAGGCCGCGATCCTCGGCGAGGAGTACGGCGCGGGAGGCGCGCGCGGCGCGAGCCTCGAGTGGGTGATCGATCCGATCGACGGGACGATCGCCTTCTCGCGCGGAATCCCGCTCTTCGGGACGCTTCTCGCGCTGCTCGAAGACGGCGAGCCCGTACTCGGCGTCATCGACTGCTGCGCGATCGGCGAGCGCACGGTCGGCTGGAAGGGTGGCGGCTGCTTCTGCAACGGCACGAGGCTGCGCGCGTCGTCGGCCGCCGACCTCGGTCGCGCGCTCGTCTCGCACGGCGATCTGTTCTGCTTCGACCGCGCGGGAAAGCGCGCCGTCTACGAACGAATGGCGCGCGAGATCCCGATGCTGCGCGGCTACACCGACGCGTTCGGCCACGCGCAGACCTGCGCCGGCGCGGTCGACGCGATGGTCGACCTCGACCTCAACCCGTGGGACATGGCGGCGACCCGGATTCTCGTCCCCGAAGCCGGCGGCCGCTGCGTCGTCACCCCGCCGCAGGCGAACGGGAAGCGCGGGCTCGTCTTCGGCTCCCCCGCGCTGGTCGAGCAGCTCGCCGGCTGGCTCGGCGCCTGATCGCGCGCGTCTACTCGCCGCGGCTGACGCAGATCGTCTCGGGTTCGGATCGCGGCGCGACGCAACGCCCCACTCGTGGCCGGGCGGCGCCGCTGCTCGTGTTCGGCGCTGCTGCTCGCGCGACGGCGCCGTGCGCGCGAGCCGTCGCCGGGCCGCTCGCGCGCAGCCTCGCGGAGGTTTGGGCCGCCGCGATGCTTTGACGGCGCAACGGCGCCCGGTGTAGTCTCGCGTCGCGGAGCAGCGATGCAGAAGAGACGCCTCGCGTACCTCGTGCTGTTCCTCGGCGTCGCGGTCTTCTACTACGAGTTTCTCGGCGCGGGCGCGACGCCCTCGGAACGGGCGCAGCACGTCGACTGGTGGAAGCCTGCGGGCTGGGCGCGCAGCCTCGACTGGACGGCGCTCGAGCCGCTCCAGCAGATCGGCGACGAGACCGTGCAGGCACGCCACGAAGGCCGGTTCGAGCCGCGCAGCCTCGTCCCGCTCGCCGTGTTCGCGCTGCCGGTCGCGGGAGCGACTGCGCTCGGCTTCGTGATGTTCGTCGGCGCCGCGATCCGCGCGGGCCTCCTCGCGCTCGGGCTCACGCTCTCCGCGTTCAGCTACTACGGCTGGCTCGACGTCGAGACGTGGCAGGACTACGGCTGGCGCTGGCCGGCCGTGCTGCTCACGACCTCCGCCTATCTCGCGATCTTCGCGCTCGCGCCGGCGCTCGTGGCCGCCGTGCGGCGCCGTTCGTGGCCGCTGCAGGCGGCGGCGGTCGCGGCGTTCGTGATCCCGATCTGGCTGCTGTCGATCGAGGTCACCGGCACCAACCCGTCGCTGCAGTGGAACCTCAGCCCCTGGCCGACCGTCACGCTCTACGGCTTCCTGCTGTTCGGGCTCGGGCTCGGCGTGATCCACGTCGCGTCGGGAGCGGGCCTCCTGGTGCGCGGGAAGCGCGACGGCGCCGCGAGCCTCGCGCTCGGCGCGCTCGCCGCCGCGATCGTCGCAATCGCGCTGCACCGGATCCCCTTCGAGCAGACGACGGTGCAGCGGCTCGTAGCGCTCGCGGCTCCCGCCGCGATCGTCGTCGTGCTCGCGGGCCGCAAGCCCGCCGCCCGGCGACCTGCCGCCGCCGCGTTCCTCACGGCCGGGATCCTGCTGCTCGGAGCGGTGAAAGCGGGCCAGATCCACGCCGAATGGTTCCTCGCGCGCGCCCGCGACGACATCTCGCCGGAGGTGATCGCCGCGATCGAGCGCTTCCACGCCCGGACCAACGCGTATCCGGGCGAGCTGACGGCGCTCGTCCCCGGCGAGCTTCCCGCCATCGAGCAGCCGCACGTCGGCTGGCTCGACTGGGACGAGGAGGTCTTCACGTACACCGATCTCGGCGGCTCGTACCTCCTCGAGTTCTCGGGGCCGCTGTGGGTGCAGTGCGCGTACAGCCCCGCGTACGAAGAGGAGAAGTCCGGCGACGACGCCGGGGGCGAGCGACTCGAGGCCGCGTGGAGCTGCGAGCGCAAGCCGCCGCGGCTCTGGTGAGCCCGACTTTCGCATGGTGAGCGCGCCGCCTTCTCGTCTGCCGGCTCTCTCGCCGCGGGCTCCCCGAAGTCCGGCGCGCCCGACTCGCGCACGATGAGGGCGCCGGTTTCGCCCGACTCGCGCCGCGCGCTCGCCGCGATGGCCGCCGCGTCGCTCGTGAGCGGCGCCGCGAACCTCACGCTCCCCATCTGGCTCGGCGCAGTGGTTCAGCAGCTCGGCGCACGCGAGCGCGACGTCGCGCTGGTCGGCTCGGCCGAGCTCGGCTGCCTTGCGATCACCGCGCTCACGCTCGCTCCGCGCCTCGCGGCGGTGAGCCGGCGAGCGCTCGCGCTCGCCGGAGCGCTGCTGCTCGTCGCCGGCAACGCCGCCGCGGCCGGCGCCGCGTCACTTCCGGCGCTGTTCGCAGCGCGCATGCTCGCGGGAACGGGTGCGGGCGCCGCGGCCGCCGCGCTGAACGCGACCGCCGCCGCGGCCTCCGTCCCCGAACGCACGTACGCGCTGGTCTTCGTTCTCGGCGGCGCCGCGTGCGCGCTGCTGATGGTCGCGATGCCGCCGTGCGCCGACGCCTGGGGGACGGCGGGAGCCTTCGGCGTCCTTCTCGCGGCGACGCTCGCCGCGAGCCCGCTCCTGCTCTGGATGCCGCCGCATCCGGCGCCGGCCGCGGCGGCCGAACCGCCCGGGCGGTTTCCGCGCGCGCCCGCCGTCCTCGCCGCCCTCGCCGCCTCGCTCGCGGTCACGATCGGCGTCGATTCGCTCTGGCCCTTCGCCGAGCGCATCGGGCGCAGAACCGGCCTCGGATCGACACCCATCGGTGTCGTTCTCGCGGTGACCTCGCTCGCCGTTCTCGTGGCCGCCGGCTTCGCGTCGTGGCTCGGCGTGCGCCGCGGGCGCGTCGCCCCCCTCGCCACCGGCTTCGTCGTCTTCGCGGCCGCGGCGGTGGCGCTCGCGTACGCGGGATCGCCCTTCGTCTTCGTTCCCGCCGTGGTGCTCCTCGGCGCGGGCTTCTACTTCGCGCAGCCCTTCCTCATGGGAACGCTCGCCGCGCTCGACCCGTACGGGCGCGTCACCGCCGCGGGCGGCGCCGTGATGACCGTCGGCGCGGCCCTCGGCCCCGGGATCGGCGGCCTCCTCGTCTCCGACGGCGACTACGCGCTCACCGGGTGGTTCGCCGCCGCGAGCGGAATCGCCGCCCTCGCGGTCTTCGCCGCGATCGCGGCCCGCGTCGAGCGGGCGGAGGAGATCGAGCGCCTGGGGAGCGACTCCCCGTAGTGGCGAGCGACGATCCGGCAGCCGGCCGAGCATGGCCTGCGGCAACGGCGGTCCGTCCCGGCGATCTCCGATGGCTCGCGTCAGCGGATGTCCATCTGACGCAGCAGGATCTCGTCGCGCAGGCGGCCCGGAAGGAGGCGGTTCAGCGCGAGGAACAGGCGGCTCTTCGCGTCGAGGGCGTTGTCGAGCCGCGCCTTCGGCGCGCGCAGGATGCGGACGATCTCGCCCGCGGCCGACGCCGGGTCGAGCGCCGTCTGGATCAGCGCCTCGTCGCGTGCGATGAAGCGGCGAACGCGCTCGCGGTACGGGGACCCCTCGGGCGGAAGGACGTGGATCTTCGCTGCGAAGCGCGTCGAGACCTGCGCGGGCGAGATGAGCGCGACGTCGATTCCGAACGGCTCGACCTCGTAGCGCAGCGAGCGAACCAGACCCTCGACGGCGAACTTCGTCGCGGAGTAGATCGACTCGAACGGAAACGGGATCTGCCCGACGAGCGACGAGACGGCGACGAGGCGGCCCGAGCGGCGCTCGCGCATCCCCGGAAGGAACGCCTGCAGGATCGCCGCGGTTCCCATCACGTTGATCTCGAGGCAGCGGCTCGCCTTCTCGAGATCGACTTCCTCGAAGGGGCCGAAGAAGCCGATCCCGACGTTCGAGAGCACGACATCGACGCGCCCGAAGCTGCGGAGCACGTCGTCGCGGAACGCGAGGATTCCGGCGCGGTCGCAGACGTCGAGCGTTCGCAGCAGGCAGCGCGCGCCCTTCGCTTCGAGCTCGGCGCGCAGCGACGCAACACCCTCGGCGTCGACGTCGAAGCCGGCGACCGCGTCGCCCGACGCGGCGAGGCGAAGCGCCACCTCGCGACCCATTCCCTGCGCGAGACCCGTGATCACGACGACCTGCATCGATTCTCCTTCCGCCGGCGTCACGCCCGCGCAGCTTCGCGGCGGCGCCCGAGCTCGCGCATCGACGCCGCGAAGTCGGGATACAGCAGGCGGTAGCCCGCCTGTCGCAGCCGCGTGTTGTCGACGACGTAGTCGCCACCGAGATGACGAACGGCGTCGAGCTCGAGGTCCGGAATGCGGCCGGCGCGCCGTGCGCGCCAGCCTTCGATGCGCGCTGCACAGCGCACGACGGCCAGCGGCAGGCGAACGCGCGGCGCGCGCGTGCCGAAACCCTCCGCCGCGAGTCGAAGCGCCTCCTCGAGGGTCGGATGGCTGTCGTCGGCGACGTTGAACGCCCGGCCGAACGAGTCTTCGCGCTCCGAGAGGTGCACCGCCGCGGCCGCGACGTCTTCGACGCGCACGTTCGCGAGCCTCTGCCGCCCGCTTCCCGGGATCGCGCCGATCGCGGTCGGCCGCGAGAACGCCTTGCCCGCGCCGTCGTTGCAGCCCGGGCCGTAGACCGTGCAGGGCCGCAGCACGACGACGGGAAGGCCTTCGGCAGCGACCCGCCACACCGCCTCCTCGCCATCGCGCTTGCTGCGCCCATAATCGTCCTGGGGATCGCGCGGCGCGTCCTCGACGAACGGGACGCCGCGATACGCGCCGTAGACGCTGGTCGAGCTGACGTGTACGAACGCGCGTACGCCGGCGCCGAGCGCGAGGCGAGCGACGCGGTCCGCTCCCTCGACGTTCACCGGACGAAGCGCGGCATACGGCGTCGAGAGATTGCAGATGGCGCCGAGGTGAAAGACCCGGTCGACGCCGCCCGCGAAGAGCGGCGGCAGCGTCTCGGGAACCGTCAGGTCCGCGCGAACGACCTCGGCGCCGAGCGCCGAGAGCGGCGCAGCGTCTTCGCGCGGGAGCACGGCCGCTCGGACTCGAACTCCGCGCGCCGCGAGGCATTCGGCGAGGTGCCGGCCGACGAAGCCCGCCGCTCCCGTGACGAGGCTCGTTCCCGCGAACTCCATGACTCCCCTTTGCAACCGGATGCCGCGCGGACCTACGCCTGCGGCTCGCGCCCGGCCGAGTAGAGCGCGTCGATCTCGCGTGCGTAGCGCTCGGCGATCGGCCGGCGCCGCAGCTTCGACGTCGGCGTGAGGAGCGGACCGCCCACCTCCCAGTCGCCGGACACGATGTGGAAGCGCTTGATCTGCTCGACACGCGAGAGCCGCTGGTTGGCGCGCTCGATCGCGGCTTCGACCTCGCGAACGATCTCGGGGTCGCCCGCAGCGCGGCCGGCCGCCACCTCCGGATCGAGGACGATGAGCGCGACGTTGTACGGCCGCGCGTCGCCGATCGCAACGGCGTGGCCGATGAGCGACGAGGCGCCCTTGATCGCCGACTCGATCGCGACCGGCGACATGTTCTTGCCGGCGGAGTTGATGATCAGCTCCTTCTTGCGGTCGATGATTCGCACGTAGCCGTCCGCGTCGATCTCGCCGACGTCGCCCGTGTGCAGCCAGCCGTCGGCGTCGACCGCCTCCGCCGTCTTCTCGGGCTCGTGGCGATAGCCTTTCATCACGACGGGCCCCCGCAGCAGGATCTCGCCGTCGGGCGCGATCTTCGCCTCGATTCCCGGCAGCGGCTTTCCGACGGTGCCCGGCTTGATCGCGCCCGGCGGGTTGATCGCGGCGTTCGACGAGCACTCGGTGAGCCCCCACATCTCGGCGATCTCGATCCCGATCGCCGCGAAGAACTCGAGGATGTGCGGCGGCGTCGGCGCAGAACCGACCGCGAAGGCCTCGACCTCGTCGAGACCGAGAGCGGCGCGGACCTTCGAGAAGATTGCGGCGTCGGCGTCGCGCCAGCGGCGCTCGAGATCGTCCGGGACGCCGCCCGCGCGCCGTGCGCGCACGCGCGCCAGGCCGACCTCGATCGCGGCCTCGACGGCCGCGCGGCGCTGCGGATCCGCGCCGCCCGCGAGCATGCCGTCGAGCGCGACCTTGAGCTTCTCCCAGATTCGCGGAACGCCGCCCCAGACCGTCGGGCGGACCTGCGCCGTGCACGCGAAGAGCTTCTTCGTCTCGGAGAGCGAGGTGACGGCCGATCCGTAGACCATCGAGCTGTAGTGCGTGCACCAGCGATCGGCGACGTGCGCGCTCGGGAGGAAGCTGATGCAGCGTCCGCCCGGCGTGATCGGGTAGACCGCGTCGAAGGCGCGGAGCTGGCTCAGCATGTTGTGGTGCGTGAGCTCGACGCCCTTCGACGGCCCGGTCGTCCCGGAGCTGTAGATGAGGCACAGGACGTCGTCCGGCCGCACGGCGCGCCAGGCGGCTTCGAAGTCGAAACGCGGATCGCCGAGCGCCTCGACGGCGTCCATCGAGATGAGGCCTTCCGGAACGCCCGCGCCGCCGACGACGACCACGCGCTCGAGATCCGGAAGCCGCTCGCGGACCGCGAGCAGACGGCCGAGCAGCTCGGGCTGCGTGACGACGACGCGGCTCTCCGCATTGCGGAGCATGTGCTCCATCTGCTCGGGCGCCGCCGTCGCATAGATCGACCAGCACACGGCGCCGAGGTGCATCGCCGCGGTGTCGGTGAGGTTGAACTCGGGCTGGTTGGTGAGAAGGAGACCCACCGTGTCGCCGCGCGCGACGCCGAGCGCCGCGAGCCCGGCTGCGCGTCGCCGGACCGTCTCGGCGTACTGCGCCCACGTCCACGTGCGATCGGAGCCGAACGCGGCAAGGGCAGGCTTCCCGGCGAACCGCGAGGCCGTGAGCTGGAAGGCCTCGCAAAGCGTTGCGGCGCGGAGCGCTTCGGGACGCTCGGCGCCTGCGGCGAGCGCTGCGGGGCTCACGACAGAAAGCTCCCGCGCGCGCCCGTGCGGTGCGGTCCCGCGACGGCGCCCGACTTCTCCAGCATCTCGATCTCCTCCGGTGTGCGGCCGAGCGAGACGAGCACCTCGCGCGTGTGCTCGCCGAGACCCGGCGCGGGACCGCTCGCGCGCGCCGGTGTTCGCGAGAGGCGAAGCGGCGCGGCGAGATGTCGGACGGCCCCGGCGATGCCCGGCTGCGCGAGCGCCGCGACGAGACCGCGCTCGCGAACCAGGTCCGATGCGAGCGCCTCGTCGAGTTCGAGGACGGGCTCGAGGCAGCAGTCGTGCTCGCTCGCGAACTGCTCCCACTGCGCGCGCGTTCGCGACGCGAAGACGCGCTCGAGCGCGGCGTGCGCCGCGGAGCCCTCGGGATCCCACGGATGAGCGACGAGGTCTTCGCGGCCGATGCCCCGGCAGAAGGCCTGCCAGAACTTCGGCTCGAGGGCGGCCAGCGCGACGTGTCCGTCGGCGCAGGCGTAGAGGCGGTAGCACACGCCGCGCTCGGTGATGCCTCGGCGAACCGGCTCGCCGTCGCAGAGCTGCTTCGCGACGAGCAGCCCGAGCCAGAGGATCGATGCGTCGAAGAGCGACACGTCGACGTGTTGGCCGCGACCCGACCCGTCCCGCTCGCGGAGCGCCGCGAGGACGGCAAAGGCGCCGAGCAGCGCGACGCCGATGTCGGCGAACTGCCCCGCGGACGGCGCGGGCGGGCCTCCCGCCGCGCCGGTGAGCGCCGTGAGGCCCGAGAGCGCGAGGTAGTTGATGTCGTGCCCCGAGCGTGCGCTTCGCGGCGAGTCCTGCCCGTAGCCGCTGACCGAGCACAGCACGAGGCGCGGATTCGCGGCGGCGAGGGCGTCGTAGCCGAGCCCGAGGCGGTCGAGGACGCCCGGGCGAAACGACTCGACGAGCACGTCGGCGCCGCGGACGAGGTCGAGCAGGACCGCGCGTCCCGCTTCCTGTTTGAGATCGAGCCGGATCGACCGCTTCCCCCGGTTGAGCCACAGGAATCCCGCGGCGCGCGCGCTGTCGTCGTCGCCGTCGTACGCGGGCTCCGACCAGCGCAGGTAGTCGCCCGCGCCCGTGTCCTCCACCTTCACGACGTCGGCGCCGAGGTCGGCGAAGAGCTGCGTGAACAGGCCTCCGGGCAGAAGGCGCGTGAGGTCGAGGACGCGCAGACCCGAGAGCGCCGTCATCGACCGCTGGCTCCGCTCGCGTCGAGATACCGCTGCGCGTCGAGCGCCGCCTCGCAGCCCGACCCGGCGGCGGTGACGGCCTGCCGGTAGCGCGCGTCGACGAGATCGCCGCACGCGAAGACGCCGGGGACGCTCGTCGCGCGCGTTGCGTCGCGGCAGAGCACGGCTCCGTCCGGGCCGGTCTCGATCTTTCCGCGAACGAGGTCCGACTGCGGGCGGTGACCGATCGCGACGAAGGCGCCCGCGACGGCGAGATCGCGCGGCGCACCGCCGCCGGCGCAGCGCAGCCGCGCCGCGGCGAGACGTCCGTCGCCGCCGGGAAGGAAGGATTCGACGGTGTACGGCGTCAGGATCTCGATGCAGGGCTCCGCGCGAACGCGATCGACGAGGATCGGCGAGGCGCGAAACGACGCACGGCGGTGTACGAGCGTGATGCGCCGAGCGTGACGCGCGAGTCCGAGCGCCTCCTCCATCGCCGAATCGCCGCCGCCGACCACGAGCACGTCCTTCCCGGCGAAGAGCGGCGCGTCGCACACGGCGCAGTAGGCGACGCCGCGGCCGCGCAGCTCCTCCTCGCCCTGGACGCCGAGCGCCCGCGGCCACGCGCCCATCGCGAGGATGAGCGCTCGCGCTCTCAGCACGTGCTCGCCGGCGCGAACGACGTGCGCGCCGCCGGGCTGCGCGCCGAGCTCGACCTCGGTGGCCTCCTCGCCGAGATAGCGCGCGCCGAAGCGGGCGGCCTGCTCGCGGAGGTCCGCGACGAGCTTCGGGCCGAGAACGCCGCGCGGATGTCCCGGAAAGTTCTCGACCTCGTTCGTCTCGTGCAGCAGGCCGCCGGGGTGAAGCCCTTCGATCACGAGCGGCGCGAGGTTCGCGCGCGCCGCGTAGAGCGCGGCCGTGAGGCCCGCAGGGCCGCTGCCCACGATGACGACCTGCTCGGTCGCGCCCGGCACGGGGCGGGCCGAGGCGGCGCCGCGCGTCCCCGCGCCGGCGTCGCGCCGCGGAGCGGCAGCCGCCGCCGCGCTCGCGGCGGACGCGAGCGGCTGCGGCTCGCGCGCGGCCCTCACCCCCTGCAGCGCTCCCCCGCCGAACGAGACCGAAGACGCCGCCTCGCGCGCGCGCCCTTGCGGCGCGACACCGATCCGTTTCGTCTGGCTGTACGTCGGCCCGAACGTCGGGATCCACGACGAGTGTTTGCCGGGGCCGCCGGCGACGAGGATCCGGATTTCGCCCGGCGCGCGCGCGATCGGAATCCTCCCGTTCCAGCTCGAAAGCTCGGCCGCGTAGCTGCCCCAGCCGCTCGCCTCCTCGAGCTTCTTGGCTCCGATGCGCGCGACGGGAACGCGCGCGTGCTCGTAGAGGTACGCCTGCACGTCGGCGCGGCGGAAGCCCGAGTTCGCGAGGAGCGCAGCGTGCTCGGGGCCGAGGACGACGAAGTGGTCGCCGCCGCGGTAGATCGTGTTCGCGCCGGGCGTGGTCATCGTCTCGGCGATCGTGAACAGGAGCTGCTCGGCGGTCTCCGAGCCGTGGTCGTTGATGTTGTGCGGGCCTTCGACCGCCGCGACGGTGACCGCGCTCTCGGCGGGGTCCATGCCGCAGACGGCGACGTGATACGGCTCCCACGGGCTCGCGGCATCGTTCTCGGCGAAGCACCACGTCCACTTCGCCGGCGTCCCCTGCGTCGCGCGGTCGGTGCTGCCCGGGAGCGCGCCGCCGACGTTCATCATCACGAGACGAAGCGCGCGGCCGATGCTGCCGTTCGCTCGGTTTCCCGGCCCGAACGCGCCCGCTCCCGAGTTCATTCGCAGCCGCTCGGCGACGGGCCCGTGAACGATCGCGAGGCACGCGCAGGGATGCGTCGTCGTCTGCATCCCGAACAGGTTGAAGGGCGGCTCGATCATCCCGGCGATCGCGGCCTCGAGAACGGGCATGCACTCCGGCACGCAGCCCGCCAACACGGCGTTCGCCGCCAGGATCCGCGTCGTCAGCGGGGCGCCGCGCGGAGCGAGCGCTCCGAGCACCTCGTCCGGCGCGTGCACCGCGTGGTCGCAGAATCGCTCGACGCGCGCGGCCGTCGGAACGACCACCGGAAGCCCGTCGGTCCAGCCCCATTCGTGGAGCTGCTCGAGGATCGCATCCTCGTCGCCGCCCAGCGCGATGTCCCGCTCGTCCGGCCCGGGCCGCGGAAGGCCGGTCATTCTCCGTCTCGCCGCGTGAGCGCCGCGATCACGTCGCCGACCACTCGCGCCGTCACGCGCTCGCGCGCGAGCTTCGCCGGGATTCCGCCGATCGGATGCGCGACGACGGCGAGGGCGAGCTCGCCCGCGTGCCGCTGCTCGAGCACCTGCCGCGAGAAGCGGTCGAACTGGTCGCTCGCGATGCCGCACACGGCGAGGCCTCGTGTCGCGAGCTCGATCAAGTCGTGGCAACTCCACGACGAGCACGACCCTCAATCGAAGCCCGCAATCACCGCGGCGTCGCACTCGCTGCGAATCCGGTCGAGGAGCTCCGGCTCGGCGGCGAGCGCCGGCGCGTCCTTCGCGTAGCGCCGCGCCCGGATGCCGAAGCGCTCGTCCAGCAGCTCCTCGACGCGCTCCAGCACGACCGCGGCGTTCGGCTTGTTGTTCGAGAAGAAGCCGACGCGCTTTCCGGCGAGATTGTCGAGCGCGACCCGCAGCCCGGGTCCGGGCGCCGGGCTGCCGCTCGTCGGGTTCACGATCACGATGGGGGGCACGCCGCTCCCGACCTCCGAGCGCTGTCCGAGCGCTGTCCGAGCGCTGTCCGAGCGCCGTCCGGGCGCTGCGCCGCCGCTCGGTTCGCCGGCCGCACGCGCGGATCTGGTTGCTGTTTCGCATCTCGAATAGTACGATTTCGAAATATCACCGGTCAAGGGGCTTCCGCATGGACTTCCGGCTGACCGAAGAGCAGATTCGGCTGCAGCAGACGGTCCGCACCTTCGCCGACGAGGTCTGCGCGCCGCGGGCGGCGGCGTGGGACCGCGACGGCCGCGTCCCGGAGCCCGAGATCGAGCGGCAGATGATCGAGATGGGCCTCTACGGCCTCACGCTGCCCGAGCCGTACGGCGGCGGCGGGCAGGACCTGCTGACCGCGGTGCTGTGCATCGAGCAGCTCGCGCGCGTCTCACCGCTCGCCGCGGCCGGCGTGTTCGAGAGCAGCGTCGGGCCCGTTCGCGTGATCGAGCGCTTCGGAACGGACGAGCAGAAGCAGAAGTGGCTGCCGCGCGTGTGCCGGGGAGAGACCGAGATCTCGATCGGGATGAGCGAGTCCGAGGCCGGGAGCGCGCTCACCGATCTGCGAACCCGGGCCGAGAGGACGGCGGGCGGATGGAAGCTGAACGGCGTCAAGGCCTGGTGTACGGGCGGCGGGCACAGCCGCGCGTATCTCGTCTACTGCCGCATGAGCGAGGATCGTGGAGCGAAGGGAATCGGCGGAATCCTCGTCGAGAAGGGAACGCCGGGGCTGCGCTTCGGCGCGCAGGAGCGTTTCATGGGGCTGCGCGGCTTTCCGAGCTGCGACCTCGTCTTCGAGGACTGCGTCGTACCCGACGACAACGTCGTCGTTCGTGCGGGCGAGTTCGCGCACCTCATGGACTGCTTCAATATCGAGCGCTGCGGCAATGCGACGATGGCGCTCGGCATCGCAACGGGCGCGCTCGAGATCGCGACCCGCTACGCGCTCGAGCGCAAGACGTTCGGCAGGCCGATCGCCGAGCGCGGCGCGATCCAGCAGATGATCGCCGACATGGCGACGCGCGTGGACGCGGCGCGGCTGCTCGTCTACCGCGCTGCGTCGAACGCGGGTCAGGGCATCGCCGCGATGACCGAGGCGTCGATGGCGAAGCTGTTCGCGAACGAGACCGCGAAGCAGGTGACCGATCAGGCGATGGAGATCCTCGGCGGCGTCGGCTACAGCGCCGAAATGCCGATCGAGCGCATGCTCCGCGACAGCCGCGGCTGGCCGATCGCGGGCGGAACGCTCCAGATCCAGCGCCTCACGATCGCGTCGGCCGTTCTCGGGCGGCGCTTCGACCAGCGCCTCGGCGGCTGACGCGTGGCCGGCCTCTCGCGGCGAGCGCTGCTGCGCGCGGGCCTCGCCGGGTCCGCGGCCGTCGCCGCCGTCTCGCTCGGCGGCTGCGGGCGAGGCCGCACCGCCGCGCCGGCGGACGCACCGGCGCGCGCCGCGCTCTCGCCGCACGGAGAGGAGATCCTGCGCGCGGTGATCCCCGTCGTCGCCGGATCGCTGCTCGACGGCGCGAAGGCGCGGGCGAACGTGCTCGAGAGCGGCGTTGCGAGCGTCGACGACTACCTCGCGTCGCTCTCATCGCAGCTCCAGGACGAGGCCCGCACCGTCTTCGCGACGCTCGATCTCCTGCCGGCGCGGCTGCTCCTGCTCGGAACGACGCGCCGCTGGCGAGAGGCTCCGCCGGAAGCGGTCGAGGCCTTCCTGCGCGCGGCGCGCGGCAGCCGCTTCTTCGCGCTGCGTCGCATCTACGTCTTCCTGCAGTCGATGGCCGAGCTCGCGATCTTCGACGAGCCGGCCATCTGGAGAGAGATCGGGTATCCGGGCCCTCCGATCGGCCCGTACGCCGGCGCGGGGCAGCCCGCGTGACGCGCCGGGGCCCCTGCTCCGCGTGCTCGCGTCTCGCCTCCTCGGCGCCGGGAGCGGCAGCACGATGAGCGCGCGCGCGATCCACGACGGCAGCGCGCTCGATCGTGATCTCGTCCTCTCCGCCGACGTCGCCGTCGTCGGCTCGGGCGCGGGCGGCAGCGTGAGCGCAGAGATCCTGTCCGCTGCGGGCCTTCGCGTCGCGATCGTCGAGGAAGGCGCCTTCGTCGATACGACGCAGGACCCGACGCTTCGCGAGGTGCCTTCGTTCGCGCGGCTGTACCGCGACGGCGGCGTTCGCCCGACGCGCGACGGAGCGATCTCGGTGGTGCAGGGCCGCTGCGCGGGCGGCTCCACCACCGTCAACTGGACGAGCTGCTTCCGAGCGCCCGAGCCGACGCTGCGGCACTGGCGCGACGTCCACGGCCTCGACGGCGTCGCGCCGGACGACCTCGCGCCCTGGTTCGAGCGCATGGAGCGGCGCCTCCACGTCGCGGCGTGGGAGCACCCGAACGAGAACAACGCGCTCCTCGCGCGCGGCGCCGCGAAGCTCGGCTGGTCGTGGGGAGCGATCCGCCGCAACGTGCGCGACTGCGCGAACCTCGGCTACTGCGGCCTCGGCTGCCCCCGCGGCGCGAAGCAGAGCATGGACCGCACGACGCTGCCGGCTGCGCTCGACTTCGGCGCCGCGCTCGTGACGCGCGTTCGCGCCGAGCGGATCGAGCTGCGCGGCGCGCGCGCCGCCGCCGTCGAATGCGTCGCACTCGACGCGCGCGGCGTTCGGACGACCGGGCGGCGCGTCCGGATCGAAGCGCCGTTCGTCGTCGTCGCGGCCGGCGCGATCCATGGCCCGGCGCTCCTCATGCGCTCGCACGCTCCCGACCCGCACGCGCGGCTCGGCCGGCGCACCTTCCTGCAGACGCACAGCTATTCGATGGCGTTCCTGCCCGAGCGAGTCGACCCGTTCTACGGCGCTCCGCAGTCGGTCTACACCAGTCAGTTCACGTGGCGCGACGGCGCCGCCGGCCGGGCGGGCTTCAACATGGAGGCCGCCGGCGCACAGCCCGTCGTGACCATGAACCAGTTCAAGGGGATCGGCTCCGCCCTCGCCGACTTCGCGCGCCGGTTTCCGTTCCTGCACACCCTCGTGTCACAGATCCGCGACGGCTTCTGCGACGCGAGCCCCGGCGGTGAGGTCCGGCTTCGCGACGACGGCAGCGCGGTGCTCGACTACCCCGTCACCGAGTTCGTGTGGGACGGCGTACGCGCGTCGTATCTCGCGATGGCCGAGTGTCAGTTCGCGGCGGGCGCGGAGGCGGTGCTGCCGGCGTGCAGCGACGCGCCGGTCTACCGGAGCTGGCCCGAGGCCCGGGCGGGCATCGGCGCGCTCGCGCTGCGCTCGCCGAACGTCTTCCTCAACTCGACGCATCCGCTCGGCGGCTGCGCGATGGGGCCCGACCCCCGGACGTCCGTCGTCGACGCCTTCGGAAGGCACCATCAGCTCGAGAACGTGCTCGTGATCGACGGCTCGATCTTCCCGACGAGCCTCGGGGTCAATCCGAGCCTCTCGATCTACGCGCTCGCCGCACGGAGCGCGACGGCGCTCGCCGAGCGCATCGGAGGACGCGTGGGCGATGCGCAGCAGGAGAGCCGGCGCCCGGACGACGCGCAGCAGGAGAGCACGCATGCGGCGCGCTGAGCCCGAGAGCGATCCGGCCGCGACCACGACCGAGGAGCAGGCCCTCTCGCTGATGCGCCTCGTCCATCTCATCGAGGCGGCGCATCACGACCGCGCGACGTCGCAGCTCGACCTTCGCCAGCGGCTCGTGATCCAGGGCCTCGGCCTCTGGGGACCGACACCGATCGCCACCGTCGGACAGCGGCTCGGCGTCTCGCCGTCGACGATGACCGGGCTCGCCGACCGCCTCGAGGGCGGCGGCTACGCCCGTCGCCGCCGCCATCCGAGCGACCGCCGCGCGACCGTGCTCGAGCTGACGCGCAAGGGCAAGCGCGCGTTCGACGGCGAGAAGCAGTTCTACCGCCGCCTCGTCGGCGAAGCGCTCTCGCCCCTCGGCGCCGCCGCTCGCAGCCTCGTCCTCCGCGCCCTCGCCCAGCTCTGACACTTCACGGCAGCGCGCCGACGCGCCGCATGAACGCCTCGACCGCGTCGGTGTACGCGCCGGGCTCTCCGAGATCGGCATTGATCTCGCCATGCGACCGGTCCTCGCGCAGGACGTCGGCGACGCCGCCGTGTGCACGCGCCTGCGCCGCGAACGCGTCGGCCTGCGGGCAGGCATCGGCGCGGCGCGCCGAGCACACGAGCAGGAGCGGCGCCGGCGCTTCGGCGAGCCGGTGCAGCGGCGACGCTTCGCGCCAGCGCTCGGGGTCGCCGCCGAACGCGCGGTCGTAGAGCCGCGCATGCCGCGCGCTCATGATCGCGACGACGTCGTACGCCGCGCTGTCGAGCGCCACCGTTCCGAGCCACGGCCCCGCGCCCTGCCGCTGCGCGATCGCGCGGTCGGCGGCGAGCAGCGCCACGAGGTGCGCGCCGGCGGAGTGCCCCATGAGGAGCACGCGGCCCGCGTCGCCGCCCCACTTCGGCGCCTCGCGCTGGACGTACGCGAGCGAACGCGCGACGTCGTCCGCCTGCTCGAGCGGATCGGGCGCGCTCGCGTCCATGCGATAGTTCACCGACACGACGAGGGCGCCCATCGGCGCCCAGCGCGCGACCTTGTTCGAGACGACGCGCCCCATCGCTTTGTCGCCGCGCGTCCACCCGCCGCCGTGCACCATCAGCACGATCGGCGCCGCGGCGCCCGGAGTGGCCGCGGACGGCGGCAGGTAGGCGTCGAGGCGCTGCTGCGGGTCGGGGCCGTAGGCGAGATCGCGCAGGACGCGAGCACCGGCCGGAATCGCCGCGGTCGAGGACTCTCGCGCGCCGTCGCCAGAATCCGCCGCCGCAGCGCGCGCGCGGCGCGCCTCGATCGCATCGCGCAGCGCTCCCGCGGAGGCGGACACCGCCCCGCTCACTCCTGCCAGCAAGACGGCGACGACGAGAACGCGCAGGTAACGGAAAGGCATGGATTCCCCCTTCGTGCGCAGGCCGAGCCACCGCGCCGCCCCTCGCGCTGCGAGCGCGCCTCGCCCCTGGAGACGCCTCGCGCGAGCCGCAGCGTCTTCGACCGTCTCGGCTCCTTCGCCGGGCTCGGCCTCTTCGCCGCATCCAGCGGGCCGGACGCCGCTCGATGCGGTAAACCCGCCGCGACGAGAAACGTTCCTCCCGATCCTTTCGGCGCCGCCGACCTGCACGTTCGCGGCCGGAGATCTGCTTGACCGAAGACCTGCGCACGTATCTCGCGCCCACTTCGTTTCTCGACTTCGACGCGCCCGCGGTCCGGGCCTTCGCCGCCCGCGCCACGGCCCTCGCGAGCGACGAGACCGCGCGCGCCGTCGCGCTCTTCTACGCCGTGCGCGACGGCCTGCGCTACGACCCGTACTCGGTCTCGGCGGACCCGGATGCGTACCGGGCGAGCCGCGTCGCGCGCGCGCCGGCGGGATTCTGCGTTCCGAAGGCCGTGCTCCTCGCCGCAGCAGCTCGCGCGGTCGGCATCCCGGCCCGGCTCGGCTTCGCCGACGTTCGCAACCACCTCACGAGCGAGAAGCTGCGCGCGCGGATGGGCACCGATCTCTTCGTCTTTCACGGCTACGTCGAGCTGCGCCTCGGGGAGTCGTGGCGCAAGGTGACGCCGGCGTTCAACCGCGAGCTGTGCGCGCGCTTCGGCGTGCTCCCGCTCGAGTTCGACGGGACTGCCGACGCGATGCTGCACCCCTTCGACGCCGAGGGACGGCGGCACATGGAGTACGTCCGCGACCGCGGAACCTTCGCCGACCTCCCGTTCGACGAGATGCTGCGCGTCTTCCGCGAGGTGTATCGCTCGGCCGAGGCGAACCCCGCCGAGCGCGACGACGCCTTCCACGGCGAGTAGCGGCGCGGCTCGCCGCCGGGCGCCGCGGCGTGGTCGTCGCCGGGCCGACCGACCGCGACGGTGCGCTCGCACCGGCGCTCACCCACCTTCTCGACCTGCCGATCCTCTTCGTGAGCGTCGCGCTCGGCGTGCTGCGGCCGGGAACGTGGATCCTCGCCGCGGCCGGAGCGCTCGCCGCGGTGGCCATCTCGGGGCTGCTCACCGCCGTCGTGCCGCGCCGCAACCGGGGCACGCGGCTTCCCGGCCGACCCGCCACTTCGCCGGCGCAGCGCGAGGC
>JAYRMX010000080.1:0-6809 GCA_041912475.1 Myxococcota bacterium
GACGAACGGGCCTCCCGAGATCGCGAGCGCGAGGATCACCGTGCCCGCGTTGAGCCGTACCGTCTCGTCGCCGACGCCGCGCTCCATCGCTGCGCGGACCGCCGAGAGCACCCGCGCGGGCGCACGACGCGAGCCGTTGCTACCGGCTCTCGTCGCGAACCGGCCGAGCTGCTTCTGCATCTCGCGGCACGCGTAGTCGTAGACCGAGTAGGGCGGCGCGCCCTCGAAGTCCGCGTCCCGTCCGACCAGCTCGAACGGGTCGCTCGCGTCGCCGAACGCCGCATAGAAGCGGTCCGCCAGCCGGCGCGCCTTTCGCAGGCCGAGCCACTTGCCGACGATCACCGTCCAGGACGCGAGCGACATCAGGACGAGGAGGCTCATCGTGACGAGGCCCTCGTGACTCATGTGCTGGAGGGCGAAGAGGATCGCGGTCTCGTGCTGCTGCTCCACGCGGGTCTCCGGAGCCCACGCGACTTGCCGCGCGATGGCTCGCGTGAACTCTATGCGCCGCCCGCGAGCGTCCGCTGACGGGACGGTGACGATTTCGTGGGATGACGGTGTGCCGCACGCTACGGGGGTGTGGCGGCATCGTCGCGCGGCGCCGGCTCGTAGAGCGGCTGCGCCGTGTCCTCGCCCCGGCCGAGCGCGCTGCGAAGCAGATCCTCACGCTCGGCAGGCGAGAGCGCGCGGATCAATGCGGCGGCCGCGGCGCGCGTCTCCTGCGCCGCGTCCTGGTCCCACGAGAAGCCCGTCGTGCGGTAGGCCTCGGCGGTGAGGTGAGCGATCAGGGTTTCGTCCGAGAGCGCGCGCCGCTCGGCATCGAGGTCCGCACGCGCCGGCGATGCGCCGGAGGCGTCCGCGGCCGGCCGCCGCCGCGCGGGCAGCGGCGAAGTCGCGAGACGAAGCGCCGCGCGGGCCGCGTCCTCCTCCAGCCCGGCGAGCCCGGCCTGCTCGCCGCGCACCGGCGCCGGCTCCCCGCTTCGCGCCTCCGGACGCTCTCGCGGAGCTTCCTCGGGGGAAGCGGGAGCGGATCCGATGCTCGGGTCCGCCCGGAGAGAAGGCGGATCGGGAGAAGGGACCGGGGCGCGAGCCGTGCTCACGATCCGGCGAGCGGGCGGCGCAGCCGGGGACGCCTCGGCCACCGCACCCGCCCCCGCCGCGAGATCCGGGGGCTCCGCCGTCCGAGGCGTCTCGCGCAGCGCGAGCCAGACGCCCGCCGCCAGCAGCCCGATCGTGGCGCCGCGCACGGCTTGCCGGACGGCCGTCACCGGAGCGGCTCCGTCCGGAAGGCGATGATCACGGCCGGGCGTCCTCGGCGGGCGCGAGCGCTGCGTGTCCGAGAGGCGACGGCCGCGGTCCTGCCTTGCCGGCGACTTCGGCGGTCCGCCGCCTCGCGATCACGAACGCGCGCGCCTCGATGGGCTCGGTCCCGTCGTACGAGGGGAGAGCTTCGAACACCTCCCGGAGCGTCGCTTCGACCACCGACCGCGCCCGGCCGTCGTCTCCGACGCGCCTTCGCGCATACGCGAGCACACGCCCGAACAGGCGGACGAAGAGCGCGTCGAACGCCTCGCGGTCGGCTGCGATCACCCGGCGCACGAGGCCGAGGTCCTTCGGGTGAGGCATGGGGCCTCCTCACGATCACGGCGGTTGGCGGACCTGCGAACGAGCGCGCCGCGAAGACTGCGGGGAGATACCGCTCTGCGCGGCGAGAAGCGGCACGGGTGGAGGGGGATCTCGTCACGATCGTGTGAAGCGGCTTCACGCAATCTTCCCCGTTCCGCCGCGCGGTCCCCGGAAGATCGTCAAGACGGGATGATTCACTCGCCCCGCGGAGCGAACCCGCGAGCCGTGCGAGGAGATGAACGTTCTCGTCGTCGATCCCGATCTCACCGTACGAGACGCGGTCCGCGGCTGCCTCGAGGCCGCCGGACACCGTGTCCGCGTCGCTTCGAGCGGAGAGGAGGCGCTCGAGCTCGCGCAGCGGGAGCCTCCGGCGCTCGTCGTGACCGAGCTCGGCCTGCCCGGCGTCTCGGGCCTCGGCCTTTGCCGGGCGCTTCGCCTCGACGCGGACCTCGCCCGAATCCCCGTCCTCGTCCTCTCGGCCTCGACGACCGAGATGGACCGCGTCGTTGCGTTCGAGGTCGGCGTCGACGACTTCGTCGCCAAGCCCTTCCATCCGCGCGAGCTCGGGCTGCGCGTTGCCGCCATCCTGCGGCGAACGGCGCCCCGAGGCGGCCCGGCCAGCGGTGATTCCCTGCGGTTCCAGCGGCTTTCCCTCGACGTCGGACACCACGCCGTCCACGTCGACCGCGAGCAGATCCCGCTCACGCCGCGCGAGTTCGACGTCCTCGCTCTCCTCATGCAGCGAGCCGGCCGCGTCCTCTCACGCCGGCAGATCCTCGAAGCCGTCTGGGGCACCAGCTCCGGCAAGACGCTCCGGGTCGTCGATACGCACGTCAAGTGGATCCGGCGCAAGCTCGGACCGGTGGGCTTCTACCTAGAGACACTCCGAGGTGTCGGATATCGCCTCCGCGAGCGCGACGCCGGCCCTTCCGCCTCGACGGGCTGACGGGCGGGAAGCGCGCACGGCGCCGCCGCAGGTGCGCCGCCGGCCGCGGGCTCACGGCGACTGCAGCGATCGTACGGCCCGCCGTCCGCTACTCGCCGCGAAGCTTCCGGCCGAGGCTGCCGCCGGGGTGGCGCGCGAGGTAGTCGGCGTGGCCGAAGCCGCGGTCGCGCTCGAGCGCCGCGGCGAGCGCGCCGAGCAGCAGCGACTGCGCCGCAACGCTGGCGCGCGGCGCGAGGCCGAGGCCGCCGCCTTCGCGAGCGACGAACGCGTCGAGCGTCACGTCGGCGTGTCGGCCGAGCCGTGACGCGGGCGCGCCCGTCACCGCGAGAACGCGAGCGCCGAGCGCGCGGACGGCATCGACCGCAGCGAGCAGCTCGTCGGTCTCGCCGCTGTGACTGACGGCGATCACGACGTCGCCGCGTGCAACCTGCCCCGCGCCGCCATGAACCGCTTCGCCGGAGTCGAGGAACGTCGCCGGCGTTCCGGTCGACGAGAACAGCGCGGCGGCGTAGCGCGCGACGTGGCTCGCCTTGCCGACGCCCGTGACGTGCACGCGCCCGCCGCTCGCCTCGCTCGCGCGAACGAGCCGCAGCGCGGCGTCGAAGCGCTCGGGCCCGGTTCGCCGCCGCAGCGCCGCGAGCTCTTCGATCACGACGTCGAGCGTCGCGAGCGCCTCGTGGATCGCGCCCGGCGCGGCGCCCCCCGACGCGCCGGGCGCACTGCACGCGGGCGCTCCGCCGACCGGCCGCAGGGCGAGGCGCTCGCCGTAGAGCTCGAGCACGCGCTCGCGCGCCTCGAGCGGATCGTCGGGGAATGCGCCGAGCCGCTCGGCGCACGCCGCGCCGCACGCGTTGCCGAGCCGTCCTGCCGCCTCCCACGGCAGGCCGTGGTGCAGGCCCGCGAGCAGACCGCCGAGAAAAGCGTCGCCCGCTCCCGTGGTGTCGACGGCCTTGACGTTCACCGACGGCACGCTGCCCTCGAATCCGTCGGCGACGATCGCGCAGCCGCGCGGCCCGTCCGTCACGACGACGGCCCGTGCGCCGAATCGGGCGGCGAGGCCTCTCGCGAGCGCGAGGGCGTCGCCCTTCGCTTCCGGAACGAGCTCGGCGCCTGCGGCCTTCGACGGCTTCAGCAGGTCCGCGCCGCGAAGCACGTCGTGGAGCAAGCGCTCGCTCCCGAGGTGCGGGACGGCGCGCGACGGCGGAACGTCGAGATCGACCACCGTCGGGATCCCGGCTTCGCGGGCGATCGCGAGCACCTCGCGCGCCGCGTCGAGCGGGAGCTGCGAGACCTCGGTCGACACCCGCGCCGCGCGGCGGATGAACGCTGCGTGGTGGCGGCGAACGTGCTCGGCCGTCGTCTCACCGGTCGCGGCGGACGCCATGTAGATCGCGCGCTCCCCCGCCTCGTCGACGAAGATCTCGGCGAGCGAGCTCGCGGAGCCGTCGAGCACGAGGTCGCGCTCGATCCCGATCCGGTCCATCGCGGCGCGCAGGAAGCGCCCGCCCTCGTCGTCGGCCTGCTTGCCGAACAGTCCGGTCCGAAGGCCGAGCGCCGCCGCCCAGCCGAGCTGGTTCAGCATCACGCCGCCGACGAAGCTCTGCACGAGGCCGCCGCCCGGCAGTCCGAGCAGCGGGCCCTTCTCGTCGGCTTCGACGATGCGCAGCGCGCGGTGCATCCGGTCGACGACCATGCTGCCGATTCCGGCGAGGTCGAGCGGCGCCGGATCCGTCATGCGAGCGGCCTCGCGGGCGCCTCGTCTGCAGGCGCCACGGTGCGCCACGGCGGTGCGATGGTCTCGCGAGCGAGGCGGCGAACCGACTCGAAGGCCTCGTCGAAGCGTTCGGCGTCCGGCCGCGCGAGATGCGGAGTCCCCGGCGCGACGCGGTCGCTGGTCGTGACGCCGAGGCGGACGAGCGCACGCTTCAGGCACGCGATCGATCGGCGTCCTCCGGCGAGGCGCGTTCCGACCCGGAACGCCTCGACGACGCGCCGAACCTCGTCCATTCGCTCGGCGTCGCCGGCGCGCGCGACGTGCCACGCGCGCGCCCACTCCCGGGGCAGGACGTTCGCCGGCCCGGCGACGACGCCCGTCGGATGCGCCCCGTGCATGCGCCAGCGGTTCCAGCGATCGCGAACGAAGCCGCCGAGGCCGTCCGGCGGGCGGAAGAGCTCGAAGATCAGCAACGCGTCGCCGACGTAGATGCCGAACTCTCCGCGCTCCCGGAAGTTGGCCGCCGCCTTGATGTAGTGGCCGAGGACCTTCTTCGGCGCGGAGACCTTGACGCCGCGGACGAAGTCGAGGCGCGAGAGCGCCTTCACCTGGCGCGTGCGCATGTGCGGAACCTTCGGGTCGGCGGCGATATCGGCGTTGTCGTACAAATACACTGGGATGCGACGCGATCGTGCGTCGAGAAGATCGGCCACCTCGCGGGCGACGAAGCGCACCGGGTCGGCGAGGCCCGGAATCGAGAGAGGCGCGAGCACCGCAGCGTCGACGCCCGGAGTCGAGAGCGCGAAGTCGAGGTTCTCGAGCGTCTCCGTCCGGCTCGGGGCCGTGATCCCCGCCCAGACTTCGACGCCGCGAGCGCTCGACGACGCCCGTGCCGCGTTCGCCTTCGCGGTCTCCTCGGCGCACACCTGCACCACGCGCTGCCGGACCGAGTTCGCGACGCGGTCCCACTCGCCGGTCGTGCCGGCGGCGAAGATCACGTCGGCGCCGTACCCGTCCTGGATCACGAAGCGAACGACCGCGCGCTGCTCGGCCTCGACGAGCCCGCCCGCCTCGTCGAGGATCGTGACGACGGGGACCGAGAGACCCGCGCGCGGCCGAATGTCCTCGACGGTGTGCAGCGTGACGACCTCCGGCGCGTTAGCGGCGTGCGCCCGCGAGCGTGCTGCGTCCGGCGAAGCGCGCGCGCGCGCCGAGCGCTTCTTCGATCCGCAGCAGCCGGTTGTACTTGCACACGCGGTCCGTCCGGCACAGCGACCCGGTCTTGATCTGGCCGGCGCCGGTGGCGACCGCGAGGTCGGCGATCGTCGTGTCTTCGGTCTCGCCCGAGCGGTGCGAGACGACCGCCGCGTAGCCGGCGGCCTTCGCCATGCGCATCGCCTCGAGCGTCTCGGTGAGCGTTCCGATCTGGTTCACCTTGATGAGGATGGCGTTGCCGACCTTCTTCTCGATGCCCTCGCGCAGAATCGACGGATTGGTGACGAAGATGTCGTCGCCGACGAGCTGCAGGCGATCGCCGAGGCGTCGCGTGAGTGCGGCCCAGCCGCTCCAGTCTCCCTCCGCGAGGCCGTCCTCGATCGACACGACCGGGTAGCGGCGCGTCCAGTCTTCCCAGAAGCCGATCATCTCTTCGGAGGAGAGGGTGCGGCCCTCGCCCGCGAGCACGTAGCGGCCGCCCTCGAAGAACTCGCTCGCCGCCGGGTCGAGCGCGATCGCGACGTCTTCGCCCGGCCGGTAGCCGGCCTTCTCGATCGCGGAGAGGATCAGCTCGACCGCCTCGCGGTTGCTCGCGAGGTTCGGCGCGAAGCCGCCCTCGTCGCCCACCGCGGTCGATAGGCCCTTGTCGTGCAGAACGCCTTTGAGGCGATGGAAGACTTCGGCGCCCCAGCGAAGCGCCTCGGCGAAGCTCGGCGCGCCGAGCGGAAAGAGCATGAACTCCTGCACGTCGACGCTGTTGTCGGCGTGGGCGCCGCCGTTGAGAACGTTCATCATCGGCGCCGGGAGCACGTTCGCGGAGTCGCCGCCGAGGAAGCGGAAGAGCGGCTCGCCGGCGGCCGCCGCAGCAGCGTGTGCCGCCGCGAGCGAGACGCCCAGAATGGCGTTCGCGCCGAGACGCGACTTGGTGTCGGTCCCGTCGAGGCGGATCATCGCTTCGTCGAGCGCCTTCTGCTCCGCGAGCGTGCCGAGCGCTCGCCCCTCGACGGCCTTCGCCAGCGCTCCGTTCACGTGCGCGACCGCCTTCGTGACGCCCTTTCCCCCGTAGCGCTTCGGGTCGCCGTCGCGAAGCTCGAGCGCCTCGCGCGACCCGGTCGAAGCTCCCGACGGGACCGCCGCGCGTCCGACCGCGCCGCAGCCCGTCGCCACCTCGACCTCGAGCGTCGGATTGCCACGGGAATCGAGGATCTCGCGCCCTCGGACGGCTGCAATCACGGGGTTCGGCATCGGCTCCTCTCGCGACGATTCCTTGGGTGGCCGCAGATTAGCAAGGCCGCGAAGCGGCCGCGC
>JAYRMX010000081.1:0-7927 GCA_041912475.1 Myxococcota bacterium
CGACGTTCTTCGGTGTCGCGTGGCTCTACGGTCTCGTGCTCGAGAACGGCGGCATCCTCATGGGCTACTTCTTCGAGCCGGGCTACCGCTTCTATCTCGGCGGCCTTCCGGCGCCCTTCGCGACGATGATGGGCTGGTGTCTCGCGATCTACGCGTGCACGGAGATCGCCGAGGAGCTTCGCTCGCACGTCTTCTTCGGAGAGACGACTCTCGGCGCCGCGCTGCTCACGACCGCGCTCGCGCTCTCGCTGGACCTCCAGCTCGATCCGCTGGCGAGCCTCTCGGGCGTCTTCTGGCGCTGGAACGACGCGCTGCCGCGCTGGTTCCTCTCGGTTCCCTTCGTCAACTACCTGGCCTGGTTCTGCGCGTTCCTGCCGTTCTCGTACGCCTGGTTCTCGATCTCCGACCGAACGGAGCTCGGCTCGTGGACGAAGGTGCGCTGGCTGCTCGTTCGCATCCCGAACGTCTGCGTCGTCGCGGCGCTGCTCTTCTTCGGGATTTCCGCCCTCGTCGAGCGCGGCTTTTCGGGACCGACCTACCGCATCCTCGGCGAGACGTTCGAGAAGATCCGGCCGTACTGACGCGGCGCGCGGACCGGCGGAAGGCGCCGCGCCGCCGAAGGAGCACGCGCGCGCGATCTTCGCCGCGCGCGCCGGGGCGAATGCCTCCGGCCCGGCGCCTCGCGCTACCGGCCCGGTTCCGCCGTCTTCGCCTCGCCGCCCTGCCCGGCCGCTTCGTCCGGCTTTCCCATCTTTCGACGCAGCGCCGCGAGCGCACTCGAGACCGCGGGATTCGGCTTCTCGTCGAGCGAGCGCCGGTAGTACTGCTCGGCGTCTTCGAGCTTTCCCTGCTTCTCGAGCGTGTCGGCGAGGTTGTTGTACGCCGGCGTGAACTTCGGATCGATCTCGATCGCCTTGCGGAACTCGGCGACGCCGTCGCCCGTGCGGCCCTCGCGGACGAGGACGTAGCCGAGGCCGTTGTGCGTCTCGGCCGACGGTCTGCCGGCGAGCGCCTTGCGGTAGTGCGACTCGGCCTCGCCGAGCTTCCCCTCCTGCAGGAGCGCGACCGCGAGGTTGAGGTGCGCCGACGCGCAGCTCGGGTCGAGGGCGAGCGCCTTGCGGTACTCGGCGCGCGCCTCGTCCAGCCTTCCGAGCCGCGCGAGGGCGAAGCCGAGATCGCTGTGGATCTCGGCCCGCGGCGAGATTTCGAGCGAGGCCTGGAAGTGCGTCGCCGCGTCTCCGAATCGGCCGAGCTCGACGAGCGCGAGCGCGAGGTTGTCGTGCGCCTTCACGTGGCGGGGGTCGGCCGCGAGCGCACGCTCGTACTCCGCGACCGCCTCCTCGGTACGCGCCTCCTGAAACAGCGTCCAGCCGAGCGCGTTGCGCAGCTCTGCGTCGTCCGGCGAGAGCTCGAGGCCGCGCCGGAGCGCGCGCTCCGCGCCCTTGTGGTCGCCCGTGTTCTCGTTCGCGATCCCGGCGCGAAGGTACGAATACGGATCGAGGAACTGCTCGCGGATCTCGGCGATCGCATCGCCGGGAAGCCGGACGAACTCGGGGATGTTCGCGGCGCGATCCGGCGCCGTGAAGCGCTCGAGCAGCACCGGCGGCGTGTCGTTTCCGTCCTCGTCGATGTGCGTGAGAAAGAGCTGCGTGTACGGCCCGTTGGCCTTCGACGAGAAGACCAGCCAGCGCCCGTTCGACGACCAGCTGTGCCACGAGTTCATCCGTGGCGTGTTGCAGCGCAGTCGCCTCGCGACGCCGCCGGACGCCGGAACGATGTACAGCTCGCTGTCGGGCCGAAGCAGCATGTAGCTCTTCGCTTTGCAGAAGACGATCCACCGGCCGTCGGGGGAATACTTCGGGAAGAAGTTGCTCATCCCGTCGCCCGACGCGCCGGCGAGCGGCTCGGGCGTTCCGCCCTTCCCGTCGTTGAACGGAATTCGGTAGAGGTCGTACCGGAACGGGCGATTCTCGACGGTGAACTCCGGAACGTCCTTCTCGTCGACGACTGCGGCGTTCTTCTGCTCGAGGCGCTCCGCGCGGTAGGCCGTCGTTCGCGCGAAGGCGATCTCCTTGCCGTCGGGGCTCCACACGGCGTTGGTCTGCACGTACTGCGGGTCGTCGGCGCCCGGAAGCGCAGAGAACGTCTTCTTCTCGCGGTCGTAGACGACGAGGATGCCTTTGATCGGGAAGAAGAGCTGCGAGATCATGAGGTCCGGGATGGCGACGAAGACGGAGCGGTCCTTCACCGTGCTGATCACGTAGCGCCCGGTCGGCGAGACGCGCGAGAGGAGGCCGAAGGTGAGCTCGCCGTCCTCGCGCCGATAGTCCGCCCAGGTGATGATCTTCTCGTCGTCCATCACCATGTGTTTCGATACGGGGATGATCGCGTAGGCGCCCTTGTCGTTGCCGTAGTCGACGTCGAGCCCGAGCGCGCTCCCGTCGTTCGCGAACGAGTGGCAGTTGCCGCAGACGGGCAGGTTCTGCAGAACGATCGGCGGGCCGGCCTCCATGTCGACGGTTCCGAAGCGCCAGCGGATGCGCGAGGGATCCTGAACGGCCGTGAGGAACGGCAGCGGCACCTCGCGGTAGAAGAGCGAGTCGCCCACCGGGTCGTTCGACGTGCGAAGGTGTACGCGCGCCGACGACGTGACGGAGGCGGGCTCCGACTGGCGCACGCCCGCGACGATCACCTCGGCGTCGCGCTCCGAGCTCGCGCGCTTGATGTCGCGCCAGCTCTCCTCCGACGGCCGCCAGCGCGGCTCGCCGGTCGACGCGGCCACGATCTCGCGGCCGGCGTCGTCGCGGACCACGACGTGCCAGCGGTCGGCGCGGCCGGCTTCGTCCTCCCACACGAACGTCGGCGCGACGATCTCGGGCGGAAAGAGCGTTCCCTCCGCCGGATACGTGATCCGCAGGCGCGGAGCGGCGGGATCGGCGGCGGCCGAGGCGATCGCGGACGCCCCGGGCTCGCTGCGCTCGCAGCCGGCGACGAGCCCTGCCGCGACGACCGTGGCGACGATCGCGGCGAACGAGAACGCCGATCGCGCAGCCCGCGCCATCCCGGCTCTCTACGCCCCTGCCGCCGCGAGAGGGAGCATCGCGACGGCCTCGGCCTCGCAGAGCAGATCGGGCCGGCACAGCGGCGCTTCGACGAATGCGCAGGGAAAGCCCGCGAAGCCGCGCTCCTCGCATCTCGCGCGAACCCGCGACGCGTCCTCCCGGCGCTTCACGTAGACGACCGCGGACATCACGTTCTCGAATCCGGCACCCTGCCCGGCGAGGAGCGACGCGATGTTGTCCAGCATGCGGCCCGTCTGCAGCGCGAGGTCACCCGCATGCACGGTCCGCCCCGCTTCGTCGATGCTCGCCGTCCCGGAGACGTGGAGCGCGACCTTGTTCGCGTCGGCCATCCGCAGGCCGCGCGAGAAGTCGACGCCGTAGCTCCATGCCTCGTTCAGCAAGGGCGTCGACATCACGACGGCGCCGAGCGGCCGCGAAGATTTCACCGCCTGGATCCCGAGCGAGAGGTCGTGAGCGCAAGGGAGCGGCGCTCCCTGCACTCCGGTGCTCGCGGGCCTCGGCTCGACGCCGCGATCGCGGAAGAACTCTCGGCGGGCCTTGTTGAGCGCGTCGTAATCCCGGTCGATGTCGCGCAGGTGAATCCAGGTCCGGACGACGTCGCGGAAGTCCATCCCGCACTGCTCGAGCAGGCGCTCGGCGGCGCAGAACGCGTCCCAGGCCTGCTCGAACGCATCGCCCCCCGCGCCGTAGACGTTCGTCGTGTGGAGCGCGCTCTGCTCACCGAGGCGGATCAGCCGCGCTCCCGACCGAGCGCATCCCTCGCACGGGCACGATGCGAGCGCACGAACGTCGTGCGCCGAGAAGGCGTCTCGGCGGTGCGGAACGACGACCGACGCCGCGACCGCGAACGCCGAGACCGGATCGGCGGGCGCCTGCTCGATGAACGCGGGAAGCGGCGCGCCGTCGGTCTGGCCGAGCGTGGCGAGCACCCGAGCCCGCGTACCGAGCACGAGCGGAAGCTCGCGCCGGGCGTCGCGCACGAAGATCGTCTCCCCTGCAACGTTCTCGAGCGCGGCCCCGTGGGAGGCCAGGAGCGCCGCCAGCTCGCGGTACGCCGCCTCGACCTCACGCGCAACGTCCGACGCCCCCGCTCCGGAGGAGCAGAGGATCGCCAGCTCGTTCGCCTCCGGTCCGGCGAACGCCCGCAGCGCGGTCGAACGCGCAGCCGTCCGTGCCACGTCACCTCCTGGGCGACGCATCGGTCGCACGCGGACTCTATCCGATCGCGGGCGATCCTACTCGCAGATGGGCGTCAGCGGGTCGGGGATCGTGAGGGGCGGATTGGAAGGAGGATTGATGATCTGGTTGTCCGCGAAGCAGTTGGTCCCGTACGCGGTCCAGTCGGTCTGCAGCTCGACGATGTCCGACGCGATCGGCTGGAACGGACCCGGCGGGGGAGCCCCGTGATTGTTGACCAGCGTGTTCCCCACGACCGGGACGTAGCGCACGGAGGTCGGCGCCGGCGGCGGATTGTCGATGCAGTTGAACGGCGTATCGAACGTCGCGATGCAGTAGTCGACCATCGCGATCCCGAAGAAGTCGTTGTTCGCCACGTGGTTCGCGTTGACGTCGATGTCGTGCACGCCGAGGAGCAGGATTCCGCCTCCGGACGGAAGCTGCGAAGTCTCCGACCCCTCCTCGCCCGTGTTCGGCTCGTTGTTGTCGTGCACGTAATTCCCGACGAGGTGCCAGTTGCCACCATCCCAGTAGGACGGCCACTGCTCCTGCGGAAGTCCCGCGGTCGCCGGATGGTAGAACCCGACGCCGATCGTGTTGTGGTGGATGTCGTTCTCCTCGACCATGACCTCGTTCGAGATCGTGATTTCGAGACCGGTCGGGCTGTGGTGGAGGTCGTTCTGAACGACGCGGACGTTCTCGGACGCCTCGACCCAGAGCGCGCTGTCCTGCGAGCCGTAGGCGACGTTGCGCTTCACGAGTCCGTTCGCGGAGAGCGTCGGGAAGATGCCGTTCTCGAGGTTGTTGACCGACTCGTTCTCCTCGATCGTGAAGTTCTTCACGTGGCGCAGCCAGATGCCGTTGTTCTCGAAGCCCTCGACGATGAAGCCCTTGATGAGCAGACCGTCGAGATCCGGGTCGCCGGCATTCGCGGGCTCGGCGAGGATGCCGTTCCGCTGCCCCGGAGCCGCGAGGATGCGAACCTTCCTCCACGACGGCCGCTCGCCCTTCTTCGCGACGAGCTTGAGCGGCTTGGTGACGTGGACGGCGACGGACGAGGAAGGCGACTCGACGTAGTCGCCCGGGAAGACGTTCACCGTGTCGCCGGGCGAAGCGGCGTCGATCGCCGCCTGGATCGACTGGCCCGGCCTGACCGTCCACGTGCGCGGTCCGTGCCCGTGGCCGTGGCCGGGGCCGCGGCCGTGCGCGGCCGCCGCCAACGGCGTGGCCGCCACCGCAAGACCGAGAACCACGACCGCACAGATGCTCCCTCGGACCGACTTCATCGCTTCACGCTCCGCAGTGTTGTGTGTGGCGAAATCCCGCACCCGCCTCTTATACGTTGCCTGCGGGAGCCGGGTCAAGGTAGATCTCCGGCCTCGCGACGTTTCCGGCGCGCGCGGGCCGGCGCGCCGGGCCGAAGCGCCGGCGGCGCTTCGACCCGCTGCCGGCGCGCAAGAGGCCTCCTCAACCCACCGGAGTCCCGCGAGTTTCGGGCGCACACCGGCCCACGGGAGGGCCGCCGCCACGGCCCAGCGCGAGATCAGGTGCGGCCGCGCCGCCCGAGCCCGAAGGCCCCGAGCGCCTTGCGTGCGACCGGCTCGCCCCACTCCTGGACGAAGTGCCCGGCCTCGGGCAGCTCGAGCGGCGGCGGGCAGCCTCGGATCGTCGCGCGCAGCTCGTCCATCACGGGCTTGCCGAGCACCGGGTCGCGCAGGCCGATCGCCATGAAGCTCTCGCCGCGCCAGTCGTTCGCCCAGAACGCGCGTGCTCGCTCGCCGCACGCGACGCCCTCCATCCCCGGCTCGATCGCGACGAGCTGCGGAAACCGCCGCACACCCGCCTTGTAGCTCGCGTCGGGAAACGGAGCGTCGTACGCGGCCGCGTCGTAGGGATTGAGCGCGCCGGGCGACGAGAGGGCGATGAGACCGGCGACCGGAATGTCGTGGCACGCGGCGGCGAACGCTTTCCACGCCGCAAAGCCGTCGCCGAGCGGCCTTCCGACCGGAATCCCCGTGTTCATCGCCAGCAGCCGCCGGAACCGATCGGGCATCTCCATCGGCAGCGAGAGCCCGAGCACGCCACCCCAGTCCTGACACACGAGTGTGATGCCGCGCAGGTCGAGGCGCTCGATGAAGCGCAGCGCCGCATTGCGATGGAACGAGTACGTGTACGCCGCCTCCTCGGCCGGCTTGTCGGAGCGGCCGAAGCCGAACCAGTCGGGCGCCACGACGCGCACTCCGCCTTCGAGGAAGACCGGGATCATCTTGCGGTAGAGGTACGCCCAGGTGGGCTCACCGTGCAGACACAGAAAGACGTCGGACGCGTCTTTCGGCCCCTCGTCGACGTAGTGCAGCCGCAGGCCCTCGTAGCCGGGAAGGTTCTCGCAGTACTGCGGCTTCCACGGGAAGAACGGAAGGAGCGCGAAGCGCTCGTCGGGTGTGCGAAGCACCTTCATCGTGCGACCTCCTCGAGAAGTGGCGCGTCCGTCCGCTGCCCGCCGGGATCGAATGCGCTCAGGGAGCGAGCCCGTCTTCGAGGACGCCCGATCCGATCCAGCGTGCGCGCTGGTCGCGGTCGTGCGAGACGACGACGGCGATCTCGGGGCGATCCCGCACGAGATCGTGCAGCGTGCGGAGCTGCGCGAGCACCGCGCGGCGGTCTTCGTGGAGGAAGAAGTCCGTGACGAGGCGCGGGCGGTAGTGGAGCTCGAGGATCTGGTCTCCGTGCCAGGCGACGTCGCCGACGAGAAGGAGCTCGCGGCCGTCCTGCGTTCGCACGTAGACGAGCTGGCTGCCGGGCGTGTGGCCCGGGGCCGCGAGGAGTACGACGCCGGGCTCGATCGCCGCGATCCGGTCGTATTCGAGCGGCGTGAGCGAGCGCACCATCGCATCGGGAAGCTTCGCCTGCGCGAGGGCGTCGGCGTTCGCGAGCTGGCGCGTCGTGAGCTGGAGACGGCCGGCGAGGCCCTCGGGCGGCTGGTAGCGCCCGGCGCCCGCGAGATGGTCGAAGTGCTCGTGCGTGATGAGGATGCGCGCGGCGCTCTTCATCGCGCCGAGAACGCGCTCGAAGCGGTCGTCGTGGAACGTCCCCTTCGAGTCCATCTGCGCCATCGTCTCCCGCGGAAACGCGGTATCGACGAGGATGAAGCGGTCCGGCCAGACGATCTGGAACACCTGGTGCGACATCGGATGCGGAGCGAAGGACTCTCCCGCGAAGACGGCCGCGCGGGGCATCGACGTGATCGATACCAGCTCGCTGCGGACCGCGATCGGTGCGTCGCCCGGGATCGCCTCGGCGAGCTGGCGCAGCTCCTCGACCGAGATCTCGTAGTCCGAGACCTCGGGAGGCGCCTCGGCGGCATTCAGCCAGCGCCATGCGGCGCCGGCGGCGATCACGAGCGCGGCGACGATCGCGAGCAGACGAAGCGACCAGCGGCGCATGGCGGCTCCCGCGACGCGGTGGATCCGAACGACCTTCTACCACGCGCGTCCGAGAGCGTCCATCCGTTCCGCGGTCAGAACAGGCGTTTCGACGCCAGCGCCGCCCCTTCGGCGAGCGCGCGCAGCTTCGCCCAGACGACGTCGGGAGCGACCGCCGCGAAGCCCGCCGCCGTCTCGAAGCCGCAATCGGTTCCCGCGAGCACGCGCGCGGGGTTACCGATCGCC
>JAYRMX010000082.1:0-8755 GCA_041912475.1 Myxococcota bacterium
CCCCCGAGACGGTGTCGGTGCTCGGCGACTGGAACGGCTGGCGCGCGGGCGCGGATCCGCTCCGCGCGCGCGCGAGCTCGGGGATCTGGGAAGGCTTCGTCGCCGGCGTCGGCCCCGGCGCGCACTACAAGTATCACGTCGCGTCGCGCTACCACGGGCACCGGGCCGAGAAGGCCGACCCCTTCGCGTTCCGTGCCGAGGTGCCGCCGCGGACCGCGTCGATCGTCTGGCCGCTCGACTACGAATGGGGCGACGGCGAGTGGATGGCGGGCCGCGCGCGCAAGAGCGCGCTCGGCGCGCCGGTCTCGATCTACGAAGTCCACCTCGGATCGTGGCGCCGCGTGCCCGGCGAGCGCAACCGCTGGCTCGGCTACCGCGAGGTCGCGCCGCTGCTCGCCGACTACGTCCTCGACATGGGTTTCACGCACGTCGAGCTGCTGCCGCTGATGGAGCACCCGTTCTACGGCTCGTGGGGCTACCAGACGACCGGCTACTTCGCTCCGACGAGCCGCTACGGAACGCCGCAGGATCTCATGTTCCTGATCGACCACCTCCACCAGCGGGGCGTCGGCGTGATCCTCGACTGGGTCCCGTCGCACTTCCCGGCCGACGGCCACGGCCTCGCGTACTTCGACGGAACGCACCTCTACGAGCACGGCGATCCGCGCCAGGGCTTCCACCCCGACTGGAGCAGCTACATCTTCAACTACGGCCGCAACGAGGTGCGGAGCTTCCTGCTCTCGAGCGCGCTGTTCTGGCTCGACCGCTACCACGCCGACGGCCTGCGCGTCGATGCCGTCGCATCGATGCTCTACCTCGACTACTCGCGCAAGGAAGGCGAGTGGGTTCCGAACGCGTACGGCGGGCGCGAGAACCTCGACGCGATCCGGCTGCTGCGGCGCTTCAACGAGGACGTCTACCGGCTGCACCCGGACGTCCAGACGTTCGCCGAGGAGTCGACGGCGTGGCCGATGGTCTCGCGTCCCACCAGCATGGGAGGGCTCGGCTTCGGCGCGAAGTGGGACATGGGATGGATGCACGACACGCTGGCGTACATGACCCACGACCCGGTGCACCGGAAGTACCACCACGCCGAGCTCACCTTCCGCATGCTCTACGCGTTCACCGAGAACTTCGTGCTGCCGCTCTCGCACGACGAGGTCGTCCACGGCAAGGGCTCGCTGCTCGCGAAGATGCCGGGCGACGACTGGCAGAAGGCAGCGAACCTGCGCCTTCTGTTCGGCTGCCAGTGGGCGCAGCCGGGCAAGAAGCTCCTGTTCATGGGGGGAGAGTTCGCGCAGTGGCGCGAGTGGAGCCACGAGGAGAGCCTCGACTGGCACCTGCTCGAGGGGCCGCTCCACGCCGGCGTGCAGCGCTGGGTCCGCGACCTGAATCGCCTGTACCGCGAGGAGCCCGCGCTCCACGCGCTCGATTGCGACCCGCACGGCTTCTCGTGGATCGACTGCCACGACGTCGATCAGAGCGTGCTCTCGTGGGTCCGCCACGGCGGCGGCGCGCCGCCGCTCGTCTTCGCCTGCAACTTCACGCCGGTGCCGCGCCACGGCTACCGGCTCGGCGTTCCCGCGGCCGGGCGATGGGACGAGGTCCTGAACGGAGATGCCGCCGTCTACGGCGGAAGCGGGATCGGAAACCTCGGTGGCGTGTGGACCGACGCCGTCGTGAGCCACGGCCACGGCCAGTCGCTCGCCGTCACGCTGCCTCCGCTCGCGCTGGTCGCCTTCCGAGCGCCGCGCACGTAGCGCAGTCACGGCCTGCCGCGCGAATCGTCCTCGGGCTCCGGAATCTCGAGCATCTGGATCGGAAGGCCGGGCGGCGCCATCTCGGGCGGAACGACCCGGTTCTCGGGCAGCGCAACCACCGCGCCCTGGTCGTCGACCCACTCGTAGTCCGGGTGGAACATGAGGATCGGCGGCAGCGCCTTGCCGTCGTCGGTCGCCTGGTAGTGGCGCACGTAGCCTTCGGGAAGCTCGGCATCATCGGGGACGATGATCCCCCGCTTGGGAGGATCGGTGCCGGGCGGCGGAAACAGGGCGATTCCGGAAGGCGCGCTCCCGGGCGAGTCGATCGTATACGCGGGCTCCTCGGGAGCGGCGGGTGCGATCTCATCGACCTGCGGCGCCGGCGGAGCGGGCTGCGCCGCGCGGGGGACTGCGCGCAGCTTCGAAACCTCTGGCGCCCGCGCGGGCTCGGCGGCCGCGGCGACCGCACGCGGCTCTTCCGCCTCCGCAGTGCCCGCGAATTCGAACGCGAGCCGGCCGGCGGCCAGCAGCGCCGCAGACGCCAGCGCGACCGCACCGGCCAGGAGCCACACGCGCTTGCGGATGCCGCCGCCCGCGAGGATCCTCACGCCGTCCGGGTCGGTGCGCGGCGCCGGCCGCGCACCGCGCGTGCTGCGCGGCGCTCCGCGATTCGGCCCTCGAGGCTCGCCAGGCATCGCCACTCGTGACCTCCCCGACAGGATACGACCGCACCGCTGCGGCGGGTAGCGTGGCGAAGAACCGCGCCGTCGAGCTCTCGGGCCGCGCTTACACGCGCGGCGGCAGAGCCGCCGCCGCGCTCCGGCTCGGTGGCGCGGCGGCGAGTCTGCCCGCGATGCTGGTCCTCGTTCTGCTCGCGACCGATCCGCCCGTGACACCCTCGATCCTGTGGCGCCTCCTCCTGCCCTTCACGGTCCTGCCGGGGCTCGCGGGCCTTCTCGTGCGCCGCGCCTACACGGCGCGCATCGAGGTGCGGGACGCGCTGCTGCGCATCAGCCGGCCGGGCGCCGGGATCGAGATCCCCTGCGACGCCATCGCGGGCGTCGCGCCCTGGCGCCTTCCCGCGCCGGGCCCGGGCCTCTCGCTCGCGCTGCGCTCGGGCCGGAGCGTCGGCCTCGAGCTCGCCGACCCGGCTGCGCTCCTCGCGGCCCTCGACGGCGCCGGGGCGAAGGGCGCCCGCGAGGCGGCCGCCCGGCCGCTGGTCGTCTACGCGGCCGCGCGTCCCGTTCGGCCGCGCCGGCCGCTTCTGCGCCTTCTCGCCCGCTACCCGGTCTTCGCGCTCGCGCCCGGCGCGGTGCTCTTCAACCTGCACCAGCACATCGCCTACGGCGGGACGTTCGGCGAGTGGTACACGCTCGGTGCGGCGTCTTACCTGCAAACCGCCGCCGTCTACTGGGCGACGACGACGGCGTACCTCGCGATGTACGCGAGCGTGTGGCGCGGCGCCGCCGAAGGTCTTTGCTTCGCGACCGCCTGCGTCGTCCCGGCCCGCGCGGCCGCCGTGCGGCGGATCGCCGAGGCCGCGTTCCGTGGGCTCTACTACGGCGGCGTTCCCGCGCTGCTCGCGCTGCGCCTTCTCGCGTAATGCGGGGCCCGCGCCGGCGTGTCCGGGGCGCCGCTGTCGCGGCGCCCCGGGGTTCCCGAGAGATCTCGAGCGAGCCCTACGGCGTCGCCGGGTTGTAGACCGAGAGGGCCCAGCCCATCCGCTCGTGGCCGTAGAGGTTCCAGACCGGGTTCTTGCCGCCGACGATCTGCGCATCGGTGTAGTCGGGAGCGCCCGACCCCGATCCGCTGCCGCCGATCAGGCCGATCCAGATCGTCGAGCCGGTGTAGGTGCCGTGCGTGTTGTCCGACTGGATGTAGTCGGCGCTCGAGCTCGGCGTGAGCAGCTTGCCGTTCGCGTCGCGCAGCGTCGCCCGGTACGTGGTCGTCAGCTTCGTGACGTACGCGTCCTCCGATTCGCCCTGCACGTAGCGGATCGCCTCGGAGTCGATGAGGCCGTCGCCGTTGCTGTCGTAGTCCGCCGCCATGTACTGCGCGAAGCTGTCGGCGCACTGGAAGCCGTAGGTGTTCGCGAAGTTGCACGCTCGCCAGTTCATCCGCGCGATGTACGGCAGGAACATGCTCTGCTTGTTCACCTTCTGTCCGGTTCCCGAATCGGTGCAGCCCGAGAGCGAGTTGTCCGAGTCGTAGCCCGGATAGTAGAGGTTGGTGATCACCTTGAGCTTCGTGCCCGCGTACGCATTCGCGTTGATGTACTGCATCGCGGCCGCGGTGTAGGTCGTGCAGTTCGAGAGCGCCGTGTTGAGCGGGCCGTAGTTGCACGTGCCGGTCTGCCCGGCGAAGCTGCTGCGCGCCTGCAGACCGTCGTTTCCGCACATCTCGAACGTGACGACGCGCGTCGACGAGCTCTGCATGTACGACTTTTCTTTCACGATCTTGTTGTTGTAGATGTCCGAGGCCACGGCGCCGGACTTCGCGCGCCGCACGACCTCGATGTCGGCGTTCCAGAGCTTCGCGAGGTACTCGCCGTCGACGGTCGGCCCTGCGCGCTTGGCGACGCGCGAGAGCGACCCGTTGTAGCCGGCGTAGATCGAGTCGCCGTACGCGACGACGCGATACTTCGTGCTCGTTCCGGACCGATCGATCGTCCAGGACAGGTTCTGCGTGAGCGTGCTGGCCGACGCCTCGAAGCCGAGGAGAGCGGCGAGTACGGGAACGGCGAAAGCGAGGCCTCTGCGAGACATGCAATCCCCCTCGTGTAGGGGCCCCCGAAGGGTGGCCCGGGCGTTACACGGTGGGCAGCATCTCACGCCGCGCAGCCGGATGGACAGGAAAAATGGACCGGCCGCGGCGGGTCGGGCGACCTCCTGCACGGGCAGGCCGTGCCCGCCCCGCGGCAGGGACGACCGGGCGCAGGTGCGTCCGCCCGCGGTGAGGCATCGGGGTGCGCGGACTCACATCCCCGAACGGGCGCCGCGCGGGCGGGGCGCTGGCCGAGCCCGACGTCAGCGCCGCGGCGGCGGCGGACTCGCGTCGTCGATCGTCACCCGGAACACGCAGTTCTGACCGCCCTTCGCGGCCGAATCGACGAGCTCGACGCGGACCGGCCCGACGACCCGTCGCTCGAAGAGCTTGCGCACCCAGTGCTCGGCGCACCCGCACAGCTTCGGGTCGAGGGGGATCACGCCGCGCGTGACGAGCGGGCACACGCAGCGCCCCTCGTGATGCTCGGTCCACAGGATCTCGTTGCCGCTGCGCTCGACCGTGATCTTGCTCGACCCCCCGAGCTGCATCCGCTCGAGGAAGGCATCGAGCGGGAGGTCGTCCGCGATGCCGTACAGCTCCGTGTACGCCGTCGCGCACTCGGTCGCCTGACACTCCATGACGCAGTCGAGCGCGCGCCCTTCGAGGCGATAGATCCCATCGTAACTGCCGCGAACGATCCGGTCCTGGAAGTCCCGGACCATCTTCTCGAGGAGATCTTCCGCCATCGCGCCTCCGGCACGATCGAGCCTACACCGCCGCCTCTCGCTGCGCCCGGCCCGAAGCCCTCTCGCCGCTCCGGGCGAAATCGCGAACGCCGAACGCGCTCCCGCCTACGGAGCGAAGCGGGCGCGGGGGCGAAGGAGCTGACCGGTTTCGGCCTGCTCGATCACGTGGGCGATCCAGCCGGCACAGCGTCCCACCGCGAAGATCCCGGCAACGCAGCCGCGGGGCATTCCGAGCGCGCAGCGCAGCGCGACGGCGCCCGCGTCGACGTTCGGTCCCGGCCGGCCGTTCGCCGCCATGGTCGCGATCACGGCGCCCAGCTCGCGAACGCCGGGCGCGCGGCCACCGGCAGCGCGCGCGGTCTCGAGCAGCACCTGCGCGCGCGGGTCGCCGTCGCGGTAGAAGCCGTGCCCGAAGCCGGGGATGCGCTCGCCGCGGCGCTCGCGCTCGTGCACGACGCGCGCGGCGTCGGCCGGCCGCGGGGTCTCCGCGAGCAGCGCCTCGACGCGGTCGCTCGCGCCGCCGTGCAGCGGGCCGGAGAGCGCGGCGAGGCCTGCGAGCACGCATGCGTACGCGTCGGCCTGCGCCGACGCCGCAACGCGCGCCGCGAAGGTCGACGCGTTGAGCTCGTGGTCCGCCATGAGAACGAGCAGGCGGTCGATCGCGCGCAGCTTCGCCGCTTCGGTCGGCACGCCGAGAGCGGCGGCGCCGGCGGCCGAGACGGTCGGCGCACGCAGCGAGGCCGCCGCGCGCGAAGGCTCGGTCGCGAACGCGCGCGCCGCCGCGAGCCACCGGATGAGCGAGCGGCCGCGCGGCAGCACCGCGCCGCGCGAGAGGTCGAAGCGGCCCGGATCGTGCGGCGCGAGCGTCGCGACGACGGCGATCTGCCACGACGAGAAGGACGACCCGGTCGGGAGCGCGCGAGAGAGCCGCGCGAGCGCCGGGCCGCCGGCCAGCGCCGCGAAGCGCGGAGGGTTCGGCGGCAGCGCGCCCGTCCAGAGCAGCTCGGCCACCGACTCGAACGGAACGTCGCGGCGCGCGAGCCCGAGCGCCGGCTCCCCGCGGTAGAGCGGCCCGTCGGCCGTCATCGCCGTGATCGACGACTCGAGGACGGGCTCGCCCCAGCGCAGCGCGCCGGCCGCTTCGGCCCCGCGCCCGGAGCGCGCCTTCTCGCGCAGCGCCTCGACCTCGCTCCGCGCGTAGACGCGCGCCCGCCCGCCCTTGCCGGCCCGGCTTCGCAGCAGACCGCGGCTCACGTACGCGTAGAGCGTCGGGAGCTTGACGCCGAGGACCGCCGCCGCCTCGCGGGCACCGAGGAGCTCACTCGTTGATTTGTTAATCAACGTTGATGAATGTTTCATGAACCGTATCCTATCGCGCAGAGGAGGACGCGCGATGGCGACGGGCGAGTTCGGACGGACGGCGGACGGCGGTCTCGACGGCGTGGTGGTGGCCGAGACGCGGCTCTCGCAGGTCGACGGCGAGCGCGGGCGCCTCGTGCTCCGCGGGCACGACCTCGAGGAGCTCGCCGGGCGAGCGCGCTACGAGGACGTCTTCGCCCTGCTCTTCGAGGGCGCCCTGCCCGGCCCCGACGCATGCGAGGCCACTCGCGCGGAGCTCGCCGCCGCGCGCGTCGCAGCGTTCGCTCTCGTCCCGCAGCTCACGGACGCGCTCGCGGCGGAGGACGGCATGGACGCCCTGCGCGCCGCGATCGCGCGCATGGTCGCGCGGGGGACCCCGCGCGACGAGCGCTTCCGCCTCGCCGGGGCCGCCGCCGTCTTCGCCGCCGCGTGGGCACGGATCCGGCGCGGAGAAGCCCCCGTCGCGCCCGATCCCGCGCTCGGCCACGCCGCCGACGTGCTTCGCATGCTCGCGGGCGAGGCGCCGGACGCCGCGCGCGCTGCGGCTCTCGACACCTACCTCGTCACGGTCGCCGAGCACGGCATGAACGCGTCGACGTTCACCGCGCGGGTCGTCGCATCGACTCGCTCGGACGCGGTCTCGATCGTCGTCTCGGCGCTCGGCGCGCTCAAAGGTCCGCTCCACGGCGGAGCCCCCGGGCCCGTGCTCGACATGCTCGCCGCCATCGGCGAGCCCGCCCGCGCCGAGGCCTGGCTCGAGTCCGAGCTCGCCGCTGGCCGCCGCATCATGGGCCTCGGGCATCGCATCTACCGCGTTCGCGATCCGCGCGCCGCGGTGCTCGAACGCGCGCTCGAGCGCCTCGAGGACGCGGGCGTCACGAGCCCCTACCTCCGCCTCGCCCGCGCCGTCGAGCGCGCCGCGGTCGAGATCCTCGCACGGCGCCATCCCGGCCGAAGGCTCGACACCAACGTCGAGTTCTACACGGCGGTCCTGCTCGACGCGATCGGCCTTCCGCGCGGGACGTTCACGCCGGCCTTCGCGGTCGCGCGAACGGCCGGCTGGCTCGCGCACGCGGACGAGCAGCTCCGCGGCGGGCGGATCCTGCGGCCGAGCCAGCGCTACGTCGGACCCCTCCCTGCGTCGGGCGGCAGCGCCCGGCTCGCGGCGAGCGGCTGACCGTGACGGAGACGGGCCTCGCAGTGCTCACCGCGACCGCCTTCGCGACGTCGGTGCTCTCGGCCGTGGTCGGAATGGCGGGCGGAATGACGCTCCTCGGTGTCATGCTGCTGTTTCTCGACCCGCTCGCCGCGATCCCGCTGCATGCCGTGGTGCAGCTCGTTTCGAACGGGTCGCGGACCTTCTACCAGCGCCGGCACGTCGACTGGAGCATCGCCGCGAGCTTCGTGCTGCCGCTGCTTCCCGCAGGCGCTCTCGGCCTCGCGCTCGCGAAGCGCCTTCCGCCGGACGCGACGCGCATCGTGATCGCGCTGCTCGTGCTCGTCGCGACCTGGCGGCCGGCGTGGCTCGCGCTCGGCGGCGCGGGCGAGCGCCTCTCGCGCCGCCCCCGCTTCCTCGCGCTCGGCTCGGCGATCGGCTTCTTGAACGTGAACGTCGGCGCGACGGGCGTGCTGATGTCGCCGTTCTTCCTCGGCCTCGGCCTCGGCCGGCAGGCGCTCATCGGCTCGCAGGCGGTGTGCCAGATGGCGGGCCACCTCGCGAAGATCGTCCTGTTCGGTGCGGCAGGCTTCGCCTTCCGCGAGCACGCCCTGCTTCTCGCGTGCCTGTGCGCGGCGAGCCTCGCGGGCGCGCGCGCCGGCACCGCGCTCCTCGAGCACGTCACCGACGAGCAGTTCGCATGGCTGTACCGCGGCGTTCTCACCCTCCTCGCCCTCCAGCTTCTCGCCGAGAGCGCCGGGCACCTCACCGCCTGATGAGGCGAAGCGGCCGCGCAGCGAACCCGTCTGCGGCCGAACGAAGGCCGCGGCCGGCGAGCGAAGCGAGCCGATGCGGCTATGCAAGGCCGCGAAGCGGCCGCGCAGTGAGGCCGTCTGCGGCCGAACGAAGGCCGCTGCCGGCGAGCGAAGCGAGCCGATGCGGCTGAGACCGGCCGCGTAGCGGCCGCG
>JAYRMX010000083.1:0-10374 GCA_041912475.1 Myxococcota bacterium
AGAAGGGCAGGAACGCGCAGAACCAGGCCAGGTAGTTGGCGAAGGGGACCGAGAGGAACCAGCGCGGCAGCGCGTCGTTCCAGCGCCAGAAGACGCCCGAGAGGCTCGCCAGCGGATCGAGCTGGAGGTCCAGCGAGAGCGCGAGCGCGGTCGTGAGCAGCGCAGCGCCGAGCGTCGTCTCTCCGAAGAAGACGTGCGAGCGAAGCTCCTCGGCGATCTCCGTGCACGCGTAGATCGCGAGGCACCAGCCCATCATCGTTGCGAAAGGCGCCGGAAGGCCGCCGAGATAGAAGCGGTAGCCCGGCTCGAAGAAGTAGCCCATGAGGATGCCGCCGTTCTCGAGCACGAGACCGTAGAGCCACGCGACACCGAAGAACGTCGCGAACCCCGGCGCGCCGCGCTTGGCCGCGACGTGCACCATGAAGACCGCGATCCAGGCGAGCTGCATCGCCTCGAACAGGCGCGTGAGCTGGCGCATCTCGAGCTCGACGCGCAGAAACGGCGCCACCGCGTAGAGCAACCAGATGCACGCCGGCGCGGCGGCGAGCGCGACGAGCACGAGATACCTCTTCGCCCCGTACGCCGCGAGCCGCGCCGAGCCGCGAACCCGCAGCGCGTAGTAGACGAGCACCCAGAACAGCGGAAACGCGGCCGTCCATGCGAACGGACCGATCGGCAGACCGACGCGCCCGAGCTCCGATCGCGGGACGTTCGCCGCGAGAAAGTGCAGCAGACCCACGGCCTCGAAGTAGAAGAACCAGATCGGGAGGTGGTCCCAGATCTCCGTGAGTACCGCACGGCGATCGAGCAGCGCCGTCCACGGCGAAGCGCTGCGAGCGGCCGGCTCGGGCGCTGCGAAGCCGGAAGGCGCCTGCGCCGCCCGGCCCTCCGTTCCGTCCGGCCCGGCGAGCTGCGCGCCGCCGTCGCCGCCCACCGGCATCTCCGCTCCGTCGCCGCTGTCCATGGCGCTCAGCGTCTCGCGTCGAGCGCGCGCTGACAAGTGTCGCGGGCTGGCCCCGCTCGGCGAGACCCGTCCCCGATCGACTCGCGCCTCTTGGGAGCGCAGCGCGCCCGCGGCGGCGCCCTTCGATATCCTCGCGCGCGAAGGCATCGGGCGGCGTTGCCTGCGAGCCCGCGCACGGCGGACGCAGAGGCGGTGGCGAGCGACGGATGGAATCGCAGCAAGCGCAGGCCGCTGGCGGGCGTTGGGGCGTGCTCCGCGGTGGTTGGGGGGATCTCGCGTACGCGGTCCTGATCGTCGTCTTCGCGGCGCTGCCGATCTTCTTCCACTCCTGGTGGGCGACCCATGACGGGCTCGCGTATCCGCCCCGCCTCGCCGAGTTCGCCTACCTCGTCGCATCCGGCGAGTGGTATCCGCGGTGGGCCCCGAGCTTCTACTGGGGCTTCGGATACCCCGTCTTCAACTTCTTTCCGCCGTTGTGGACCTATCTCGGGACGGCGGTTCACCTCGCTGGCCTGCCGATCGTCGCGTCGGTCGCAACCGTCGAGGTGATGACCTTCGCCGTCGCGTTCCTCTCCTGCTACCGCCTGGGACGGGTCTACGGCGACCGGCGTACGGCGATGGCGGTCGCGACCGCCGGGATCCTGCTTCCGTACCGGTTCGTGGACGTCTACGTGCGTGGCGACGTGGCCGAGGCGCTGGCGACGGCGATCATGCCGCTCGTGCTCGCCGAAGCCGTTTCGCTGCCGAGGGGCGGCGGCCGCGCCGCGGGGCTGCGCCTCGCCGGCGCCACGGCGCTCGTCTTCTACAGCCACACGATCGCCGCCGTCGCGACGGCGATTCTGCTCTCGGCCTTCGGTCTCTATTTCCTGTTGGCGGGATCCTGGCGCGTCTTCGTGGCAACCGCGGGCTGGAGCGGCGCGGGGCTTCTCGTGTCGGCGGCGAGCTGGCTGCCGGCTTTCGTGGAGCGTGAGCTCGTCAACGTCGAGATCGCGACCACGGCGCGGTCCTATTACACGTTCCGCTGGCAAGACCACTTCCTCGAATGGTGGCAGCGGCTCGATCCTCACTTCGGATTCGGACTCTCGCTTTCGGGTCCGGGCGATCAGATGAGCTTTTCGGCGAGCTTTCTCGTCATCGCGGCGCTCGTCTGGGCGCTGCTCCAGTGCCGGCACTCCGAAGGCCGGGCTCGCTACGGCGCGCCCCTCGCGGGATTCTTCGCCGTCCAGCTCATGATGTTGCCCGCGTCGACTCCGATCTGGAGAGCGGTACCGCTGCTTCCCTACTTCCAGTTTCCCTGGCGCTTCCTCATGCTCGACTCCATCGCCGGCCTCGTCCTGCTGGCGCTCGCCATCGAAGACTACCGGTCGAGACCACGGCCGCGGGAAGGCGTCGTTCCGGCGGCCGTACTCGTCGCCGGCACGGCCCTCGTGTGGCTGTTCGCGGATCCATCGTCGGTGCGCGTCGTCGCGGAAAGAGCTCCGCTCGCGATCGGCGCACTCGGCGCAGCGCTCGTCCTACTCGCTCACCGCTGCGACTCGGGCATCACGCGATGGGTCCGGGTCGCCGCGATCGCCCTCGCCGTCCCGGTTCTCGATGCGACCGCGAATCACGCCGCACGGACTCCTCTTTCCGAATGGGTGAGCACGCAGAACCGGGAGATGCTCGATCCGAACGCTCGAGAGCGGGCGTTCACGCGCTGGAGAGACGGCTCGATCCAGCCGCTCCAGACGACCGATTCCTCCGAGCTTCTTCCGCTCACCGCCGCGAAGGATCCGCCGTCGGCCTCGCTGAGCGCACGCGTCCAGTTCGAAGCGGCGCCGGGGCAGTTCCGGCTCGACGAGAAACGAGGAACTCGGCGCCGATGGACCGTCTCGAGCCCCGTGGAGCAGGTCGTTCTGCTTCCGCTATTTCAGTTTCCCGGTTGGGACGTCACCCTGGATGGCGAGGAGGTGTACACCGAAGCCGGAAAGAGCGGTCTGATCCGGCTCGAATTGCCCGCCGGAGCCCACGTGATCACCGCCCGCTACCGGGGCACTCCGCTTCAGCGAGCGAGCGAATGGATCTCGGTCGCCGCAGCGGCTGCCCTCGCTCTCCTGGCGTTCCGCGAGCTCGGCGCGCGAAGCGAGCGCCGCCGGGCCGGCTCCCCGTCGTAGGGCGACACTGCGCCGCGGGCGAGGAGCCCGGAGCAGATCATCCGGGGCCATCGTCGCGGCGCCAGTACGCCCGCATCAGCTCGTGCGACCACGCGGGCTGGCGCACGGGCTCGCGCGGCAGGAACTCCTGCATCACGGGCTTCAGGTCGACGACGGGAGTGCCGTCGATCGCGTCGAGCCCTTCGACCTCGAGCGAGCGGCCGCTGCGTGCGATGACACGTGCGATCGTCGAGCCGAGCCGGTTCGGCCGGTTCTTCCCGCGCTGCGCGAAGATCCCGACCCTGGGCCACGCGGGATTGCCTCTCGGATGGCGAGCGCCGCGCTCGATCTCGTCCTGGCCGACGCGGTCGAAGAAGAAGATCACCTCGACGTGCGAGAACTCGTCGAGACCCTCGAGCGCCTCGGCGCCGAGCGGCTCGGCGAGCTCGATCCGGGCCCGCACGCGCCCCCAGTCGTCGTCGGACAGATCCGTCCGCGGGCTTCGGACGAAGCCGATCGGCTCGAGGTCGATGCCTGCGCCGCGGCCCTGGCGCTGCGTGTCGAGGCGCGGCCACCAGCGGCGCACCCCGCGGCAGTACGACGCGTAGGCTTCGCCGAACGTGCGTCGCAGGACCGGCTCCTCGTAGCGCGTGACGAAGAGGTGCGCGACGGTGAAGAGCGCCGCTGCGAACGCGAGCAGCGCGGACGATCGGTAGAAGAGAGCAGCGCCGAGCAGCGCCGCCCCGGCTCCGACGTACATGGGATTGCGGACCACCGCGTACGGACCTCGCACGACGAGGCGACGCGGGGGATCGAACGGCGCCGGCGTTCCCTTCCCGAAGATCGCGAAGGAGACGACGCACCAGACGGCGAGCGCGCCTCCGGCGAGCGCGACCGCGATCCCCGCGACCTCGACTGCGCCGAGCCGCTCCGGAGGAGTCACCCCCGCGAGCGTGAGCACGCGCGCGGGCAGCAGCACGAGCACGAGCCCGGTGAACAGCGTCGCGTACGTGACGGCGCGGAAGAGCACGAACACGCTGGATACTCCCGCTGTCGGCGCATCGTATCGCCGACCCGGAGACTCTGCCTCGTCGTCGGCTGCGATCACGACGCGAAGCGCGGCCGAGCCCCTCGAGCGTCGCGGCCCCGAGCGTCCCGACCTGCCCGGGCCGCCGCCGCGATATCGCGCGGGCGGAGCGACTCCGTCGTCCCCGCGTGGCCCGCGCGCGTGCACGGGCGCCGCGTGGTTCACTGCGCCGCGGCTCCTCCGCGCTCGGCGTGCCGCTCGGCGTTGCGGAGAACCGCCCCGATGAAGGGCGATCTGCCGATGAGGAAGATCATCAGCCGGTTGAGCGCGGCGCGCAGCGGCGGGAGCGGCCTCTCGATGTCGAGGAAGAGAACGACGCGCTCGGTCGTCGCGCGGTTCCACGCTTCGTGCTCGAACGTGTCGTCGAAGAGCAGGCTCTCGCCCTCGTGCCAGTGGCGGGTCTTTCCGTTCAGCACGAGCGCGCACTGGTCCGGCTCCGGAGGCACGATCAGCGCAAGGTGGTAGCGGAGAAGCCCTGCGTAGGGGCCGCGATGTGGCGAGAGCCTCGCCCCCGGCTGGAAGACCGAGAACATCGCGGTCTGGAGGCCGGGGATGCCCGCGAGCAGCCCGCGCGTGCGGGTGAATGCGTCGGCGTACCCGCCGATCGGGCGCCCGTACGCGAGCAGCATCACCGACTCCCAGCGCCGGTCGCTGATCTTGTACTGCTCGGGTGAGATGTCCGAGAAGGCGGGCAGCGCGGCGCCGGCCTCGCGGTAGCGCAGCAGCTCGTCGCGGATCTCCCGGTAGCTCGCTTCGAGGCGCTGCGCCCACGGCAGATCGTGCGCGGGCAGGAAGTCGGGTCGGTCCATCCCGGCGAGGAGGCACGCCTCGACGCCGCGAATCGCGAGCTTGAGGGGCGGGACGAGGAGCTTCTCGTAGAGGGGGGAGCGGTTGAACATCGGGCCTGGCACCGTCGTGGGCGCTCGCGAGCGCGGCCGGCGGAGTTCGCGAACGGCCACGACGACGATACCGCGCGCGTGTCGCCCGAACCTCCGCCGCGCTCGCCGACACCGCTTCGAACACTCCTTCACCGTCGATGCACGCAGAGGCAACTTCCGGCCGCCTGCGAGCAGCCTGCCGCCCCGTGAGGGAGCGCAAGTGCGGCTGCGCAGGGCCCGCTTCGAAGCACTCGCCGGTCGCGGTCGCTCATGCGGCGGGGCAGCACGGCCGATTCCTCGGAGGCTCGGCCGATCCACGGTCGCGGAGGCCCGATGCCCCCCGTCATCCGCAGCGCCGCCGCGGCACTCTGTGCGGTGCTCTTCGCCGTCGGCTGCGTCTCGTCGCCTGCCCGCGCAGAGGGTGCGGCTACGCCCGGCGATGATCCTCACGAGACCGTTGCGGCGTACCGCAGCGTGCTGGCCCGCGGCGCCAGCGCCGAGAACCCCGGGCTCTTCACGCCCGCGAGCGGCAGCCAGATGAAGCGGCACCCGCCCACGGTGAAGAGTCAGCACGAGCGGCTCGCCGCCATCGACGCGGCAGAGCCCCTACAACTCCGCGTGTCGGGAGACCGGGGCGTGTGGCTGCCCTCTCCGAAGAGCCAGCCGACGCCGCCGATCCTGATGCAGCGCATCGACGGCGCCTGGCGGATCGATCTCGTCGAGCTGGCGAAGAACCACCAGCTCGACGCCTCGGGGCATCCCGTATTCTCGAACACGTTCGATCCGTACGTCTTCGCATATCCCGATGGACAGAGTTCATGGAAAGACGATCTGCGGCCGCTGGATCTGCGCGGCGAGGAGATCGGCGCAGTGCTCGCACGCCTCGACGCATCGAGCGTTCCGCAGGTGCGCATTCGCCTGGGCGATCTCCTCCTCAGGAACCTGGGCCTCACGGAGGAGGCGCTCGCACACTACGAAGAAGCGGCGCGACTCGTGCCGAACGACTGGGAGGTCGTGAGCGCCTTCGCCGAGCGCGCCGACCTCCTCGGCAAGCCGGATCCGGCCATCCCGATGCTCGAGCGCTTCGAACCGAAGGCGTACTCGCTTCTCAACAAGCTCCATGCCCGGGCTGGCCACGAGGAGGCGCGAGACCATTACGCGCGGGCCTTCCTCGCCGAGAAGATGAAGGAGTGGGCGGCCGCAGCGAAGGCGCGAGAGGCGGAGCAGAAGCGCCGCGAGGGCCCCCCGGCCTCGCTTGGCCTGTGAGGAGAGAGCCGTGAGACACCGCATCGTGACTCCGATGCTCCTGTCCCTTCTCTTCGCCGCCGCGAGCAGCGGTGCGGAGCCGGCGGCGCCGGCGCCTTCGCCGGTCGTTCCGCTGCTGGCGCAGTCGAAGTTCACCGAGCTCGACCGGGCTCTCCGTGACATGGCCGGTCGCCGAGCAGACTGTGCCGCACGTGGCGTCTGCGAGTACGCAGACGCCGTGAGCGCCCTCACCAGAGCACTCGCCGACGACGAGACCCTTCGTCCGTACCTCGATGCCTGGCTGCGCGCCTCGAAGGCGCCCTTTGCGGAGCTCGTTCACGGCGAGTACGAGACGGTGCGGGCGTGGGCGGAGCGCGGAACCGGCTACTCCAACAGCGTCGCTCCGGACGCCTGGCCGCGATTCTTCGCTCACCTCGCCGCGGCAGAAGGCGCGTACCGGAAGTCGCAGCAGATCGACCCGCATGCGCCCGACCCGATGGTCGGACTGGTTTATCTGGCGCTCTATCAGCAAAAGGGACTCGCGGAGGTGAAGCGCCGCTTCGATGCGGCCGTCGCACTCGACCCCGGATCCGACGCCGCGCACCGCGCCATGCTGCTCGCTGTGTCGCGGAGATGGGGAGGATCGGACGAGGCGGAGCTCGCCTTCGCCCGGATGGTGGCAGCCGCGCATCCCGACTCGCCGGATCTCGGCCTTCTCGTGCTCCAGGCGCACGTGGACGCTGCGCGCTCCACGGACGAACGGCGCTACTGGCGTGATCCGGTGGCGTGGAGCGACGGATCGGCCGCGCTCGAGCGCTACCTCGCGAAGATCCCGGAGTCGAGCTGGGCGCACAACCGCCTCGCAAGGCTCGCCTATGTCGCCGGCAAGAAGGAGGTCGCCGTTCGGGAGTTCAAGTGGATCGGCGATGCGTGGCACCCCTCGGTCTGGCAGAGCTCGAAGGACGGCTTCACCCTCGCGAGGTTCTGGGCGCTGGGAACCGCAGCCTTCTCCGCGGCGCCTGCAGCTCCGGCCGAGTAGTCGCAGACCGAGCAGCCTGTTCGGCGGCTGCGGCCGACCCCGACGCCATCGCCGGTCCGAGCACGGCCGCCCCGTCCCGTGAACCGTGGCGCCGGACCGCAACCGAGCTCCGTAGGGCGCAGATCGCCCGGAGGGCGGTGTTCCGCGCGAACCGGCCGATTGGCCCTCCAAAACGGGTCCAGATTGGCACCTCCAAATCCCAATTGGACCCTGTACAGTCGCCCTCGTGCTCGACGTCTCCTTCCGCGCCGACCGCGACAGCGAGGCTCCGGTCTACCGGCAGCTCGCCGACCACCTGCTCGCGCTCATCGACGCCGGGCGGCTTCGCCCCGGCGAGCGCGTCCCGCCGTCGCGCGATCTCGCGGCGGCGCTCGGCCTCTCGCGCAACACCGTGAGCCGCGCGCTCGACGACCTCGCCGCCGCGGGCCTGGTCGACGCACACGTCGGCCGCGGGACGTTCGTCGCGCCGCGCGCGGCGCGGCTGCGCGGCGCCGCTCGCGGCAGCGCTCCCGTGCACGTCGCGACGCCCTTCGCGTGGCAGGCGCTCCTCTCGGCCCGCGCGCGCGCGCTGCGCGCGCCGCGCGACCCCGTGCAGGGCATCGACGCCCGCGTGCGATTCGACTTCCGCGCGGGCCACGTCGACGCCGGCGCGCTCCCGATCGCCGACGTGCAGCGCGCGTGGCAGCGCGCGCTCGGGCGGCTCCCCGAGTGCGCGAACGACTTCGATCCGATGGGGCACCTGCCGCTGCGCGCCGCCGTGGCCCGCGCGCTCGGCGCACGCGGCATCGCGTGTCGCGCCGGGGACGTGCTCGTCACCGCCGGGGCGCAGCAGGCGCTCGACCTCGTTGCCCGCGCGCTCGTCGATTCCGGCGACGCGGTCGCGATCGAGCAGCCCGGGTGGTTCGGCGCCGCGCTCGCATTCCGCGCGTGCGGTGCAGACCTGCTCGGCATCGCGGTCGACGAGGAAGGCCTTCGCGTCGGCGAGCTGGAACGTGTGCTGCGAACACGCCGGCCCAAGCTCGTCTACGCGACGCCGGCCGTCCAGCTCCCGACCGGCGTCGCGCTCTCCGATGCGCGCCGCGAGGCGCTGCTCGCGCTCGCCGATCGCGAGCAGATACCGATCGGCGAGGACGATTTCGACGCCGAGCTCCGCCTCGCGGCGCCGAATCGCCCCGCGCTCAAGACGCGCGACCGCAGCGATCAGGTGATCTACGTCGGCACCTTCTCGAAGGCGCTCTATCCCGGCCTTCGACTCGGCTACGTCGTCGCGGCGCGCTCGCTGCTCGCGCGGCTCGCCCTCCTGCGCGCGGTTGCGACGATGCAGGCCCCTCTCGTCGAGCAGATGGCCGTCGCCCACCTGCTCGAGAGCGGCGCTCTCGAGCGGCACGTGCGCCGCACCCGGCGGCGAAACGCCGAGCGACTCGCCGCACTCGTCGAAGCGGTGGCCGTCGAGCTCCCCGAGGCGCGGCTGCGACCGCCCGCCGGCGGGACCTGCGCCTGGCTCGAGCTGCCCGCGGGCGTCGACGCGGCCGCCCTCGCCGAGGACGCGGCGCGGCAGGGCGTCTCGTGTACACCGGGAACCCTGTTCTTCGCCGACGGGGACGGGCCGCCGGCCCTCGTTCTCTCGTTCACCGCGCTCGCGCCGTCCGCCATTCGCGAGGGTGTCGCCGTGCTGGCCGGCGTCGTCCGGACCCGCCGCGCCGCGCGCCGTACGAAGAGGAGCCGTCCATGAGCCGTGAAACCGTCTTCGCTTCGCCTGCCGCGAGCGCCGCGCATCGCGACGGCTGGGCCGTCGTTCTCGGAGTGCTCGCTCTCCTCAACGCGGCGAACGCAGCGTGGATGCTCGCTGCGCCCGAGCACTGGTACCACGAGCTTCCCGCCGATGTTCCGGCGTCGGGCCCCTTCAACGCGCACTTCGTCCGCGACATCGGCTGCGCCTTCGTCGTCGTCGCGGCCGCGTACGCATGGGCCGCGCTGCGCCGGGCGCATCGCTTCGCGTTCGCAGCGCTCGCGGCGCTGTTCCTCGTCGCCCACGCCGCGCTGCACGTCTTCGATTCGGTGCGCGGCTACTTGCCCGCAGGCCACTGGCACGACGACGTCGCCCTCGTCTACGCGCCGGCGATCCTCGCGCTCGCGGTCACGGTCGCGCTCGCACGTAGCGCCAACGCGCCCTCGTAGCCCCCGGCCCCGCGGCCGACACCAGGGAGAAGTCATGCGACTCGAACCGATCGACAGACCGCCGACACTGCTCGCCCGCATCGCGGGCGTCATGATGCGCCGCCAGCTCGGCAAGGTGATCATGCCCGCGCGCGTGATCTGCAACCGCGTCCCGGCGCTCTACGGAGTGAGCCTCAAGCTCGTGAACGCGCAGAAGAAGGGGCTTCGGCTCGCGCCCGAGCTGCAGGTCCTCGTCCAGTCGTGGGTGGCGATGATGAACCACTGCAACTTCTGCGTGGACATCGCGCGCGCCTCGGCGATGTACGACGGCGTCTCGCTCGAGCGGCTCGACTCTCTCCCCGAGTGGCGAACGAGCCCGCTCTTCGGCGAGGCCGAGCGCGCCGCGCTCGCCTACGCGGAGGAGGCCACGCGCAGCAAGCGGGTGAGCGACGACACCTTCGCCGCACTGCAGAAGCACTTCGACGAGCGGTCGATCGTCGAGATCACGTTTCTCACCGCGCTCGAGAACTACTACAACCTCCTCAACCTGCCGCTCGGGATCGAGGAGGACGGCCTGTGCGCGATCGCTCGCCAGCGGCTTCGCCCCGCGTGAGCGGGGGCCTCGCCACGCGCCGGCGCAGCGCGTGGCGAGGCGTGGGCGGCGATTCGTGCGGCGCTACACGCGGCGCGGCGTGCCTGCGATCGCCAGCCCGAGGATTCCGGCGCCGAGCAGGACCAGCGCCGAAGGCTCCGGAGTCATCGTCCACGTGCCGGGAGAGTTGATGTTCCAGGCACCATACAGGGCTGGCCCGAAAATGGCGCCGTCGTCGAGGTCCGTAATTACTCCCAGGGTGTTGTAGGTCGAGATGTAG
>JAYRMX010000084.1:0-23066 GCA_041912475.1 Myxococcota bacterium
CGGAACGAACAGGACGCAGTGCGGGTTGCCCATCGACACGGCGCTCACGCACAAGCGCTCCGCATCGACGTCGAGCGCGACGTCGAGAACGGGGCCCTCTCCGCTTCCGAGCCGCACCGGGATCTTGGCCGGCGCGAGGACCGGCCGTCCCATGTCGACCGCGATGCGGTCGGGCCCGGCCCAGCGCGGCCGCACGATGCCGCCGAGCGTCTCGACGCCGATCTCGTCCTTCGCCGTGAGACCGTGATCGCGCACGTACTTGAAGAAGGCGCGGATCCCGTTGGCGCACATCTCGACCTGGCTGCCGTCGGCGTTGAAGATCTCCATCCGGAAGTCGGCGCTGGCCGACGGGCGCACCACCAGGATCTGGTCGCATCCGATGCCGAAGTGGCGGTCGGCGAGCCGGCGCGCGATGCGATCGATCGGCGGGAGCGGAGCGGAGACTCCGTCGAGGACGACGAAGTCGTTTCCGGCGCCGTGCATCTTGGTGAACGGGATCGTGCGGCTCATCCCGTGATCTCCGCGGGGATCGACTCGCCGCGCACCATGTCCTCGCAGGTCTCGCGGGCGCGGACCACGGCGAAGCGATCGCCGTCGACGAGCACCTCGGCGCAGCGCGGTCGCGCGTTGTAGTTCGAGCTCATGGCGAAGCCGTAGGCGCCGGCCGACCGGACGGCGAGAAGGTCGCCACGCCCGACCGGCGGGAGAGGACGATCCTTCGCGAGGAAGTCGCCCGATTCGCAGACCGGGCCGACGACGTCGACGGTTCGGCGATCGCCGGGAGCGTCGGCGACCGGCTCGATCGCCATCACCGACTCGTAGAGCGCGGGGCGGATGAGGTCGTTCATCGCGGCGTCGACGACGACGAAGCGCTTGCCGTCGTTCTCCTTCTCGTACAGCACGCGCGCGAGCAGGACGCCGGCGTTGGCGACGATCCAGCGCCCCGGCTCGAGAACGATCTCGCAGCCGAGGTCCCCGACCGAGGCGAGGACGGCCGCCGCGTACTCGCCGGCGGAAGGCGGCGTCTCGTCGGTGTAGGTGACCCCGAGCCCGCCGCCCACGTCGACGATTTCGATACCGTGGCCCGCCGAGCGCAGCTCGAGGACGAGCGCGCGAATTCGCGCGAGCGCGTCGGCGAACGGGCGCACGTCGGTGAGCTGCGAACCGATGTGGCAGTCGACGCCCACGACCCGCAGGTTCGGGAGCGCCTTCGCCTCGGCGTACGCGCCCGGCGCTTCGTCGATCGGGATTCCGAACTTGCTCGTGCGAAGGCCGGTGGCGATGTACGGGTGCGTCTTCGGGTCGACGTCGGGGTTCACGCGGAAGGCGACCGGCGCGCGCACGCCGAGCTCGCCCGCGCGCGCGTCGAGACGCTGCAGCTCGGCGCGCGACTCGACGTTGAACATGCGGATCCCCGCGCGGAGCGCGGAGTCGATCTCGTCGTCGCGCTTTCCGACCCCCGAATAGACGACCCGCCGCGGGTCGGCGCCCGCGCGAAGCGCGCGGAACAGCTCGCCGCCGCTCGTGACGTCCGCGCCCGCACCCTCGGCGACGAGCGTCCGCACCACCGCGAGGTTCATGTTGGCCTTGAGCGCGTAGCAGATCGTGACGCGCGCTCCCGCGAAAGCGCGTGCGAGCGCGCGGTAGCGCGCCCGCAGCTCGCCGGCGCTGTAGACGTACGTGGGCGTTCCCGCCGCCTCGGCGATGCGCGCGAGGGGCACGCCCTCCGCGTGGAGCGCGCCGTCGCGGCGCGGGAAGGCGGCAAAGGCGCGTTCGCTCACGGCGCCGTCTCCTCCTCGGGCTCCTCGGGAGGCGCGGTCGGAACGGGGAGCGGCTCGCTGGTCGGGTTGAGGATACCCGTTCCCTCGGTTCCGAAGTACGGCGGCGGTGCGGGTGACGCGGGGAGCCCGGCCGGCGACGCCGTGACTCCCACGCGGTGCGGAGGGCCGTACTTGCCGCACGCCACGGGCACGAGCGCGCCGAGCGCGAGCAGGGTTGCGACGAGCGGCGATCGCCTCATGCGGCCTCCGGGCCGGCGCCGAGCGCCTGGGCTTCGCGCTGCGTGCGCTCGCGAGCCTGCGCGAGCGCTGCAGCGACGGTGCCGCGCGCGGTCCCGCCCGCCAGCGAGCGGCCCTCGAGCGCGCGTTCGAGGTCGGTGAGAGCCGCCGCGGGCGCGGGGAACGCCGGATGGAAGGCGCGCAGATCCTCGCGCGAGAGCGCGCGCAGGTCGGCGTCCTTCTCGACGCAGTGCGCGACCACGCGGCCCACCGCCTCGTGCGCTTCGCGGAACGGGACGCCCTGGCGAACGAGCGCCTCGGCGAGATCGGTCGCGAGGAGCATCGGGTCTTCGGCGGCCGCTCGCATGCGCGCGACGTTCACGCGGAGCGTCGCGACGGCGCCGCACGTCACCTCGAGGCAGTCTCGGAGCGTCGTCGCGGTGTCGAAGACGGGCTCCTTGTCCTCCTGCATGTCGCGGTTGTAGCTCAGCGGGAGCGCCTTCATGACGGTCAGCAGTGCGACGAGATTGCCGATCGCACGGCCGCTCTTTCCGCGGACGAGCTCGGCGGTGTCCGGGTTCTTCTTCTGCGGCATGAGGCTCGATCCCGTCGAGAAGGCGTCCGACAGCTCGACGAACCCGAACTCGCTCGTCGACCAGAGCACCAGCTCCTCGGCGAGGCGCGAGAGGTTCACCATGCACAGCGCGGACGCGGCGAGAAACTCGAGGGCGAGGTCGCGCGAGGCCACGGTGTCGATGCTGTTGCGTGTCGGCGCGTCGAAGCCGAGCGCGCGCGACGTGTGCTCCCGATCGAGCGGAAGCGTCGACCCCGCGATCGCGCCCGCGCCGAGCGGGCAGCGCGCGAGCCGTCGCCGCAGATCGGAGAAGCGACCCGCGTCGCGCTCGAGCATCTCGACGTAGGCGAGCCAGTGATGCGCGAGCCGAACGGGCTGCGCGCGCTGCAGGTGGGTGTAGCCCGGGAGGACGGTGTCGAGATGCTCCTCCGCGCGACCGAGGAGGACGAGCCGGAGCTGGATCGTCCCGCGCTGCGCGGCCTCGGATGCGTCGCGCAGGTAGAGCGCGAGGTCGGTCGCGACCTGATCGTTGCGGCTCCTTCCCGTATGGAGCCGGCCCGCCACCGGCCCGACCCGCGCCGCGAGCCGGGCCTCGATGTTCATGTGGATGTCCTCGAGCGCCGGGTCGAACGGGAACGAGCCCGCCTCGATCTCGGACAGGATCGACTCGAGGCCGCCCACGAGTGTGGCGACGTCCCGTTCGGAGACGATCCCCTGCGCTCCGAGCATGCGGGCATGGGCGATCGACCCCCGGACGTCGAACGCGGCGAGGGCACGGTCGAAGTGGATCGAGGCCGAGAATCGCTCGAGCGCGGGGTCGGTGGCCTGCGCAAAGCGCCCGCCCCACGGCTTGCTCCGGGTCATCGCGCCAAATCTCGGAAAGTGAAAGAGATTTTGCAAGGGACGCGGGCGGGCCGCCGTTAGCTGCGCGCGGGAGCCTCTGCGAAGCTATCCGCGGGGGTGCTCTTGGCACGCGACGCCCGCAAGAACGCACGGCGCCCGAGCGCCGCCCGGCGCGGGCGGCGCCGGCTGCCCGGCCGCGGCCGTGCGCGCCGCGCGGCACGCTGGCTCCTCGTCGGAGCGGGCTTCGTGGCGGGCGTGCTCGCGGGCGACTGGGCCGTCCGGCTCGACGCCACGGTGCGGGCGCGCTTCGACGGTCAGCGCTTCCGCGTGCCGTCGCGGGTGCTGTCGGCTCCGACCCTGCTCTACCCCGGCCTCGACTGGGTCCAGAGCGACCTGCGGGGGACGCTCGCGGGCATCGGCTATCAGGAGGCGCCCGCCGGGGCTCCGCTCCCGCCCGGGCACTACTCGTGGGGCTCCGAGCGCGCCGTGATCTCGCTCCGGGCGTTCGAGCACCCGAGCCGCGCCGAAGACGCGCAGCTCGTCGAGCTCGAGCTCGAGGGCAACGAGATCGCCGCCGTGCGCGAGCTTCCCGGCGGCCGGGAGCGCAGCGCGGTGCAGCTCGAGCCCGAGACCGTCGGCGCGTATTACGGGCCCGACCGCGAGCAGCGCGAGCTGGTACGCCTCGGCGAGGTCCCGCGATCGCTCATCGACGCGATCATCGCGGTCGAAGACCAGCGCTTCGACAGCCACCACGGGATCGATCCGTTCCGAATCCTCGGCGCGCTCTGGGCCAATCTCCGCACGGGCAGCATCACGCAGGGCGGAAGCACGCTCACGCAGCAGCTCGTGAAGAACTTCTTTCTGAGCCCCGAGCGGACGCTGTCGCGCAAGCTGCAGGAAGCCGCGATGGCGCTCATCGTCGAGCTCCGGTACGGCAAGGACGAGATCCTCGAGTGCTATCTCAACGAGATCTACATGGGCCAGCGCGGCGCGACCGAGGTCCACGGCGTCGGCGAGGCTTCGCGGCTCTACTTCGGGAAGCCGGTCCGTGAGCTCGACCTGGCCGAGTCGGCGACCCTCGCCGCGGTCATCCCGGGGCCGAACCGTCTCTCGCCGTTCGATCAGACGGAGCGCGCGCGTGCGCGGCGCAATCTCGTGCTCGACCTCATGCTCGAGCAGGGCCGGATCGACGCCGCGTCGCACGATGCGGCGGTCGCCGAGCCGCTGCGGCCCGCGCCGCTCGTGGTCGAGCCCGCCGAAGCGCGGTTCTTCCTCGATGCGCTTCGCCGGCAGCTCCCCGGCGCGTACGACTTCGAGGCGCTGAGCTCCGAGGGGCTCAGGATCTACTCGACGCTCGACCCGCGCCTGCAGCGCATCGCGGCGCGCGCAGTCCGCGAAGGCCTCGCCGCGCTCGAGAAGCGCTTCCCGAGACTCGCCTCGAAGGACCCCGAGAAGTCTCTGCAGGCCTGCCTCGTCGCGGTGCAGCCGCAGACCGGGCAGATCCTCGCTCTCGTCGGCTCGCGGAGCTACGGGGAGTCGCAATTCGACCGCTGCACGCAGGCCCACCGACAGGCCGGGAGCACCTTCAAGCCGTTCGTCTACGTCGCCGCGCTCGAGCCGGCGGGAGGCGATCCTGCCATCACGCTCGCGAGCGAGATCGACGACGAGCCGCTCACGATCGCGAGCCCCGGAGCGCCCGTCTGGCGGCCGGCGAACTACGACCACGAGTTCCACGGCCGGGTCTCCGTTCGCGAGGCGCTCGAGCGCTCGATGAACGTTGCGACGGCGCGGCTCGCGCAGCAGGTCGGCGTGGACCGCGTCGCGGACGTCGCCCGCCGGCTCGGCGTCGAGAGCCGGCTCCCGCTCGTGCCGAGCCTCGCGCTCGGCGTCGCGGACGTGACGCCGATCGAGCTCGCGCGAGCGTACGCGACGCTCGCGAACGGCGGCGTCCGGCCCGAGCTTCGCACCTACGAGGACATCGTCGATGCCACCGGGCACGCGATTCCGGGCCGGTCGGCGCAGTCCGAGCGCGCGATCGACGCGGGAACCGCCTATCTGGCGACGTCGCTGCTCGAAGGTGTCGTCGACCACGGTACGGCCGCCGGGATCCGAAGCGCCGGGCTGGTCGGCCCGATCGCCGGCAAGACCGGAACGACCGACGACGAGAAGGACGCGTGGTTCGTCGGATTCACGCCGGAGCTCGTGGTCACCGTATGGGTCGGCTTCGACGAGCCGCGGAAGACCGGGCTCACGGGCGCGAGCGGCGCCCTGCCGATCTGGATTCGGTTCGTGAAGGAGGCGACGCGCGGCGAAGTCCGCGGGCAGTTCCTGCCGCCGCCGGAGATCGTTCAGGCGGACATCGACCCGAGATCGGGCGCGCTCGCGCTGGACGGGTGCCCGGAGCGGCGCAGCGAGGTGTTCATCGCGGGAACGGAGCCGGCGCGCACGTGTCCCGAGGGGGAGAGCGCGTCGCGCGAGCCCGCGACCGTCCCGAAGCCCGCCGAAGCTCCGGAGAGGCCGTCCCGGCCCCCGGCGTCGCGAGAGCGCAGCGTCCTCGACTGGCTGCGGGGCCTGTTCTGATGGCCCGGCCTCGCCCCCTCTGTTAGGGTGCGAAACGCATGAGCCCGAGACTTCGCATCTTTCTCGCGTCGAGCGTGCTCTCCGTCGCTGCGGATCAGGCGTCGAAGATTTGGGTCGACTCCCACGTCGGCTACGCGGACCGGATCTCGGTCATCGAGGGCTTCTTCTACATCACCCACGTCCGAAATCCCGGCGCGGCCTTCAGCACCTTCCTCTCGCTCGATCCCACGCTGCGTCTCGCGTTCTTCATCGGCGTCTCGCTCGCCGCGATCGGGATCATCGTCTCCTTCTATCGCAAGCTCGCCCCGGGGGATCGGCTCTCGGCGCTCGCGCTCGGCCTCATCCTCGGCGGAGCGCTCGGGAATCTCATCGACCGCATCACGCGCGGCGAGGTCGTCGACTTCCTGCACTTCCGGCTGTGGACGGGATACAGCTGGCCGGATTTCAACTTCGCCGACAGCTTCATCGTGACCGGCGTCGCGCTGCTCGTCCTCGAGCTGCTCGCGAGTGAGGGAGAGAGCCGCGCCGCTTCCGGCTCCGCGCCGCACGCGGGCCGCGACGGAGAAACTCTTTCGTCGAGCGAACGTTCCTCGCCTCCCGTCTGACACATTCCCGTGTCTGACGGAGATCACCGACGGTGTTCGACGAAAATTTCCGCGCGCAATCGTTGACAGCGCCTCGCCGCGTGCGATAGAAGTCGGGCCTGCACGCCGAACCGATCGAACGCCACGCCCATCCGCCGCTCACGTCGTGAGACTCCGTCGCTCCTGCTCTGGAAGAGGCCCGGTCGCGTTCAGTCGCCAGCCATTCCCCCGGAGGGGCGACCATGAAGAGAGCGAAGGGCGATTACGCGATCCAGGCCGTGAGCAACGCGCTGGCGCTGCTCGAGGCCTTCGGCGGTGACGAGGAGCTCGGCGTCACCGAGCTCTCGCAGCGGCTCGATCTGCACAAGAACAACGTGTTTCGGTTGCTCGCGACGCTCGAGCAGTCGGGCTACGTCGAGCAGTGCGCGCGGACCGAGCGCTACCGGCTCGGCCCGCGCTGCGTCGAGATCGGGCAGTCGTTCGCGCGGGGCCGGACCCTGCTGCGGCAGGCGCGGCCCGTCCTCGAGGATCTCGCGCGCGAAACGGGCGAAGCGGCGCACCTCGCGTCGCTGCGCGAGTTCGAGGTGGTGCACCTCGACGGGGAGGTCGCCGACCGGATCGTCCACGCGAAGCTGCGGGTCGGCCGGAGGCTCCCTGCCCACTGCACCGCGCTCGGGAAGGTCCTCGTCGGCTGCTCCCCGAAGGGGCTGCACGAGGCCTACGACCGCCAGGTCGTCTCGGCCGGTCGCCTCGACGTTCTCACGCCCGCGACGATCACGGACCCCGCGAAGCTCTTCGAGCACTTGCGGATGGTCGCAGGCCAGGGCTGGGCGACCGACCTCGAGGAGTGCGAGCCGGGCCTGAACTGCGCAGCGGCTCCCGTCTTCGATTCGGGTGGCCGCGTGATTGCCGCCCTCTCGGTCTCCGCGCCGTCCTACCGGCTCTGCGCCGCCGACCTCATGTGCACGGCGCTGCCGCAGGTGGTCGCCGCGGCGGAGCGCCTGTCGCACGGGCTCGGCCACCGGCCGCTCTAGCGCCTCGCCGGCCCCGCCGCGCGCTCGTCCGGCTTGCTCCTCCCCGGTGCGTCTCCTAGCCTTCGCGATTCCAAGTCCCCGTCGTTTCAATAAAAAATGACTCGGAGTCGCGCGAATGGATTTCGCTCTCACCGACGACCAGCAGGCGCTGCAGGAGACCGCGCGCCGCTTCGCACAGACGGAGATCGCGCCCGTCGCCGCGCACTACGACCAGAGCGGCGAGTTCCCGCGCGACATCATCCAGCGAGCGTGGGAGCTCGGCCTTTCGAGCACGTGCATCGGGCAGGACTACGGCGGGGTCGGCCTCTCGTCGGTCGACAACTGTCTGATCACCGAAGAGCTCGCGTGGGGCTGCTCCGGATTCACGACGTCGATCATGGCGAACGACCTCGGCCTGATGCCGATCGTGATCGCCGGCAGTGAAGATCAGAAGAAGGAATGGCTCGGGTGGGCCTCCGCCAGCTTCCGGCTGATCGCCTTCTGCCTCTCGGAGCCGAACGCCGGCTCGGACGTCGCGGGCCTCCAGCTCCTCGCGGAGAAGAGCGGCGACCACTACGTGCTGAACGGCACGAAGTGCTGGATCACGAACGGCGGCGTCGCCGACCTCTACACGGTCTTCACGACGCAGGACCGGTCGTCGCGGCACCAGGGCATCACCGCGTTCATCGTCCCGAGCGATCTGCCCGGTATCACGAAGGGCAAGAAGGAAGACAAGATGGGTCAGCGGGCGAGCGACACCCGCGTGATCCACTTCGACAACGTGCGGTTGCCGGCGTCGCTGCGGCTCGGGCAGGAGGGAGAGGGCTTCAAGATCGCGATGCGGACGCTCGACCGCACGCGACCCCCGATCGGCGCCCTCGCGACCGGGATCGCCCGCCGCGCCCTCGACGAGAGCCTCGCCTACGCGAAGGAGCGCAAGGCGTTCGGGTTCCCGATCGCGGGGTTCCAGGCGGTGCAGTTCATGCTCGCCGACATGGCGAAGGACATCGAGGCGGCGCGGCTGCTCACGCTCCAGAGCGCCTGGCTCGTCGACCACGGCGCCCGCGCCTCGAAGAACTCCTCGTTCGCCAAGTGCTTCGCGACCGATACCGCGATGCGCGTCACGACCGACGCCGTCCAGATCTTCGGCGGCAACGGGTACACGAAGGAGTATCCGGTCGAGAAGCTGATGCGCGACGCGAAGCTGATGCAGATCTACGAGGGCACGAACCAGATCCAGCGTCTGGTGATCGCCCGCGAGCTGCTGAAGGGTTGAGTTCCAGTCGGCGGCGTGCTCGCCGCCAGCGCCGCCCGCGGGCCTCGCCGCCCCGGGGGCCGAGGTCGCAAGAGCCCGAATGATCACGAAGCAGCAGGCACTCGAGTACCACTCGGAAGGCCGCAAGGGGAAGATCAAGGTCGTCCCCACCAAGCCGACGGCGACGCAGGTCGATCTCGCGCTCGCCTACACCCCCGGGGTCGCAGAGCCCTGCCGCGAGATCGCCGCGCGACCCGACGACGTCTACAAGTACACGGCGCGCGGAAACCTCGTGGCCGTCGTCACCAACGGAACGGCCGTGCTCGGCCTCGGCAACATCGGCGCGCTCGCCGGAAAGCCCGTGATGGAGGGCAAGGGCGTCCTGTTCAAGCGCTTTGCCGACATCGACGTCTTCGACATCGAGCTCGCGACCGAAGACCCCGAGGAGGTGATCCGCACCTGCCAGCTCATGGAGCCGACCTTCGGCGGCATCAACCTCGAGGACATCCGCGCTCCCGAGTGCTTCGAGATCGAGGAGCGCCTCATCGAGACGATGGAGATCCCGGTCTTCCACGACGACCAGCACGGGACCGCGATCATCTCGGCGGCGGCGTTCCTCAACGCCCTCGAGATCACGAAGCGCAAGATCGGCGACGCGAAGGTGGTCTTCTCGGGGGCCGGAGCGGCCGGGATCGCCTGCGCGAAGCTCTACCTCGATCTCGGCGTCCGTCCCGAGAACATGGTGCTCGTCGACTCGAAGGGCGTGATCCACGACGGCCGAACCGACGGGATGAACAAGTACAAGGCGCAGTTCGCCCGCAAGACGGCCGCGCGCAGCCTCGCCGACGCGCTCGAGGGCGCGGACGCCTTCGTCGGCGTGTCGCAGGCCGGCGTCGTGACGCCCGAGATGGTGAAGACGATGGCCCCGAACGCGATCATCTTCGCGATGGCGAACCCCGATCCGGAGATCACCCCGAAGGAGGTCGCGAGCGTCCGCTCCGACGTGATCATGGCGACCGGGCGCTCGGACTACGCCAACCAGGTGAACAACTGCCTCGGCTTCCCGTTCCTCTTCCGCGGCGCGCTCGACGTGCGGGCCCGGAAGATCAACGAGCCGATGAAGCTGGCCGCGGTCCATGCGCTCGCCGATCTCGCGAAGCTCGGTGAGCAGGGCATCCCCGACGCCGTGAAGAAGGCCTACCCGGGTGATCGCTTCCACTTCGGGCCGACGTACATCATCCCGAAGCCGTTCGATCCGCGGGTGCTGCTGCACGTGAGCCCGGCGGTCGCAAAGGCGGCGATGGACTCCGGGGTTGCGCGGGTCCCGGTCGACCTCGGCGAGTATCGCAAGCGGCTCGAGCAGACGAGCCGCGAGCTCGCGCAGTCGTAGGAGCCGGCTTCCGGCGGTGCCGCGGCCCGTCCTCTTCGACACCGACATCGGGAGCGACGTCGACGACGCGCTCGCGCTCGCGCTGATCCTCGCTTCGCCCGAGGCGCTCGATCTGCGCGCCGTGACGACCGTCGCGGCCGACACGGCGGCGAGGGCGCGCATCGCCGCGCGACTGCTCGCGATCGCGGGCCGCATGGCCGTACCGATCGCGGTGGGCGAGCGCGAGGCGCTGCTGCGCGGCCGGCGCTTCCCGGCGTGGGGGCACGAGGGCAAGGGCCTCGGAGATGGGCCGTCCGCTCCCGTGAGCGACGAGCCCGCGAGCGAGTGCATCGTGCGGATGGCGCGCGAGGTGGCCGGTCTCGAGATTCTCGCCGTTGGACCGATGACGAACCTCGCCCGCGCGCTCGCGCTCGATCCCGAGCTTCCGTCCCGGGTCGCCGGCCTCACGGTGATGGGCGGGCACATCCGCCGGGTCGCGGTCGGCGAGAAGGTCTTCGCACCCGGAATCGATTACAACCTGTGCTCCGATCCCGAGGCGTCGGTCGCGGTGCTCGGCGCGGGGTTTCGAACGACGCTCGTCACCGCGGACGTGACGCTGCAGACCTGGCTCCGTCCGGACGACGTCGCGGCGCTCGAGGCGTCGGGTCCGCTCGGCGCGGCGCTGGCCGCGCAGGTCCGTCTCTGGGATCCCCTGCAGCGACGCCTGTTCACGGGCCTCGGCGCGCAGATGCCGCCGGACAACGTCGCCTTCCTGCACGACCCGCTGGCTGCGCTGGCCCTCATCGATCCCGTGCCGCTCGGGTTCGAGGAGCTTCGGATCGTGACGACCGTCGAGCGAGGCGTGCTGCGGACGATCGAGGTCGATCCCGCGGCGGGGCTCGGCGCCGCGATGCGCGTTGCGACGTCCGTCGATGCGCACGCCGCGGAGCGCGCGATCGTGGCGCGCCTCCTGCGGGCCCGGCCGGCGGCATGAGCCGGCACAGCGTCCCGACCTACGCCGTCGGGACCGGGGTCGATTCGGGCTCGGCCTGCGGAGCCTTCTTGCGCGCGAAGATCCAGGCCGCGCCCACGCCGAGCAGATAGAGCAGGATGAGCGGCCCGGCGAGGAGGGTCTGCGTGACGGCGTCCGGCGTCGGCGTGAGCACCGCCGAGAGCACGAACGCGCCGAGCACGGCGTACTTGAACCAGCCGAGGAGCTGGCGGGCGTCGACGATTCCCGCGATCGCGAGGAAGAAGACCACCACCGGCAGCTCGAATGCGACGCCGAACGCGAGGAACATCTGCACGGTGAACGAGAAGACCTCGCGCATCGTCCACGCCGCCTCGACGTACTGATTCTGGAACGACGAGAAGAACGTGAACATGATGGGGAAGACGACGAGGTAGCCGAAGGTGGCGCCGCCGAGGAAGAGCAGCGTCGAGACGAGGACGAACGGCAGCGCGAGCCGCTTTTCGCTCGGATAGAGACCCGGCGCGACGAAGGCCCAGACCTGCCAGAAGACGACCGGAAGCGCGACGACGAAGCCGACGAGCAGGGCGCACTTGATGTAGGTGAAGAACATCTCGCCCGGAGCGAGGGCCTGGAGCTTGCCGCCGTCCGGAGCGAGCGCGGCGAGGGCCGGCCGCAGCAGCAGCGCGAAGGTCTCCTCGCGGTAGTTCCAGCACAGCGCCGCTCCGAGAACCACCGCGATGAGGATCCGGATGATCCGCGTGCGCAGCTCGGCGAGGTGCGCGGTCAGCGGGAGCGGCGTGTCATCCAACGGCGGGCTGGCCCGTCTTGGCCGCACCCGCCGGCGCTTCGGCCTCGGCGGCCGGAGGGGGCGGCGCTCCCGCCGGGACGGCGCCCTCGGGTGCGAGCGCAGCGGCCTCCGGGGCCGGCGCCGGCTGCGGGGCGGCCGCGGCGGGCGCCGGGGAAGGCTTCGGCGCTTCGATCGGCGGATCGAGGAGCTGCGACCGGAGGTCGGAGGATGCCCGCCGGAACTCGGCGAGCCCGCGCCCCAGTGACCGCGCGAGCTCGGGGAGCTTGGTGGGGCCGAAGATGAGGAGGGCCACCACCAGAATGAGGATCAGCTCGGGCATCCCGATGTTGAACACGCAGACCTCGGGGAGAGGCGGGGACCCCCGAACGGTAGAGCAGGCTGCCCCCCGTTGCTACGCCACGGCCGCCTCGCCGGGAGGCGAGCCGGAGCCGGCGCGCAGGAGGCGGGGCCTCGCGGGCGAGACTGCGAGGCCAGGCTCGAGCGGCAGCAGCTCGAGGCCGAGCCGGTGGCGGCCGCACGCGTCGCGCTGGGAGCGCGTCACGCGAGCAATCGCGACCCGCTCGGGCTGCCCGGCGATCGAATGAAGGGTGATTCGAAGCAGTGCGCCCGCCGCCTCGGGGCGCTCGGAGAGAAGGCACATTCCGCGCTCGGAGATGTCCCGTGTGAAGCCGACCGCGACCGCTCTGTCCGCGCGCACGCGAGGGAAGGGGACGAGCTCGACGAGGCGCACGACGGCGTGCCGCGCGTCGCGCCGGGAAGCCCGCCCGTCGCGATGCATGGCGCCTCGAAGGGCGCTCGCCTCGACGGACGACACCGGTACTGCCATCGTGCGCTCCCTCCCCCTGGAGCGCGATGGCTCCCCGCGAGGCCGCGACCGCAGATCGTCGAGCTGTTGATGCCATCCCCAAGGGCTGCAAGTCGGGTGCCAGCGGGCTGCGCGCCCGGTCCAGCTCTACACAGCGGCGTGTTTGCAGCAGAAAACGGATCGGCGGCCGCGCGCTCGCGTTCCGCGCGCGCAGCGAAAGTGTTCCAGATGGAACATCGGTTCCCGCGGGAATCTCGCAAGACGCTGTTCTGGAACGCGAATGAGACGCTGTTCCGATCCGAACGGTCAGTGACCGAGTCCGAAACGGTCCATCTTGAGCTTGAGCAGGCGGCGCGTCAGGCCCAGCCGCTCCGCGGCCCGCGTCTGGTTCCAGCCGCAGCCCTCCAGCGCCTCGCGGAGCAGGTCGCGCTCGAAACGCGCGACGGCCTCGGCGAGCGAGATGCGCCCGCCTCGCAGCTCCTCGCGCAGGCTCTCGGTCCGGTTGGCGCGAACCACCGCCTCGGGAAGGTCATCGAGCTCGATCGCCTCCCCCTCCGCGAGCGCCATCGCGCGCTCGAGGGCGTTCTCGAGCTCGCGAACGTTTCCCGGCCAGTCGTACCGCTCGAGGGCGGCAAGGGCGGTCGCTGTGATGCGGGCGGGCCCCCTGTCTCCCGCGGAGCGCGCTCGCGAAAGGAAGCTCTCGGCGAGCAGCCGCACGTCCTCGCGGCGCTCCCGCAGGGGAGGGAGCCGGAGCGGAACGACGTTGATGCGGTAGTAGAGATCCTCGCGGAAACGCCCGGCGGCAACGTCCTGCTCGAGGTTCCGGTTGGTCGCCGTGACGACTCGGACGTCGACCTGGATCGGCTCGTGCGAACCGATCCGCTCGATCGTTCGCTCCTGCAGCGCGCGGAGCAGCTTCGCCTGCACACCGGGCGAGAGCTCACCCACCTCGTCGAGGAAGAGCGTCCCGCCGGAGGCCGCCTCGAAGCGGCCGATCTTGCGCTCGCGCGCATCGGTGTAGGCGCCGCGCTCGTGGCCGAAGAGCTCGTTCTCGATGAGCGAATCCGGGATCGCAGCGCAGTGGACCGGGACGAAGGCCCCCTCGCGCCGCGGCCCGAGGTCGTGGAGTGCGCGGGCCACGAGCTCCTTTCCCGTTCCGCTCTCACCGAGGACGAGGACGGTCGCGCGGGAGGGGGCCACGCGCTCGAGCGTCCTGAAGATCTCCCGCATGCGCGGGCTCTGGCCGATGAGGCGGCCGAGGCGCGAGCGGCCCTCGACCTCGTCGCGGAGCCGCTCGACCTCGGCCTCGAGCGCCCGGCGTTCGAGGAGCCTCCGCACCTTCAGGCGAAGGGCGTCGATCTCGAACGGCTTCGTGACGTAGTCCGCTGCGCCGAGGCGCATCGCTTCGACCGCGCTCGAGAGCGTGGTGGTCGCCGTGAGCACCACGACCGGCGGCGGACTCGCACGCTGCGAGAGCTCTCGCAGGAAGTCGAGCCCGCTGCGTCCGGGCATCACGAGGTCGAGAAGGATCGCATCGGCGGGCGTGCGATCCAAAATCTCGATCGCCGCGTCGGCGCCGTCCGCGAGGGCGACGTCGCAGCTCTCCTTGAAGAGCATGCGGAGCGACTCGCGCACTCCCGGCTCGTCGTCGACCACGAGAAGACGCGGCATCGGCTCCCCTCCGCGCGCTCCCATCTTACTACGACGCAGTTCCGGCAAGCAGACAGATTTGCGAACATGTTCTCAAACGATCGGGATCGCGGGAGACGCCGTCCGATCGTACCGTCGTCGAAGCAGCCACGGAGGAAGCGTGAATCGCGACGTCTCGAGTGGAGCCGCCGGCTCGGGCGCGCACGCGCTTTCGATCGGCGGCGTGTGGCGCGAGGGGTCTTCGGGCGAGCGCATCGACGTGATCGATCCCGCGACGGGCGAGCGGATCGCGTCCGTCGCGAGCGCGAGCCCTCGCGACGGCCTCGACGCCGTCGCGGCCGCGAGCGAGGCGCAGCCGGAATGGGCGAAGCGAGCGCCCCGGGAGCGGAGCGAGCTCTTGCGAAGGGCCTACGAGCTGCTCGTCGCCCGGGCCGAAACGCTCGCGCGGATCATCGTCCGGGAGAACGGAAAGCCGCTCACCGAAGCCCGGAGCGAGGTGCTGTACGCGGCAGAGTTCTTCCGCTGGTTCGCGGAGGAGGCGGTTCGCCTCGAGGGCCGTTTCACGGCGGCTCCAGCGGGCGGCAGCCGCGTGCTGGTCTTCCACGTGCCGATCGGCGTCGCGCTGCTGGTGACGCCGTGGAACCTACCGGCCGCGATGGCCACCCGGAAGATCGCGCCTGCGCTGGCGGCGGGCTGCACGGTGGTCTTGAAGCCCGCGCCCGAGACGCCGCTCACGGCGCTCGCGGTGATGGAGGTGCTCGAAGAGGCCGGGCTCCCGCCCGGCGTCGTGAACGTGGTTCCGACCGCCGAGAGCGAGGCGCTCGTCGGCGCCGCGCTTCGCGATCCGCGCGTGCGAAAGCTCTCGTTCACCGGCTCGACCGAAGTCGGAAGACTGCTGCTGGCGCAGGCCGCCGGCCGCATCCTCGACTGCTCGATGGAGCTCGGTGGCAACGCGCCCTTCGTCGTCTTCGCAGATGCCGACCTCGGCGCCGCGGTCGAGGGCGCGCTCGTCGCGAAGCTGCGGCACAACGGCGAGGCGTGCACGGCCGCGAACCGCTTCTACGTCGAAGAGCCGGTGGCCGACGAATTCGTCGAGCGCCTGGGAAGCGCGATGGCCGCGCTGCGCGTCGGCCCCGGCCTCGCGCCCGGCACGCAGGTCGGGCCGCTCGTCAGCGAGGCGGCGCGCGAGAAAGTCGTCCGTCTCGTCGATGCCGCGCTGCGCCGCGGTGCGCAGCTCGTGACGGGAGGATCGGTGCCGCCGGGCCCCGGCTTCTTCTACCCGCCGACGCTGCTCGACCACGTCGCAGCCGACTCGCCGATCCTCCGCGAGGAGATCTTCGGCCCCGTCGCGCCCGTCGTTCGCATCGGCTCCGGCGACGACGTCGCACGAATGGCGAACGACACGGAGCATGGCCTCGCGGCGTACATCTACACCCGCGACCTCGCACGCGGGCTCCGCCTCGCGGAGGCGCTCGAGACGGGAATGGTCGGCCTCAACCGCGGACTCGTTTCGGAGGTGGCTGCGCCGTTCGGGGGCATGAAGCAGAGCGGGCTCGGGCGGGAAGGCGCCCACGAGGGCCTTCTCGCCTACACCGAGACGCGCACCGTCGCGCTTTCGTGGTGATGGCTCCGCCGCGACGGAGCGGGCCGCGCGCGCGGCGTCCGAGCGGAGCGATCGAGGGCCTCAGCCGGCTGCGTCCGCCTTCTCGGGCGCCGGCAGGTCGATGAGGACGACCGCCTCCGTGCCCTCCGCGGAGTCGACGGCGAAGCGGCCTCCGTGCGCACGAACCACCGCCTCCGTGAGCAACAGGTCGAGCGCGGTCTCCGAGAGCGATACGCCTTCGGCCGCGCCCGCCGGTGTGATGCGCGCCGCCGACTCGAAGCGCAACAGCACGCGGATCGACGGCGCTCCGCGAAGCCCGTGCGGGTGGAAGCGCGAGGCGAGATAGAGGTCTCCCCGCGGCCTCACGAGCTGGAGCGTCTTGCGCAGCAGGCCCTCGAACGCGAACCGGATCTGTGCGGCGTCTCCCGTGATGCGCGGCTCCGCGCGCTCGAGCTCGCGGAGCACGAGGATCTGGCGCGCGTCGAGGTCGGGCCGCTCCTCCTCCACGAGCGCGTCGAGAAGGGCCGAGAGGTCCACCTCGCCGCGCGCAGGCGCCCCGAAGGACGCGAAACGCGAGAGGCGCGCCAGCACCTCCTCGATGCGCCGCGAATCCGTCTGCACGATCTCGCCGAAGCGCGCCCGGAACTCGGGGTCGCCGAATCGCTCGGGGAGCAGCTCCGCTGCGGTTCGCAGCGGGACCACCGAGTTGCCGAGCTCGTGGCTGACTGCGGCGAGCAGCCGGCGCAGGGCCTGGTCGCCGACGAGCTCCGCGGGCGCCGCGCGAAACGCGAGCGGCCGGGGTGCGGCGCGGCCCGCTTCCGGCTCGGGAGCGGCGGGCGGAGGCGGTGCGGCTCGCGGCTCGCGCGGTGCGGGAGCCTCGCGATCGTCGCTCATCAGCCGCCAGGTCTCGTCTTCCGGCGACTCGCCGACACGGGATCGCACGGTCTGCGCCCCGCGGGCCGCCCCGGCCGGCTGCGCCGGCTCGTCTTCGCGCGGCGGCGCTGCCTCACCCTCGGCGAGCGCGCCTTCGGCCGCGATCAGCGGCTCGGTGTCGAAGCGCAGGCACTCCGGCGCGATGGCCTCACACGCGCACCCGGCGAGGCTCCGCGTCACGACCGCCTCGAGCTCGCGGAGGTTCTCGGGCCAGGGGTACTGCGCGAGCATGGCGAGCGCGTCGGCGCGGATGCTGCGGGGGCGAGAGCCGGTCGCTTCGCAGAAGGCGAGGGCGGTGTCCTCGGCGAGCGCACGGATTCTCTCCGGCGAGCCGCGTAGCGGCGGAAGTCGGATCGGGATCGCCGCGAGCGCCTGACGCAGCCCCGCGTCGAGGAGCGGCTCGTCGCCGCCGGGCGTCTCTGCGACCGTCGCGATCCAGCGGACCCACGCCGAGTGCGGGACCACGGGCGGGATCGCCAGCTCGATCCAGCTCCGAAGCTCTCGCTGCACGGCCGGCGCCAGCCGATCGACGTCCTCGAGCACGACGGTGACCGAGCTGCGCGCCCGGTCGTCGCGCGACGCCGAGCCGATCAGCGCGCTCAGCGCCGGCGCGTCGAGGTCGGGCTGGCAGGCGATCCGGGCGAGGGTGGCGCCGGTCGTACCGCCGAAGGCGTGCAGATAGAGGGCCAGCAGCGTCCGGCCCGTCCCCGGTTCGCCGCGGATCAGGACCGGCGCTCGGGCGAGGTGAGGGTCGAGCGCGCGCAGCATTTCGGGAAGCTCGACTCCCGCGAACCAGCGCGCGAAGCGCTCGGCGATCGCGTCGCGCGCGCGCCGCTCCGAGAGCGATTCGCTGCCACGCCGCGCGAGTGCGGATCGAACGCGCCTGCGAAGGGCGTCGGCCGCCGGCGGGAAGACCACCAGCTCGGCATCGAGCGTGTCGAAGAGCCGGCGGGCGTCGGCCTGGTCCGCGCCGTCGACGACGAGAATCCAGCGCGCCCGCGCGAGGCGCCGCGCGTGGCGATGGGCGAATTCGAGCTCGGCCTCGAAGTCGCCCGCGAGTCCGAGCAGGACGACGTCCGCTGCCGGCGAGCCGTCGAACAGCCGGTCCGCCGGATCGCCGAGGATCGTGTCCTCGCCGGCGCCGGAAAGCCGGGCGAGCGCGGCGCGCCGGCCGGCGTCCCGGTGCACGATCCAGAGCGTGGGCATTGCGGTCGGCAGCCTCGTGCGAACGGTCTTCGGTCCTGCGGGCGCTTGCGGGCAGACCCGTTCGGCAGAACCTGACGGCAAACCCTGTGCCAAAGTCGCGCTCCCGGAAACGCACCGGCAGGCCGCCGGGCCAACCGCCGACAGGGACAGACGATTGAGCGCGCCTCGCAGGCGCGCCGGGCTCGCGCCGCGAACGCGGGCTGCTCCCCTGCCGTGCCGGATTCTAGGAAAAACCTTCCGTCCGACGAGCCGTCGTTGGCAGCCGCGGCGGCGGGCAGTAGCCTCGGCCCACCGAGCGCAAGAGCCCGGGGGAGAGCGCCCGTGGCGGTGATCGACGGCGGCCCCGCGGTCCGCCTTCGCAACTTCTTCGACCGGCCCTACGACGACGCGATCGCGGCGGCGCGCACCTGCTACTCGCCGCGCGTGATCGAGGCCGCGGAGGTCACCGCGCGCCAGCGCAGCACGATCGGCCCGCTCACGTTCGCGGCTGGACACCATACGGTGTATCAGCACGCGACGTTCGAGTTCTCGCTCGAGGGGGTCTCGCGGCAGCTCGTCTGGTCCTTCCTGCACGGCTTCCCGTTCTACAACACGGAGCAGCAGAGTCAGCGCTACGTGAGGATGGACGAGCCGCGCGCGCACGTGCCGCCCGCTCTCGGCGGAGCCGACCGCGCCCTCTACGAATCGGCGATCGAGGACGCGTTCCGCGCGTACCGCGAGCTCGCCCGGCGGCTCGAGCCGCTGGCGCACGCGATCCTGTCCGACCTGTGGCGCCTCGGCGACCGGAAGGGCGCGGCCTTCGGGCGCAGCGTCGCGAAGGAAGCCGAGAAGAAGGCGATCGAGACCGCGCGCTACGTGCTGCCGATCGGCTGCCACACGGCGATGGTCTACACGGTGTCGGGGATCGTCCTTCACCGCCTGCGCCGCATGGTCGCGGCGTGCGACGTCCCCGGCGAGGCACGCAGCGTCGTCGACCGGATGCTCGAAGAGGTGGCGCGGCGCGATCCGTCCTTCTTCGAAGCCGTCGGCGACCCGCCGCTCGCGGCCGAAGAGCTTCCCGAGACGCACGCCGCGCAGCCCGGCGCCGGCGATGCGGCGTTCGCCGAGCGCTTCGACAAGTCGCTCGCCGGCCGCCGCTCGCGCCTGGTCGACTACGGCCTCCGTGCGCCGGCGATCGTCGCGGGAGCGGTCCGCAGCGTCGTCGGGCGCGCCGATCTCGACGACGAGACGGCGCTCGGCCTCGCGCTCGATCCGGCGATGAATCGGTATCGTCTCGAGACGCTCAGCGTCGGCGTGCACTCGCCGCTCATGCGCGCGCTCGACCACGCGCACTACACGTTCCGCAAGAAGCTCTCGCACACGGCCGACTCGCAGGACCAGCGGCATCGCATGGTGCCGGGCTCGCGGCCGCTGCTCTCGCGGACCGTGCCGCGCTCGGTGGACGTCGTCGAGCCCGAGCTGATCCGCGACGACCCGGGCTGCAGCGCGCTGTTCCGCGAAGCCGTCGAGGCGGCGTTCGGTGCGCGTGCGCGGCTGCTGGATCGCGGCGTGGCTCCCGAGCACGCGCTGTATCTGCTGCCGAACGCGCTGGCGGTTCGCTTCGAAGAGTCGGGCTCGCTGCTCCATCTGCTCCACAAGTGGACGATGCGGACCTGCCTCAACGCGCAGCGCGAGATCTGGGAGGCGAGCATGGACGAGATCGACCAGGTGCGTGCCGTCCACCCGGAGCTCGTTCGCCACGTCGGCCCGCCGTGCGTCGTGCGGGACGGACTCGCGCATCCCCGCTGCACCGAAGGCTCGCACTTCTGCGGCGTTCCGGTCTGGCGGAGCTTTCCCGACATCGCGCGGAGGCTCTGATGCGGCGGCTGGCGTGGCTGTTCGCGCTCTGGTTCGCCGCCGCTCCCGCGGCGTCCGCCGTCGACCTCACCGGCACGTGGTACGTGCTCGTCCACTACAAGGACGACGCCAGCGGCAAGCCCGACGCGCTTCGGTGGGAAGACCGCATCTGGACCTTCGAGCGCCGGGGCGACGATCTGGTCTGGAAGGAGTATCCGATCGTCGTCTTCGAGGACGACGAGGGGCGCTTCGAGCGCTCGCGCACCGGCTACTCGCGCGTGGTCGGCGCCTGGGAGCCGAACCCCGGCCAGCGCTCGCAGATCCAGTCGGGCCTCGAAGTCAACACGCGCGGCTCGAAGGAGAAGGTTCTCCGCGGGTCCGACTCCGCCGGCTGGAAGTCGGCGGAGAGCGCGCAGCCCAGGAGCGCCAACGTCATCACGTACACGGAGACCTGGGGCGTTCGCGACGCCGCCGGAAACCCCGTCTTCCTGCGCAACGAGAGTCTCGGATCGGCCGCGATGGAGTCGCTCGAAGGCGGCACGCGCTACGAGACGAAGGCGGTCGCCGGCGGCGGCGCGGAGCTGAGCGGGAGCTTCGAGCGCGACGGCTCTCGTCACGGAACGTTTCGCATGGTGCGCGCCGGGGCGGTCAGCAACGTCGGAAAAGATGGCAAGACGCCGAACGAGAAGATGCGCGAGCGGATCGAGCAGCAGATCCGCGAACAGCTCAAGATCGAAGGCGAGCTCACCCCGGACGCGGTGAACGACGCGCTCGACGCGAAGCCGCCGAAGTAGCAGCGAGGCCGCTCCGGCCGTATCCTCGGCGCCCGCCGCCCATCGCGAGGAACGCCATGACCGCGCCCGAGGAGTCGCTCAACCCGCTCGCCCGCGAGCTCAACACGGCGCTGGCGAGCGCGGCGCCCGAAGTGCTGGCGATGCTCTCGCCGCTCGGCCGCCGGCTCTACTTCCCGAAGGGCATCCTCTCGCAGAGCGCCGAGGCGAAGGCCCGCGCAAAGCGGTTCAACGCGACGATCGGGATCGCCACCGAGGGCGGCAGCCCGATGGTCCTGCCGTCGGTCCATCAGTTCCTGCACGGCATCTCGCCCGGCGACGCCTTCAACTACGCGCCGCCGGCGGGCCGCCCCGACCTGCGCGAGCGCTGGCGCGAGAAGCTGCTGCACGAGAATCCGTCGCTCCGCGGCAAGGCGTTCGGAATGCCGATCGTGACGAGCGCGATCACGCACGGCCTCGCGCTGGTCGGCGACCTGTTCGTCGGCGAGGGCGACCGCATCGTCCTTCCGGACAAGCTCTGGGGGAACTACCGGCTCACGTACGAGATCCGGCTCGGGGCGAAGGTCGTGACGTTTCCGTTCTACGCGAGGAGCGGGTTCAACACCGAGGCGTTTGCGACGGCGCTCGCGGAGAACGCGGCGGGCCGCGAGAAGCTGATCGTGCTGCTGAACTTCCCGAACAATCCGACCGGCTACATGCCGACGCCGGTCGAGGGAGAGGCGATCACTCGCGCGCTCGTGGCGCAGGCGGAACGGGGTACGAAGCTCGTCGTCGTTCTCGACGACGCCTACTTCGGGCTCTTCTACCACCTCGGCGGGGCGTCGATGACCGAGTCGCTGTTCGCGCTGCTCGCGAACCGGCATCCCAATCTGCTCGCCGTGAAGCTCGATGGCGCGACGAAGGAGCTCTTCGTCTGGGGCCTTCGCTGCGGCTTCGTGACCTTCGGCCCGGGCCGCGCCGAGACGGCCGAGGCCGCCTGCGCGGCGCTCGACGCGAAGGCGCGCGGCGCCATTCGCGGCGCGATCTCGAACACGCCGCAGCTCTCGCAGACGATGGTCGCGAAGGCGCTCGCGTCGTCGTCGATCGATGCCGAGCGCAAGCAGAAGTGCGAGCTGCTGCGCGCGCGCGCCGAGAAGGTCTACGAGGTGGCCGGCGCTCCCCGCTTCCGCGAGAGCTGGGACGTGTATCCCTTCAACAGCGGCTACTTCATGTGCGTCGCCGTGAAGGGCGTCGACGCCGAGAAGCTGCGCGTCCACCTGCTCGACCGCCACGGGGTCGGCCTCATCTCGACCAGCCCGACCGACATCCGGATCGCGTTCTCGTGCCTCGAAGTGGACGAAATCGAGCCGCTGTTCGAGTGCCTGCACCGGGGCATCCAGGAGCTGCGCGCGGGCTGAGCGCGCGGACCGAGAGGCGGGGACGTTCCTTCCGAGCGTCGTCCTCGACTGCCTGGCGAGCCGCCGGGCGAGCGCGCGAAGCCGTCTCCTCGACGAGGCGAGCCTCTCGCGACGCCCCCGCGCGATCCGCTCAGCCGACTCCGTTCGCTCGCCGGGACCGCCAACCCATCATCGCGAGACCTGACGCGAGCAGCGCGCCGACGCCCGGCTCGGGGATCGTCGGCAGCGGGCCGGTCCCACCGCCGTACAGGTGGAGCTCGCCCGTCACGGTGTCGTGCGTCAGCGCGAGGAACGGCGAGGCCGCGAGCAGGGTGTGGAAGTACCAGCCCTCGGTCCCGGGCACGACGGTGCCCGGCGGGATCGCAGCGCTCGCCGGATACGCCGGAGACTCCACGGCGCGCAGCCACACGAGATCCCAGGGAAGCGCCTCGATCAGCGCCTGCTCGGCGGGCGGGAGCAGGTCGTGCGCCCAGAAGATGACGGCGTTCGTGTAGCCGAGCCCGAAGGCCTCGGTGAAGCCCGGAACGTCCATCCCGAGCGCGAGCTCGAGCGGGCCGCCATTCGCGGCGGCGGAGTTCCAGCTCGCGGCCGTGACGACTCCTCCTGCCCAGCCGCCGAACAGCTCGGTGGTGCCCGAGATCCGGTCGACGAAATCGTTGGCGACGGCGAAGCCGACGACTTCTTCGGTCGTGTTCGCGTTCTCCAGCTCGAAATAGAAGTTGCCGTCGCCGAGATCGACTTCGTTCACGTAGACGAAGCCGGTACTCGCCACGGCGTGTGCGGCTGCGGGAATCCACAGCAGGGCGGTGAGCACCGCGATCGCGGAACGGACCAGGCTTCGGCGCATCA
>JAYRMX010000085.1:0-9470 GCA_041912475.1 Myxococcota bacterium
ATCGCGGTCATGACGTGGAACCGGCCGGAGAAGCGCAACTGCTTCACGCCCGAGATGATCGACGCCTACTACGCCGCGCTCGACGACTTCGGCAGCGACCCCGATCTCCTCGTCGCGGTCGTCGCCGGAACGGGCGACAGGGCGTGGTGCGCGGGCGGTGATCTCGAGACGATGATTCCCGCCGTCACCTCGGGCCGCTACAAGATCAACGAAGACCCGACCAAGCGGATCTACAGCGATCTGTGGAAGCCGATCATCTGCGCGGTGAACGGCTTTGCGACGCTCGAGCTGGTGCTGGGAGCCGACCTGTGCGTCGCGTCGGAGAATGCGACCTTCGCGCTCGGCGAGGTGCGCTGGGGGATGATCGCGGCCGGCGGGTCGCACGTTCGGCTCCCGCGTTCGATCCCGTGGGCGGTCGCGATGGAGATCCTCCTCACCGGCCGCCCGATCGACGCGCGGCGCGCCTACGACGTGGGCCTCGTGAACCGCGTCGTTCCGCTCGACCGTGTGATGCCGGTGGCGATGGAGCTGGCGGAGCAGATCTGCGAGAACGGTCCGCTCGCCGTTCGAACCGCCAAGGAGATCGCCGTTCGCGCATGGAACCACGAGCCGGCGTTCGTCCTCGAGAACGCCCTCTTCGCGCGCGTCCAGAAGTCGGAAGATGCGCAGGAAGGCCCGCGCGCGTACGCCGAGCGGCGAAAGCCGCGGTTTCGAGGGCGCTGACGTGGCGGGCCGGCTGCGAGGGGCGAGTGGCCGCGCGGAGGGACGCGATCACTCGAAGAAGCCGCTCGCCTCCCGGCTCGCGTCGCTCCAGCGCAGGCGCAGCGAGTGGCCCTCGTGCGAGATCGCGACGGCGTCCGCGGGGAAGTCGGCCGATCCGTACGGCGTGTCGTAGCGGGCGAACCCGCCGATCGGAACCGCGCGGCCGTCGCAGAGTAGGGGCCCCTTCCATCCGAAGCGGATCTCTCCCTGTGAGGGAGACGCGTAGCGCACGCGGCGGCGACCGAAATCGATCGGTGCGCACGCGATGCGTGCGGCGAAGTCCTCGAAGGCGCCGCACGTCGCGCGGCGCCCCATCTCGCAGACCCAGACGTTGTCGCGCCCCGGCGCGACGATCTCGCGCCCGGCGTCCTCGCCGCTCGCGTCGCTCCAGCGCGCGGGCTGCTGCGAGCGCAGCGCGAGATAGCCGTCGCCGCGCCGTGCGAAGAACCAGTCGCCGCGCTCGATCACCTCGTCGAAGCGGTCGCGCGGGAGCCACGCGTGCGTGTACAGGTTGCGGTTCGGATAGAGCAGGAACGGCCGGCGCGGGATCGAGTAGATCGCGACGAGGACGTTCTCGATCTGTCCGACACGCGGCAGCGTCGCGCTCCCGGTCCAGTGGCCCGGCGAGCGCGCGCTGCGCGGGCCGGGATGGGTCGTGAAGCAGACGGCGTCGGGGCCGAGCGTCGCCTGCCACACGTGCTGCTGGTCGCCTCCCTTGCCGGCGCGCCAGTCGAGCGCCGAGCTCAACTGGAAGTCGGCGGTTCGGCAGGTGACGACGTTCACCTCGGGGCGAACGTTTCGCGCCGCGTCGGCCTCGAGGAGCCGGAACGCCGCGCGAAGCAGCCCGAGCCTTCGAAGCCCGGTGATGAGTGGGCGCACGCGCGCGAACGGCCGGAAGAACTCGTTGCTCCACCATCCGAAACGATCGAGGAGGCGAGCGAACCCCTCGATCGTCTCCGGGTGCGCGTACGCCTCGAGCGAAAGCAGGACCATCATGTCCTCGGGGTCGAGGGGATCGAGACGCCAGCGTCGAAGCTCGTCCATTCGAAGCCCCATGCGCTGGCGGACGACGAGCGGTTCGGTGCGGGCGTCGTTCGCGATCGCGCCGAGGACCGAAGGCGGCCTGTAGCGCGAGAGCGCGAGGCACACGGCGGACATGTTCTCGCGCCGTGCGAACGATCCCGTCCCGAAGAGCAGGCGCGAGGGGTCCGACGTGCTCTCCTCGGCGGCCCACTTCTTCGAGCTCTCGTACGAGCGGCCGTGCGTCGATGCGAAGACCCCGCGAAAGCCGTGCAGCGCGAGATCGAGCAGCAGCAGGTCGGCGACCATCTCGGCGCGGCGGCGAAGCTCGTCGTCGGTCGCGAAGTCGACGAGCGCGAGCAGCGCGACCAGATCCTCGTCGTAGTAGACGTTCGAGAGCCACTCGCTGAAGCCGGTGCGGAACCTGAGGTCGAGCCAGCGCAGGATCCGGCGTCGCGCGGCGTCCTGTTTGCGGCGGCCCGTCTCTCCGGAGTTCGAGAAGACCGCGTCCGGATGCATCTGTCCGGCGATGAGCGCGGCGGAGGCGAAGAGGATCTCGTGGTTCTCGGTCCAGGTGCACATCGAGTCGCGTCCGGGCTCGTCGGGCCAGTACTTGAAGCCGAGGATGCTGCGCTGGGCGCGCTCGACGAGCGCTCGCGGCAGGCGCGGGTCGTCGCCGAACTGGAGCACGAGCCGCAGCACGCCGTGCAGCACGAAATCCGCACAGTCGAGCCTCGCGTCGACGTAGTCGAGGGCGGCCTCGAACAGGCCCGTGTACACCGGGCCGCCGGCCGCGAGCCGGCCCAGCTCGTGGAAGATCGCCGAGACGTGCGGCGGCGTCGGAGCTCGAAGGACGTGCACGAGGAGCTCGTCGCGACGTGCGGCGAAGGAGGCGGGCGCGGCGATCTCGGCGTGCGGGCACGGCGCGGGCCCGGTCGGGATCCCGGGCGGCGCAGGCGCAGACGGCGCCAGCACGTAGGGGGCGAACGGGTGGTCGGTCGCGGCGTGCGGATCGAAAGGAGTGCGGATCGTTCGCTCGGGCATGGGCGACGGGTAGCGTACGCGGCGCCGCGTGCGGACTACCCTTCCCGCATGCCCGTGCCCGCGTGCCTTCGCCTCGCGGCCCTCGCTGCGCTCCTCCACCCGCCCCCGCCCGCGCGCGCGGGCGCCGCCGAAGGCGATCCCTTCGAGGTGCGGACGCTCCGCGTGAGCGGCCGTCCGATCGAGATCTTTCCGCTCGCAGCGGAGGGCGGCCGGCGGGGCCTCGGCGTCATCGTCGTCCGCGAGGCGCCGCCGAACGAAGTGCGTGAGGTCGCTCTCTTCGAGCCCGCGCCGGACGTGGCAGCGCTCGCGCCGCGTTCGGTCGCGATCGCTCCCGACGTCGTCGCCATCGACGTCGCGGACGTCGATCCGGCTCCCGGCGACGAGCTCGTCCTGGTCTCCGCACGGCGCATCGACATCATTCCGACGTCGCGCGGCGCGAGCCCGCGCAGCGTCGCGCTCTTGCCGCCGCTTCCGCTGCCGCCGCGGACGCACGGCCTCTCGCTGCTCGGCGCCACGGCGGACTGGGCCGGCGAGGGAGAGCCCGCCGTCGTCGTTCCCGACGCCGAGGGCGCGCGGCTCGTCGCGCTTCGAACGGGGGAGGCGACCGAGCTCGCGTCGGCTCCGTGGGCGGATTACGAGAGCCTCGAGCCCGCGCCCGGGCGCGGCATGGCGTTCTTCGCGCAGCTCTCGTGGCCGAGCTTCACGGCCGGCCGCGACACCGCCGAGGGCGGCCACGACCTCTTCGCGCTCTCGCGCTACCGGATCGACGTGTTCCGTGCCGCAGGCAGCAGGTTCTCGTCGCGACCTTCACGCTCGATCCGGCTGCAGCCCTTTTCTGCCGACGAGGAGATGCGGCGCCGTGCGACGCAGATCCGGATCCTCGCGCGCGATCTCGATGGCGACGGCCTCACCGATCTCCTGCTGCACCGCAGCTTCGGGACGCTCCTGCGGAGCGAGCACCGGCTCGAGATCCACCGGAACGCGGGCACGGGCGCCGACCCGTCGTCTCCGCCCGACGCGCGGCTCGCACCCGAAGCGGGCCTCGCCGTGGTCGACGCCGTCGATCTCGACGGCGACGGCCGCTGCGAGATCGTGCAGGCGCGGATCGAGTTCGGCATCGTGCAGATGTTGCGCGTGCTCACGACACGGCGCGCGCAGGTCGAGCTGCGCGTCGACCGAATCGAAGGGCCCGGAATCACGGGGCTCGCGCGCGCGTGGACCGAGCCGATCTCCGTCGGGCTCGACTTCGCGCAGGGGCGGCTCGAGGGGTTGTTCCCGACCGTCGAGGGCGACTGGAACGGAGACGGGCGACGCGACCTTCTGCTCGGGCTCTCGTCGAGCGAGATCGAGATCCTGCTCGGGACGCGCGGCGAGAGCGGCCCCGGCTTCTCGGCGGCGGCGGTCCGCCAGCGCGTTCCGGCGTCCGGCCGAGCGCTCGTCGCCGACCTCGATGGCGACGGGCTCGACGACCTCGTCGTCCACGACCCGAACGACGCGACCGGCGCCGTTGCCTGGCTTCGGAATACGGGGGCGCTGCCCGGAGTCTCGCCGGCGCTGCGCGCGACTCCGCGGCCCGAGCCGTAGCGCCGGCGAGCGCGTCAGCGCGCGCGATCGACGGCGCGCCGAACTGCGGCGACGAACGGAGGGCTCGTTCCGCAGCAGCCGCCGACGAAGCCGGCCCCTGCGCGCAGCAGGCCCGGGATCTCACCGGCGAACCGCTCCGGTGTCGCCGGGTAGACGACGCGCGCGCCGTCGAGCTCGGGAAGCCCCGCGTTGGCCTTGATCCAGATCGGACGATCGGTGACGGCGCGCATGCGGGCGCACAGCGACGCGAAGCCCTCGACACCCTGCCCGCAGTTCGAGCCGATCACGTCGGCGCCCGCGTCGAGCACGGCGCGAAGCGCAGTCTCGACGGTCGCGCCGGTCATCGTCCGGTCGCCGTCCGGTCCCGAGTCGAACACCATGCACGCGACCGTGGACAGGCCCGTCTCGCGCGCGGCCGCGACGGCGATTGCAGCTTCGTCGGGGTCGCTCATGGTCTCGATCACGAGGGCGTCCGCGCCGGCCTCGGCGAGCCCCGCGGCCTGCTCTTCGAACGCTTCGCGCAGTGCGTTCTCGTCGGTCTCGCCCGCGGCGAGCAGCCTTCCGCTCGGGCCGATCGACGCGAAGACGAGCGCGCGGCCCTCGGCGGCTCGGCGCGAGATCTCGACCCCCGCGCGGTTCACCTCGCGTACGCTCGCGCCGAGGCCCGCGCCTTCGAGGGCGATGCGGTTCGCACGAAACGTGTTGGTGAGGATCACGTCGCTTCCGGCTTCGACGTAGGCGCGCGCCACCGACAGCACCCGCTCCGGATGCGAGAGATTCCAGACGTCCGGGCACTCACCGAGCGCGAGGCCGAGCGCCTGCAGCTCGGTCCCCCACGCGCCGTCGAGGACGACCGGGCCTCGCGCGAGAAGGCGCTCGACGAGCGGAGGCAGGCGCGCGGTCATCTCAGCCGGCCAGCGCGCCGCGGAGCGCGTCGACGGCCGAGGCGGCGTCGGGCGCCCATGCGTCGGCGCCGATTCCGGCCGCCCAGTCTCCGCTCACCGACGCGCCGCCGACGAGGATCTTCACGCCGTCGTGGCCGGCCGCGCGGATCGCGCGCACGGCGCCGGCCATCTGGACCATCGTCGTCGTGAGGAGCGCCGACATGCCGACGGCGGCCGCGCGGTGCTCGCGAATCGCATCGACGAACTTCTGCGCAGGGACGTTCACGCCGAGGTCGATCACGTTGAAGTGTGCGCCCTTCCAGAGCAGTGCGACGAGGTTCTTTCCGATGTCGTGAAGGTCACCCTGGACGGTGCCGATCACCACCGTGGCGCTCGGGGCGACGCCGGCCGCCGCGAGAAGGGGCTCGAGCAGAGGAAGCGCCGTCTTGAACGCCCGCGCCGCGATCAGCATCTCGGGAACGTAGAGCTCCTTGCGCTTGAAGCGCTCGCCGACCTCGGTCATCGCCGCCACCATCGCCGCGAGGATCGCGCGGGGATCCTCGCCTTCGCCGATCGCGGCGCGGGTCCGCTCGGCGGCGGCGTCGCGATTTCCGGACACGATCACCGCGGTCAGTCGCTCCAGATCCGCCATGTCCTGCGCTCCTTCGGTGCGTCGGCGGACGCGGTCCGCCGGCTGCTAGCGTCGCTCCCGGTGTCGCTGCCGTCGCGAGAAGACATCGAGGTCGAGCTCGAGCTCCCGGAGGGGCGCCGAACCCTTCTCGTTCCGCCCGAGGCACGCGGCCTCTCGCTCAGCGACTGGCTGCGCCGCGCGGGAGAGCCGCTCAATACCCGCTGCGGCGAGCGCGGCCTTTGCCAGGGCTGCGTCGTCGAGCTGGTCGCCGGCCGTCTCGCGCGCATGAGCGGCGGAGCGATCGTCGAGGCCGGGCAGGAGCCGGTGCCGCTGCACGGCTGCCAGGTTCGCGTCGCCGGCGGCCGCGTGCGGCTGCGGATCCCGCCCCGGGCCCGGCTCGCGCATCGACCGCAGGTGGTGAGCGAGCTGCGCCTCGGTGTTCCGCGGGCGCACGACCCGCTGGCCGGAGCGTCGCATCTCGGTGTCGCGGTCGACGCCGGGACGACGACGGTGACGGTCGCGCTGGTCGATCTGTCCGACGGCGCCGTGCGCTCGATCGCCTCGGCCTTCAACCGGCAGATGCACTTCGGCGACGACGTCCTCACGCGGATCCATCTGTGCCGCGACGATCCCGCCATGCTCGCTCGCCTCTCGGCGGCGCTGGTCCGGGACACGCTCGCGCCGCTCGTCACGGAAGCGCTCGAGCGTGCGGGGGAGCCGGCCCGTCGGATCGGCGCATTCTCGATCGCGGGCAACACCACGATGCTGCATCTGCTCGCCGGCGTGGATCCGTCTCCGCTCGGCACGGCTCCGTTCGAGGCGCCATTTCTCGCGGAGCGGGTGCTCGCGGCGCGCGACCTCGGCTTCGAGGAGATCGACGCGCCGGTCCATCTGCTGCCGGGCGCGGCGGCCTACGTCGGCGCGGACGTCTGCGCCGGCGTTCTGGCGACGGGCCTCGCATGGGACGAGGGGCCGAGCCTGCTCGTCGATGCGGGAACCAACGGCGAGATCGTTCTGCGCCACGAAGGGCGCACGCTCGCCTGCGCCACCGCCGCCGGACCGGCGTTCGAAGGGGCGGGGCTCGCGTGCGGCATGCGCGCGGGGGACGGCGCGATCGAGCACGTGCGGCTTCGCGGGCGGCCGCTGCGAATCGAGTGCGACGTGATCGGCAAGGCGAGGCCCGCCGGGCTGTGCGGATCCGCCTACGTCGAGTGGCTGGCCGAGGCGCGCGCGGCGGGCCTGCTCACGCAGACGGGGCGGCTCGATCGCAGCGCTTTCGAAGGAGCGGAGGGCCTGCTCGTCGAGAGCGACGGTCTCGGGCTCGCCGTCCAAGTCGCCCGCGGGCGAGGCCTTCGCCCCATCGTCGTCACCGAACGGGACGTGGCAACGCTGCTGCAGGCGAAGGCCGCGATCGCCGCCGGCATCCTCACGCTGCTCGCGCGCGAGAACGTCTCGCCCGCCGGCGTGCGGCGCGTGCACCTCGCGGGCGGCCTCGGCGCGCGAACGAGCGTGCCGCACGCGATCGGCTGCGGACTCCTGCCGGGCTTCCGGCCCGAGCAGACCGACGCCGCGGGAAACGCCTCGCTCGCCGGCGCGTACCTCGCGCTCGTCGATCGCGGCGCGCTCGTCGAGCTCGAGCGCATCGCGCGCGAAACGCGCGTCATCGAGCTCAACCTCGACCCCGGGTTCGAGGCCCGCTACGTCGACGGCCTGCTCCTGCCCTGAGCGGCGCTCGGCCGCGGCGTCTCCGCAGGCGCCTCGGCGCACACTCAGTACCAACCCCATTCCTCGGCCGCCTCGACCAGCGCGCGAACGTTCTCGGGCTTCGCGTTCGCCGGGATCGAGCAACCGGACGAGAGCACGAAACCGCCGCCCTTGCCGACTTCCTCGATCAGGCGGCGGCAGTACGCGAGCACCTCGTCCTTCGATCCGAACGCGAACAGCGTGGCCGGCACGTCGCCCATCAGGCACATGTGGTCGCCGAGAGCCTCCTTCGCCACGAAGATGTCGGAGTGGCCGTCGAGCTCGAGGATGCACCGCTTCGGCGGGAAGCGGCGGAAGACCGTGAACAGCGGCGCCCAGTCCGTATCGCAGTGGAAGACGGGGGTGACGCCGCCATCGAGCAGGTCGTTCACCAGGATCTCGAAGCCGGGCCAGACGAACTCTTCGAAGTGCTGCGGCGACATCATGGCCGGAGACGTGCGGGAGAGCCCGATCACGACGCGCGGCACGCCGATCGCCGAGACCAGACGCAGCGCGAACTCGCCGAGCGTCTTCGCCCAGCGCAGACTGGCGGCCTTCACCTTCTCGGGGCGGTCGTAGAGATCGAACGCCATCGTCTCGAGGCTGCGCCCGAACGAGAAGTACTCGATCAGCGGCCCGGGAGTGAAGATCGAGCACGCCAGCTCGGCGCCCGCGCGCTCGACGAGCCGGCGCGCGCGCCGCGCCCTGCGAAACGCCGCGAGCATGCCGACGGTTCGCCCGAGCGCGCTGCGCCGCTCCTCGGGGTAGAGCCTTCCGAGCACGTCGCGGGTGAACGGCAGGTAGCCCTTCTCGATCACGAGGTCGTAGTCCTCGGGCTGGAGGAACTCGGACTCTTCGAACTGGTGGATTTCGTTCTCCGGAAGATCCTCGCCGGGAAGGCGGATCCGGAGCGGGACGCCGCGCTTGAGGATCGCCGCGTTCGCGGTGTCGGCGGCGAAGGTCATGTCCCACGGCCCGAGCTCGCGCATCGTTCGCAGCACCGCCGCGATGCGCGCCCGCGAGTCGTTCATGAGCTGCGCGTTGGTGATGCCGGTGTACGTCGCGGCGAAGTGATCGAGGAGCGGCGCGACCGGCACGCGATCCGGCGCCTCGAGGGCCACGACCGCGGCGATCCGCTGCTTCGCGTTCATCGCGCCCGCTCGGCGCTTGCGATGCTCGCAGTCTTCATGCGTCGCCTCGATCACCGCCGCCGGGCGCGCTCTCGCCAGCCCGGACCCGCGAGCCGCTCCGGCCGCAGTGCGGCGAGAAGCTACCCCAGCCGCTCGAGGTACGAGTCCGTACTCGCGCGGATTCGCAGCGCGCGGGCATCGGGGTCTTCTTCGGCGACGTGCTCGTCGGGGATGATGCGGAACAGCGGCTGACCCTTCCGAACGGTGATGCCGTTCTCGCCGACGAGCACCTCGCGGACCGTTCCCGAGAACGGCGCGTAGACCTTGTTGAACATCTTCATCACTTCGATGATGTAGAGCGGCGCGCCCTTGTCGAAGTGGCCGCCCTCCTCGACGAACGCCGGCAGGTGCGGCGCCTCGCGGTTGTAGAACATGCCGCCCATCGCCGCGACGATCTCGTCCGAACGAGTCGGCGGCGGCGGGACCAGCACGCGCCGCATCGCGTCCTGGAGCTTGCGGTCGAGGAGGCGCTCGGGGATGCGGATGCCGAGATCGTTCTCGAGCGCGAGATCGTAGAAGCCGACCTTCGCCGCGATCATCGGGAGCACGGCGAGGATCTCGAGGCCGAGCTGGTGGCCGACGTGCGCCGCGCGCAGGCGCTCCCAGTGCGTG
>JAYRMX010000086.1:0-17672 GCA_041912475.1 Myxococcota bacterium
CCATGGTGAGCGAGGCGCGCGCGACGTCGAGGGCGGTCTGCGCGTCCTGCAGGCGCTCGAGCGATCCCACGCCGCCCGCGTGCAGCCGCTTCGCGCGCTCGACGTCTCGCTCGGCCTTCTCGGCGCTGCGCGCGGCCTGGAGCGCCTGCGATGCGGCGTCGTCCTGTCGCAGCGTGGCGAGCACCTGCCCCTTGTGCGCACGCGCGCCCTCGTCGACCAGCACGCGGTCGACGACGCCGCCGACCTTGAAGGAGAGCCGCAGCTCCTCCTTGCCGGCGACGAGGCCCGTAGCCCGGACGGGCGGCGCCGCTTCCTCGCGCCGCACGGGCGCGGTCCGTACGGGACGCCCCGCCTGCGTCGCGGTGTCCGGAGCCGGCGCCGCGGCGCCGTGGCAGCCCGAGAGCAGGAGCAGGATCAGAAACCGAGCGCGCCCAGCCCTTCGTCCCGATCGCATCCGGGTCCTCTCATCGGCCGGACTTCCGTACGCATCCCCGGGCGCGCGGGGGATGCGCAGGCTCTGGCGCCGGCATGGCGCGCATCGTCCAGCGGTAGGCCTCCGCGACGACCGTGGGAAGTGCGTCGGGAGGAATCATCTTGCACCGGCTTCGGATCACGAGCGAGGCCATGCCATGGACGCTCGCCCACAGCGCGAACGTCGCGGCCTCGACGTCGCCCTGCGGGAGGACGCCGTCACGCATGCACTCGCGAACGATCGTGCGGACGAAGTCGTACGTGTCGAGGCCGACCTCCCACTCGCCCAGCTCTTCGATCTTCTTCGCCGTCCGGTCCTTGATGAACATGAGGTCGTAGTAGTGCGGATTCTCGAACGCGAAGCGCAGGTACAGCTCGCCGACGCGCTCGAAGCGCTCGCGAGCGCCGAGTCCGCAGCCGTCGAGCGTGTGGAGCAGCACGCGAAGCCGTGCGAAGCCCTGCTCGTGAAGGGCGTAGAGGATGTCGTCCTTGTCCCCGAAGTACGAGTAGATCGCGCCCGGCGTGTAGCCGATCGCGGCGGCGATGCGGCGGATCGACGTGCGCTCGAAACCCTCGCGCAGGAACAGATCCATGGCCGCCGCGCAGATGCGTTCGCGCATCTGCGTGCGGGCGCGCTCCTGGCGCTCGAGGCGGGAAGATCCGGAGGGCGAGGCGGCAACCATTGAACACCGATCAACGAATTGAACAGTGTTTAGCAGCACCCCCGGCTCGTGTCGAGCGCAGCCCGGAGAGCGGCGCTCTGCGCCTTCCCGGGGCACTGTGAATCAGCCTCCCGCCGGCGGGCCCGCCGAACGGACCACGACGGATTCTCCCGCGCGAAGGCCCGAGAGCACCTCGACGCGGCCCTGGCCGTCGCGTGCGCCCGTCGTGACGAGGCGGTGCTCGGCCGCGCCGCCGGGGCCGATCGCCGTTACGAAGTCGAGCTGGCCGATCCGCTCGATCGCGGCCTCCGGGACCCGCAGGCTCGCTCGCTCGCCGACCGGCACCTCCATGCGGCCGAACATGCCGGCGAGGACGCGCGTGCTCGGCGGGATGCGGACCTTCACGAGGAAGGTGCGCGAGCCCGGCTCGGCCTGCGGGACGATCTCCTCGACCTCGCCGTCGACGCGCTGCCCCGCGGCCTCGACGCTGACTGCGACCCGCTGTCCGACGGCGAGGTGCTGCGCGAGCGACTCGCGGACCGGCGCCTCGAGCCGGAGCAGCGCGGGATCGTAGATGCGGAGCAGCGGCGCTCCCGGCGCCGCCGTGTCGCCCGGCTCGGCGAGGCGGTCGACGACGCGGCCCGAGACCGGCGCGCGGAGCTCGGCGTGCGAGAGCGCGGCCTCGGCGTCTCGCTGCCTCTGGCCGGCGCGCTCGACCTCCGCCGCCGCGACGCGGCGGGCCGAGAGCGCGCGGTCGAGCTCGCGCTGCGGAGCGACGCCGGCTCTGCCGAGCTGCTCGATCCGCTCCTGCTCGCGGATCGCGAGGTCGAGCTGCGACCGCGCGGCGGCCGCCGCCTCGCGCGCCTCGCGAACGCGGGCGTCGAGGTCGCGCGCGTCGAGGACGACGAGGACGTCGCCCTCTTTCACGTCGGAGCCGGCGCGAACGCGGACGTCCTCGATGCGCGAAAGGATCCTCGATGACACCGTCGTGTGTTTGGAGGACTCGATCGTCCCGCTCGCCGGCTCGACGACGGGGATGGACGAGCGGTCGACCGCGACGACCTCGCCCGCGGGCGCCTGCGCCGCCCCGCCGACCTCGCCCGGCCGGATCTTCGGCCCGCAGCTCCCCGAGAGCCACGCGACGGTCGCAGCGACCGCGACCGCGGCGCCTCCCACCTGCAGCACGCTTCGAAGCCTCGTCATGCGGTCTCCTGTGCCGGCTTCGGCGGGAGGCCGTGGCCGGGGCGGTTCGCGTACACGAGCGCGTAGACCACGGGGATCACCACGAGCGTGAAGGCCGTCGACACGAACAGGCCGAAGATGAGCGCCCACGCCAGCCCCGAGAAGATCGGGTCGAGCGTGATCGGGAGCGCGGCGAGCATCGCGCCGCCCGCCGTCAGCAGGATCGCGCGCGTTCGCACCGCGCCCGCACGCAGCAGCGCCTCGCGCAGCGGTGCACCGCGCGCGAGCTCGACGTGGACGAACTCGATCAGCAGGATCGCGTTGCGAACGGCGATCCCCGCGAGCGCGATCATCCCGATCATCGCCGTCGCCGTGAAGAAGATCGGGTTGGGAAACCCTCCGACGGGGCCGCCGGCGACGACGCCGAGCAGCCAGAACCCCGGCAGGATCCCGATCAGCGTGAGCGGGATCGAGATCATGAGGACGAGCGGCATCGCGTAGCTCCCGGTCTGCGCGACGAGCAGGAAGTAGATCCCGGCGAGCGCGACGCCGAACGCGATTCCGAGGTCGCGGAACACGTCGAGCGTGATCTTCCACTCGCCCTCGCCGTTCCAGCGCACCGACGTTCCGGGCGGCATCGACCACGCGACGCCGCTGCCGCTGGAGAGGTAGGTGCGGCCCGAGAGCGGGCGCGCGGCGGCGCCGTCCGCGACGCCGCCGGCGGCGGGAGCTCCCGGCGCGCCGAGGTCCGCGCCGACGTCGGCGATCACCTCGGCGGGCGCGCGGCCGGCCGTCTCGGCGTAGACGTACGCCACGCGCTGCATGTTCTTGTGGTAGATCGCCTGCTCGGCCGGCCGCCGTTCGAAGCGTCCGAGCTCGCCGAGGCGAACCAGCGGCACCGGCGCGTCGCGCGTCCCGCCCGCCTCGCGCACCTTCGCGATCCCGGGCCTTCCCTTCACGACGAGCGCCGCGAGCGCCTCGTCGCCCGCGCGATCGGCGCGTGCGAGCCGCAGCCGGATCGGCAGCGGATTCACCTCGCCGGGCTCGTGCAGCCAGCTCGCGTCCAGCCCGCCGAGCGCGAGCGCGGCGGTCCGCGCGACGTCCTCGACCGAGACGCCCGAGAGCGCGGCCTTCTCCTGGTCGGTCACGAAGACGAGGCGCTCCTGCGCCGCTTCGACCGTCGAGTCGACGTCGCGAACGAGCGGCTCCGCGCGAAGGCGCTCCTCGACGGCGAGCGCCCCCGCTCGCAGCCGCTCGTACGGCGTCTGCGGCGCGCCCGTCACCTCGCCGGTCAGCGTCGCGAGGACCGGCGGCCCGGGCGGCACCTCGACGACCGCAATGCGCGCACCCGCGTCGTGCGCGACGCGCTCGAGCTCGCTTCGCAGGCGCAGCGCGATCTCGTGCGACTGCATCTCGCGCTCGCGCTTTCCCGCGAGGTTCACTCGGATCTCGGCGACGTTCGGGCCGCGGCGCAGGAAGTAGTGCCGGATGAGGCCGTTGAAGTCGACCGGGCTCGCGGTTCCGGCGTAGAGCTCGAAATCCCGGACCTCGGGCGCGCGCCGCAGCACCTCGGCGAGGCGGCGCGCGACCGCGTCCGTTCGTTCGAGCGTCGCTGCCTCAGGCATGTCGATCAGCACCTGGAACTCGTTCTTGTTGTCGAACGGCAGCATCTTGAGCGGAACCGCCCGAAGCAGCGCCAGCAGCAGCGCGAGCGCCAGCAGTCCCGCCGTCCCGGCGAGCAGGGCGACGGCGCGCCGCCGCCGGTCGAGCAGCGGGCCGAGGACGCGCTCGTAGAAGCGGTACGCACCCGACTCCTCGACGGGAGGGGCAGGCGCCTCGGCATCGCCCGTCCGCGGGCGGTGCAGCACGTGGTAGGCGAGCCACGGCGTCACGGTGAACGCGACCAGCATCGACATCGCCATCGCGACGGGGACGTTCACGGCCATCGGCCGCATGTACGGGCCCATCATGCCCGTGATGAAGAGCATCGGCAGGAACGAGAGCACGACGGCGAGCGTCGCGTACAGGATCGGCGGGCGAACCTCGTTCACCGCCGTGCGGATCGCCGCGAGCGGGGGCTCGCGGCGCATCCGGTAGTGGCGGTGGATGTTCTCGACGTCGACGACGGGGTCGTCGACGACGAGGCCGAGGGCGAGGATCAGCGCGAAGAGCGTCACGCGGTTGATCGTGTAGCCGGCGAGGTAGTTGACGAGGAGCGTGAGCGAGAAGGTGATCGGAACGGCCACCGCGACGACGAGGCCCTCACGCCAGCCGAGCGACCACGCGAAGAGACCGATCACGATGACCAGCGCGACGAGCAGGCTCTCGACCAGCTCGTTCACCTTGTCGTTCGCCGTCTCGCCGGCGTTGCGCGTGATGCGGACGTGGACGCCGGCGGGAAGGTGCGTCGGAGCGAGCTCGGCGAGCTTCTCCTCGACGCGCCGCGCGACGTCGACGGCGTTCGCCCCGCGCTGCTTCGCGACGGAGATGGCGACGGCCGGGAGCAGGCCCGCGGGCGCCCCCGGCTCGGCGGGGCCGAAGCCGATCCAGCCGTAGCGCGACGCCTCGTCGGGGCCGTCGTGCACGTCGGCGACGTCACGCAGCAGCACGGGGACGCCGTCGACGACGTTCACGACCAGCGAGCGCAGCGCGTCGGCGCCCGCGATCGGCTCTCCGGCGTCGACGACGAAGCCCTCGTCGAGGCGGTCGAAGCCTCCCGCGCGCCGGCGAAGGTTCGAGACGCCGAGCGCCCAGGCCACCTCGAGCGCGGACGTCTGCCGCGCGGCGAGCGCCTCGGCGCGCAGCTCGACGCGCACCGTGCGGGGCCGGCCTCCGACCACGGCCGTGCGGCTGATCTGCGGCAGCGACTGCAGCTCGATCTCGACCTCCTCGGCGATTCGCCGCAGGGCGTAGTCGTCGATCTCGGCCGGCCGGTCGCTCCACAGCGTCGCGACCACGATCGGCACGTCGTCGATCTCGATCGGCTTCACGACCCAGCCGCTGACGGCGGGCGGAACGAGGTCGCGGTTCGACTCGAGCTTGTTGTAGATCTCGAGCAGGCTGCTCTCGCGGTCCTCGCCGACGAAGAAGCGGACCGTCACGATCGAGCGGCCCGGGAGCGACATCGAGTACACGTCTTCGACGCCGCGGATCTGCGCGAGGAGCTTCTCGAGCCGCGTCGAGACCTGGCGTTCGACCTCCTCGACCGAGAGGCCGGGCGCATCGACGAGGACGTCCGCCGCCGGGACGACGATCTGCGGCTCCTCTTCGCGCGGCGTCAGCGCGAGCGCGACGACTCCGCCCGCGAGAGAGAGCGCGATCACGAGCGCCGGCAGATGGCCGGTGAGGAAGAGGTCGATGACGCGGCCGAGCAGCGAGGAGGACCGCGCGGCGTTCGGAGTCGGTTCGCTCATGGGCTCGTAGCGCCGGAGTGTGACGCCGGCCGGCCGCCACCGCAGCGGCCCGGCGCCGCGAAGCCGGGCCCGTCTCGGTGCGCGCGGCGAGGCCGTCTCCTACGCTGGATGCGGGGGGTCGATGCCGCCGCCCGCACCTGGAGCGTTCGAACGCAATGCCGACGTCGAGGTCGACGGCGCCGTCGTGCGCTGCGTCGGCGCGTGGACCGTCGGGCGCCTCGCCGCTCTCGAGCGCCGGCTCCCGCGCGTCGTCTGGCCCGGCGGACGCGAGCTCGCCATCGACGCGTCGGCGGTGGCCGCGATGGACACGGCCGGCGCGTGGCTCATGCGCCGCGCCGTTCAGGAGCTCGAGCGCGAGGGGCGCAGTGTGCGCGTCGAAGGGCTCCGTGCGGAGCACCGCGAGCTCGCCGAGCTGCTGGCGACGCCGGCGCTCGCGGCGGCGGTCTCCGAGCGGCCCGCGTCGCCGGGCTGGCTCGAGCGGCTCGGACGCGCTGCCGCCCGGAGCGTGACGCAGGGCCTCGAGATGCTCTCGTTCGTCGGCGAGGCGTCGCTCGTCGCGCTCCGCTCGGCCGCCCGGCCCGCGCGGATCCGCTGGCGCCCGATTCTCTTCAACGTCCGAATGGCGGGCTTCGACGCGCTCCCGATCAGCGGCCTGCTCTGCTTCCTCATGGGCATCGTGATCGCGTACCAGGGAGCGACGCAGCTCCGGCGCTACGGCGCCAACATCTTCGTCGCCGACCTCGTCGGCCTCGCCATGCTGCGCGAGCTCTCACCGCTGCTGACGGCGATCATCGTTGCCGGTCGCTCGGGCTCCGCCTACGCCGCGCAAATCGGGACGATGAAGGTGACCGAGGAGATCGATGCGCTCCGCACGGTCGGCGTCGTACCGATCGAGCTGCTCGTTCTCCCCAAGATCGCCGCCCTCGCGATCGCGCTGCCTCTGCTCACCGTCTACGCCGACGTACTCGGCGTTCTGGGCGGCATGGTGATGGCGAAGGCCGAGCTGGCCGTCGGCTACGAGGACTTCCTCGACCGCCTCCAGTACGCGCTTCGCCTCTCGGACTTCCTCGTCGGCATCGGCAAAGCGCCCGTCTTCGCGGCGATCATCGCTCTCGTCGGCTGCTTTCAGGGCCTTCAGGTCGTCGGCGACGCCGAGAGCGTCGGCCACCGCACGACCGTGAGCGTGGTCCAGTCGATCTTCCTCGTGATCGTCGCCGATGCGGCGTTCTCGGTGGCGTTCAATGCCCTCGGCATCTAGCGCTGCGGTCGCCGGGGCCGACCCTGTGGTCGAGGTGCGCGACGTTCGCACGCGCTTCGGCGCGGCCGTCGTCCACGACGGCGTGAGCCTGAGCGTCCGGCGCGGCGAGATCTTCGCGCTCGCGGGAGCGAGCGGCTGCGGCAAGTCGACGCTGCTGCGCGAGATCATCCTGCTGCAGCGGCCGGAGTCCGGGTCGATTCGGGTGTTCGGAAGCGAGGTCGTCGGGCTCTCGGACGAGGAGGCGCTTCCGCTGCGGCGCAACTGGGGAGTGATGTTCGAGCGCGGCGCCCTGTTCGGCGCGCTCACCGTCGCCGAGAACGTCGGCCTCCCGCTGCGCGAGCACACGGCGCTCGGCGACCGTCTCATCGACGAGATCGCCGCCGTGAAGATCGCCCTCGCGGGCCTTCCGCCGACCGCCGGTGCGAAGCACCCGGCCGAGCTCTCGGGCGGGATGCGAAAGCGCGCGGCGCTCGCCCGCGCCATCGCTCTCGACCCGAGCCTGCTCTTCCTCGACGAGCCGACCGCGGGCCTCGATCCGCTGAGCGCGAGCGGCTTCGACGAGCTGGTGCGGCGCATGAAGGAGCTGCTCGGCCTCACCATCGTCGTGATCACGCACGATCTCGATCTTCTCTGGCGCGTTGCGGACCGGGTGGCATTCATGGTCGACGGCAGGATCGCCGGGGTGGGGACGATGGGGGAGCTCGCGACCTCGGAGCTGCCCCTCATCCGCGAGTACTTCCACGGGCCGCGCGGCCGCGGGGCACGGGAGCAGGCATGGAAACGAAAGTGAACTACGCGATCGTCGGCGCGTTCGTGCTGCTGCTCTCGGGCGCGATCGTCGCCGGCGTGCTGTGGATCTCGTCGGGGCGGACGGAGCGGAAGGACTACGACACCTATCTCGCGTACTTCACGGAGTCGATCTCGGGGCTGAACGAGCACGCGCCGGTCAAATACAAGGGCGTCGCGGTGGGATCGGTCCGCGAGATCGCGCTCGATCCGACGGACCCGCAGCGGGTTCGGCTCGTGCTGGCGATCGAGCGCGGCGTCCCGATCAAGGAGGACACGGTCGCGGTGCTGAGCGTGCAGGGCCTCACCGGGATCGCGTTCCTCGATCTCGGCGGCGGGAGCCGCGAGTCGCCGCTGCTGCGGCCCATCGAGCCCGGCGGCCTGCCGGTGATCCCGACGGCGCCGTCGCTGCTGCGCCGCCTCGACACCGGAGCCAGCGCGCTCGTCGCCGACCTCTCGCAGACTGCCCAGAGCATCAACCAGCTCGTCGACGCGGAGACGCGCGCGGCCCTGCAGCGGACGATCCGCGATCTCGACCGCGTCACGCACGTTCTCGCGTCGCGATCGAAGGACATCGACTCCGGCCTCGCGAACGCGGCGACGACGCTCGACAACAGCGCGCGAGCGAGCCGCGACCTCGTCCCGCTCGTCCAGCAGGTGGCGCGCAGCGCGGCGGCCGTCGAGCACGCCGCGGCCGAGATCGCGCGCGCCGGCGCCTCGGCGCGGGCCACACTCGACGAGGCCGGTCGCCTCGGCGCCGATGCGCTCCCCGAGCTGCAACGCCTGCTCGCGGACGCGCGGGCGCTCACGGCGTCACTCACCCGCGTAGCGCAGGAGCTCGAGCGCACGCCCAACGCGCTCGTCATGGGCCGGCCCGCGCCGCCTCCGGGCCCGGGGGAGCCATGAGCCGCAGAAGGCTCTCGACGCTCCGGTGCGAGGCCGGCGCGGTCGCGGCGAGAGGTGCGGTCGGCGCCCTCGCGGCGCTCGGCGTCGCGATCGCGAGCTGCGCGCTGCCGCTTCCCGAGAAGGCCGAGCCCCCTGCGCGCTTCGTGATCGAAGCCGCAGTCGGTCCCGCAGCCGCGAGCCCGAGCACTGGGGAGGACACCCCGCGCGCAGCGCCGGGCGCCGGGGCTCGCGGCGCGGCCGACGGCCCGGTGCTGCTCATCGCGCCGACCGTCGCCGGCCCCGCGTTCGACGGCGCGCGCATGCTCTACGTGACGCGCGCCTACGAGGTGAAGTCGTTCGCGCACAGCGAGTGGGCCGACGCCCCGGCCAGGATGCTCGCGCCGCTGATCGCGCAGGCGCTCGAGCGCGAAAGCGGCTTTCGCACCGTGCAGGGCCCGAGCGGCGCGCTCGCGACGCTGCGCCTCGACACCGAGCTGCTCGCTCTCCAGCAGGAGTTCACGCAGCAGCCGAGCCGCGTCCGCTTCGCGCTGCGCGCGCAGCTCGTCGACCTCGCGTCGCGGCGTCTCGTGGCGACGTACGAGCTCGAGGCGGTCGAGGACGCTCCCTCCGACGACCCGTACGGCGGCGTCGTCGCCGCGAGCCGCGCCGTCACGCGCGTCCTGCGCGACCTCGCCTCCCGCTCTCGCGCCGCGGCGCGCCCGGACGCACTCGACTGACCACGCCGGTCATGTATCTTCGAGCCGTGCCCCGCGTGATCCCGCAGCACCGCTTCAACGACCTCCTCGAGGCGGCGACCGCGGTGTTCCTCGAACAGGGCTACCGGCGGACGCAGATGGCCGATGTCGCGGCGCGGATGGGGCTCGCGAAGGGGACGGTCTATCTCTACGTCGAGAGCAAGGAGGCGCTCTTCGACGCCGTGCTCCGGCACTCCGACGCGCGCGAGCCGGCCGAGCTGCCCGATCGGCTCCCGATTCCGACGCCGCCCGCGCGCGCGACGCTCGAAGTGGTGCGCAAGCGCGTCGCCGAAGACGCGACGCTCCCGGCCCTCGCCGACGCCCTCGCGCGCCGCCGCGTGACCGACGTTCGTGGCGAGCTCGGCGCGATCGTTCTCGAGCTCTACGACACGCTCGTGCGAAACCGAATCGGCATCAAGCTCCTCGACCGCTGCGCGCAGGACTACCCGGATCTCGCCGACGTGTGGTTCGGGGCCGGACGCCGGGGCACGCTCGCGCTGCTGCAGCGCTATCTCGAAGACCGCAGCCGCCGCGGGCGCATCCCGCGCGTCGTGGACGTCGCGCTCACCGCCCGCATGCTGCTCGAGACGCTCGTCTTCTGGGCGGTCCACCGCCACTGGGACCCGTCGCCGCAGGCGGTCGACGAGCGGCGTGCGCGCGAAGCCGTCGCCGAGTTCGTGGTGCGCGCCGTTCTCGGCGAGCCCTGACGGCGCGGCGAGGGCGCTGGCCGCTCGGAGACGGGAAGCCGGTCCATCAGGTAGCAGAGGCGATGGCTGCCGGGGCGAGCGGGTGGGTCGGAAGGGCCGCGAGATGCGGTGCGGCGACGCCGAAGCCGTCGGGAGCGTGGTCGAGCGCCCGCAGCATCACGCCGGCCACTCGCACACGGGCGCGCGGCTGCGCTGGTGCTCGAGGTAGTCGGCGAGCATGCGCGGGAAGTCGCGGCCATGACGCTCGACCCACCGGCACTGCCAGGCCGAGCCCGTCGCTCCCTTGCGGACCCGCTGCTCGACGATGCCGAGCCAGCGATCGATCTCTTCGGCATGAACGCCGTGCATCCGCAGACCCTGTCGCGCCATCGGCAAGAGCTCGTCGAGGATGAGCGAGCGGACGGGGCGCATGCGGCCACCGAGCCAGGCGATGCGCGCCTCGAGCCCGCGCCGCGCGGCGTCCTCGAACCCCTCGCGCACGCGGCGAAACGACACGTCGCGCTCGGGCGGACGCCCGAGCGTCGCGAGGGCGCTGACGAGCCCGACCCAGAAGCTCGCGTTCGCGATCATGTCGGCGAGGCTCGGCCCGGCGGGCAGCACGCGATGCTCGATGCGCGTGTGTACGGCGCCGTCCGGATCGAATCCGATGAGCGGACGGTTCCAGCACCAGATCGTCCCGTTGTGGAGGCGAAGGTGCGAGAAGCGTGCGGGGGCCTCGTCGACCACGCGCGGGAGCAGCACCGGGAAGCGCCTCACCGCATCCTCGAAGTGCTCGGCGATGCTCTCGCGCAGCCAGCCCGATCCGAACGTCACGCGGCGGCTCTCGGGCTCCGTGCCGGATGCGTGCGTCGCCACCGCCTGCTCGAAGAGCGGGATGCGAGTCTCGTCCCAGAGCCGGTGCCCGAACAGGAACGGCGAGTTGGTTCCGGCGGCGAGGACGGGTGCCGACGCGAGCAGCGACGCGTTGTAGAAGCGCACGGCGAGGTCGGCCGGGATCTGGAGGTGCACCTGAAACGAAGTCGTCGCGGCCTCGAGCATCACGTCGTGGTGCAGCAGATGCAGGGGCTCGTCGCCGTCGATGTCGAGCTCGATCGGCTTGCCCTCGCGCAGGCGCAGGATCTGCTCGTTCAGCGCGGCATAGCGCCGGAGCGGCGAGACGTTCGCGAGCGTGAGGTCGCTCTGGCGGATGGTGGGAAGGATGCCGATGAGGACGAGCGCCGCGTCCATGTCGTGCGAGACGTCGAGGCAGCGCCGCCACGTGGCATCGAGCTCCGCGGCGATCTGCGAGAACGCGTCGGCGCCGAGCCCCCGTGGCGTTCCGTTCAGCTCGACGTTGAAACGCGAGAGCTCGGGGACGACGAGCGGATCGGACAGCGTCGCGAGGTAGCGCTCGTTGACGGGCGCGGGAACGAGGCCGTGATCGACGAGCCAGGCCTCGAGCTCGAAGCCGACGACGAACCCTGCGCGCGAGAGTCCGCCGCTGCGGGCGATCCGTCCGAAGAGCGCGACCTCGTCTCGGAGCCGTGCGTCGAAGCGCGCGGTCTGCTCCGCTCCCAGCTCGATCCGTTCGATCTCATCGCCCACGGCCCGCTCTCGTCGCTCGCGTTCAGGCGCCCGCCGGCTCCTTCGCCGCGATCCCCGGCTGGTACGTCTCGTAGACGTAGATGGGGATCTCGAGGTCTCCGAGGTGCTTCTCGACGAGAGGCCGCACCTCCTTCCAGTCGAGGCCCCCGACACCCGTGGCGAGGCGCGGCAGGGCGAGCGACTCGATGCGCGCATCGGTCACGAGGCGGCGCAGCTCGCGGAGCGCGTGGTTCACGTGGGCGACCGAGGCGCGTCCCGGCTTCGCATGGTGCGCGGGCGCGCCGTCTTGCGTCAGCAGGTTGAAGATGCGAGCTCCGCCGGCGCCGGCCCACGCCCAGACCTCACCCGGTCGGGGATGGCTGACCTGACAGTGGTGACGGAAGTCCTTCACCATCGCCGGCCAGCGCTCGCGCAGAGACCGGGCGAGCCCGGAGTCGAAGTGGTCGCCGGGAGCGACGCCGTGCGCGACGGCGCGCGCCCGGGTCTCGAGGATGTCTCCGGTCACGTAATGGATCACGAGGGCTCCCTGGGTTCTGCCTTCCGCGGATCGGGCGGGTGCGTTCGCGGCTTCCGGCGATCGCAAGCGCCGTGCCGGCCGCAAGTCGCCCCGCCATCGTCTCGGAGGCGGATGCGTGGCGAATCGGCGCGCTGCGTGGCGCTGCGCCTCACGCCGGCGGCGTCCAGCGAGCCCGGTGGCGCGCGCGCTCTGACGCACGCGGCCCCGAGCCTCGCTCCGGCGGCGCAGCGGCTCGCGCGCGCTGCGGCGCGCCCCTCGGCTGCGCGCCGCGCCCTGGCCGCGGGGCCGAGAGCGGAAAACCGGAACGAGCGGCCGCTTCAGAGGAGGTCGCGCGCGATCATCTCGCGCTGGAGCTCGCTCGAGCCTTCGCCGAGCTCGAAGACCTTGCAGTCGCGGTAGAAGCGGGCGATCGGCGAGTCGGCCATGAAGCCGCTGGCGCCGTGGTAGTGGAGCGCGCGCTCGACGATGCGGGTGCAGGCTTCGGTCGCGAAGAGCTTCGCCATCGAGGCCTCGCGGCCGTGCGGAAGGCCGCGGTCGGCTGCGATCGCCGCGCGATGGCAGAGCAGACGCGACGCCTCGATCGCGAGCGCCATGTCGGCGATGCCGAAGCGCACCGCCTGGAACGACCCGATCGGCTGACCGAACTGACGCCGCTCGCGAACGTGCGCGAGCGTCGCGTCGAGCGCGGCTCGGGCGAGGCCGACCGCGAAGGCGGCGGAGGCGATTCGCCCGAGCGTCAGCGTGTGCAGCGCGTCGAGGAAGCCGCGGTTCTCGCGGCCGACGAGGTTGCCTGCCGGGACGCGGCACCCGTCGAACACGAGCTCGCCCATCTCGGACGCGCGAACGCCGAGCTTCGACAGCGACCCTGCGACGCGAAAGCCCGGCCGGTCGCATTCGACGAGGAAGAGCGAGAGGCCCTTGAGGCGCTCGCCGGGCGCAGTCGACGCGACGACGATGAGGAAGTCGGCGATCGGCGCGTTGGTGATGAAGAGCTTCGATCCGGTGAGGACGTACGCATCGCCGTCTCGGGCGGCGCGCGTCGCGACCGAGCCGGCGTCGGACCCGGCGCCGGCCTCGGCGAACGCCCAGCCGCCGAACCGCTCGCCGCGGAGCGCCGGCGCGAGCCAGTCGCGCTTCAGCTCCGGCGAGCCGAAGCGCTCGAGCGCTGCGCAGGCGAGCGCGACGTGGACGTAGACGCCGAGCGCGATCCCCGCCGAGCCGTACGCGAGCTCCTCGCACAGGATCGCGTAGTCGAGATTCGATCCGCCGGACCCGCCGACCTCCTCGGGAAAGCGCAGGCCGAGGTAGCCGAGCGCGCCGAGCTTCGGGAACAGCTCTCGCGGGAAGCGCTCGGCCGCGTCGCATCGCGCCGCGATCGGCGCGATCTCCTTCGACACCAGCTCGCGCAGCGCGCGCTGCAGCTCGCGCTGCTCGTCGGAGAGATAGAAGTCGGGGTCGGCCATCTCAGCGGCCCCGGAAGACCGGCGGGCGCTTCTCGTCGAAGAACGCGCGGACGCCCTCGCGGTGGTCCTCGGTCTGGATGCACGTCGTCTGCGCGTAGATCTCGTAGTCGAACTCGGCCTCGCGCGAGCGGTCGAGCGAGCGGCGAAGCGCGCGCTTGGTGAAGGCGAGGGCGATCGGCGGCCCGCTTAGAAGGCGCGTCGCGAACGACTGCACCTCGTCGTCGAGCCGCTCGGCGGCGACCACGCGATGAACGAGTCCGAGCGCGAGCGCCTCGTCGGCGCCGACGAGCCTTCCGGTCATCATGAGCTCGGTCGCGGCGCCGAGCGGGATGAGTCGCGGCAGGTGATAGCCGGCCGACATGTCGCAGCCGGCGAGGCCGATCCGGATGAACGGCGCTCCGAGGCGGATTCCGGCGCGCGCGATGCGAAAGTCGCACGCGATCGCGAGGCCGAAGCCTCCGCCGACGGCGTCTCCCTGCAGCCGCGCGATCACCGGGATGTCGAGGTCGGCGATGCGGCGAACGGGATCGAGATAGTGGTCGACGATCGGCCCCCACTCGCGCGGCGGCCGCTCGACCATCTCGGCGCGGTCGGCGCCGGCGCAGAAGGCGGGGCCTTCGGCCGCGAGGACGAGCACGCGGTCGTCGCTCGCGCGGACGGCGTCGAGCGCGGCGACGAGCGCGTCGAGCGTCTCGAGGTCGAGGGCGTTGAGGCGCTCGGGTCGCGCGAGCGTGATCGTCGCGACGCCGTCGCGGCTCTCGAGGCGAAGCGGCGCGCTCACGCTCCGCGCTCCAGCCGGAACGCGCGGATCACGTTGCCGCGGACGATCTTCTCGTACACCGCGTCCGAGAAGCCGAGGTCGGCGAGCTCGTCCAGCGTTCGGCCGAACGTGAGCAGCGGGTAGTCGGTCGCCCAGAGCACCTTGTCCTGCCCGTAGCTCCCGGCGAACTTCACGAACGATTCGGGCCAGTGCTTCGGCGCCCGCGCGCTCGTCTCGACGTACACGTTCGGGTGTTTCCAGGCGAGGATCATCATCTCCTCGTGCCACGGCTGCCCGAGGTGGCAGCCGAGGATCACGAGCTCGGGGAAGGCGAGGGCGACCTCGTCGAGATAGATCGGCCGGCCCGCCTCCGACGGCAGCAGCGGGCCGGTGTGGCCGACCTGGATCGCCACGGGAAGGCCGAGCTCGACGCACTTCGCGTACACCGGCCAGTACATCTTCTGGTTGGGCGGCGCGCCGACCGTGCCGTCGCCGTACGCGTACGGCTCGAGGCGAAGGCCTCGCAGGCCGAGACCGCGCGCGAGCCGCTCGATCTTGCGAACGACGTCCATCGGCTTTCCGCGCGGGTCGACCGTCCCGACGCCGGTGAAGCGGTCGGGGTGCTTGCCGCAGACCTCGGCGACCTCTTCGTTCGTGATGATCTCGACGTCGCCGTACGCGAACGCCGAGAGCATGAGGCGATCGACGCCGGCGGCGTCCATCTCGTCGATCAGCGCTTCGGCCGTCATCCCGCGCTCGAAGAGCTCGAGCGTCCCGTAGCGCCGGAAGATGTGGAGGAACTCCGCCGGCCAGCGACCCAGCGTTCCGGGACGCACCAGCGTGGCCCAGGCGTCGATCGCTCCCGGTCGTCGGCTCGTCGTCGCGCTCATGGCGTCCTCCGGCGCAGCGGCCCGCGTCGGGCCGTCCGTGGCGACCCTATCAGATTGACAAACTGACATCAAGTGTTAATATGCTCCGCATGACCCATCCGGTCCGACCCGAGCCGGCCGAGGCCGGACGCGGCACGCGCGAAGGCATCCTCGAGGCTGCTCGCCGCCGCTTCCTGCGCTTCGGACCGCGCAAGACGACGATGGACGAGGTAGCGCGCGAGGCCGGCTGCTCGCGGACCACGCTCTACGCGCACTTCCGGAACATGGAGCACCTGTACGCGAGCCTCCTCGAGCAGGACGCCGAGGCGTTCATCCGCGAGGCCTCGGCGGTGCTCGAATCGGGCGCGAGCGCGCGCAAGAAGATTCGCCAGATCGTCGAGGTGACGCGCGCCACCTACGCGCGCAACCAGGTCCTTCGCCTCGCCGTCGCGGGAGACGCCGAGATGAGCCTCGCGCCGATCGCGCACGCATTCACGCGCGATCAGGAGCGGCGCATCATCGACCTGCTGCGGCGCGTCCTCGCGGAGGGTGTTCGTGAGGGCGCGCTGCGCCCGATCGATCCCGAGCGCGTCGCCTACCTGATGTTTCACCTCGGAAGCGTCCTCGTCGAGCGCGAGACCTCGGGGATCGGCGATTACGGCTTCGACGAGATCGTGGCGGTGATGGACGACGTCTTCGCGCGCGGCATCGCGGCGCCTCGGTCGGTGCCCCGCGCGGCGCCGCCGAAGACCTCCCGGAGGACACGGCGATGAGCTTTCCGCGCTGGAGCGACGAGCACGCGGCGTTCCGCGAGAGCGTGCGGCGCTTCACGGCCGGCGAGATCTGGCCGAACGCCGAGCGCTGGCAGCGGGAGGGCTTCTTTCCGAACGATCTGTTCCGCAAGGCCGGCGCGCTCGGCCTGCTCGGCATCCGCTTCGACCCGGCATGGGGCGGGAGCGGGCTCGACTACTGGTACACGGTGATCCTCGTCGAGGAGCTCACGCGCGGCCGCGACATCGGCTGCGTGGTGGGCCTGCTCGTCCAGTGCGAGATGGCGACCTCGGTGATCCACGCGCACGGCAGCGACACGCTGCGGCGCGAGTGGCTCGTCCCGGCGATCCGCGGCGAGCGCATTGCCGCGCTCGGGGTGAGCGAGCCCGGCGGCGGCTCGGACGTCGCTTCGCTCCAGACGACCGCGCGGCGAGACGGCGACGACTACGTGATCCGCGGCTCGAAGATCTTCATCTCGAACGGCGCGCGCGCCGACTTCGTGACGCTCGCAGTCCGCACCGGCGGCCCGGGAGCGGGAGGCGTCAGCCTCGTCGTGTGCCCGGCCGACGCGAAGGGGTTCACGGTGAGCCGCCGCCTCGCGAAGATCGATCTGCACTCGAGCGACACGGCCGAGCTCTTCTTCGACGACGTTCGGATCCCGCGGCGGCTGCTGATCGGCGAGGAGGGCCGCGGCTTCCGCTACATCATGCAGGCCTTCCAGGGCGAGCGGCTCGTCCTCGCCACGATGATGAACGCGGTGTGCCGCGACGTCCTCGAGGAGACCCTCGCCTACACCGCGCAGCGCCGCGTCTTCGGACAGCCGATCCTCGCGATGCAGGCGTGGCGCCACCGGCTCGCCGACTGGGTCACGCGGCTCGAGGCGTCGGAGATGCTGACGTACCGTGCGGCGGACGAGCTCTCGTGCGGCAACCCCCGCGCCGAGGCCAGCGTCAGCATGGCGAAGCTCTACGGCGCCGAGGTGATCCGTGGCCTCGTGCTCGACTGCGCGCAGGCGCACGGCGGCTACGGCTTCATGGAGGAGAGCTACGTCGCGCGCTGCTCGCGCGGTCTGCAGAACTGGGGGATCGGCGCCGGGTCGAGCGAGGTGATGCGCGAGATCATCGCGAGGCGCTGCATGCCGGCGCCCGTCGCATGAGCCGCCACGCGGTCATCGCGGGCGTCGGCCACACGGCCTTCGGCCGGCACGAGGGCCGCACGGCATGGGATCTCGAGGCGCAGGCGGCGAAGGCCGCGACCCAAGACGCCGGCCTTCGCCCTGCGGACATCGACGGCCTGCTCACCGATCCGGGGCCCGCGCAGGGAATCGTCGACGGAATCACGCCGCACTTCCTGCGGCTCGGCGCGCAGCTCGGCCTCGACCCCGACTACGCGGGTTCGGAGATCCTCGGCGGCGCGGGCAGCGCGGCGATCGTCGGGCGAGCCGCGCTCGCGGTCGAAGCGGGCCATTGTGACACCTGTCTGTGTGTCTATGGCGACACGCCGCTCGCGGCCGGCGCGGCGTTCGCGTACGGGCGAGGCGACGACGCGGCGTTCGGCCTGTTCGGCGCGGCGGGGCTGCACGCGCTCGC